>CAMDQC010000075.1 GCA_945905735.1 Prosthecobacter debontii | reverse complement strand
CCACCGCCGCCGCCGCCGCCGCCGCCGCCACGGTATCCACCGCCGCCGCCGCCTGCACCGCCACGTCCGCCGCCGCCGCCGCCTTTATAGCCGCCACCGCCGCCGCCGCCACGGTATCCGCCGCCGCCGCCGCCGCCACGGTCCTCTTTCGGACGGGCGATGTTGACGCGAACGGGACGACCGTCGATTTCCTTGTTATCCATTTCCTTAGCTGCTGCCTCGGCTTCTTCTGCCGTGCTCATGGTGACGAAGGCGAATCCGCGGGATTTGCCGGTGAACTTATCCATCATGACTGCCGCTTCAACAACGGTGCCGAATTGTGCGAAGGCGTCCTGTAGGAGGCCGTCGGTCGTTGTCCAAGAAAGGTTTCCAACGAAGAGTTTGTTATTCATATTTGTGTCTGCCGATAGACTGGCGCTTCCTGACTGTTCCCGACTATCGGATTTCGACCGCAAACTATCGCGCTCAACGTCACTCAACGGACTTCATCTAACTTTTGGCGGGCGGAAACTGGCAGTTCTCAGAAAATAATCCAGTTCTATTTTTAGCACTGTTCAGTTGGCAGGAGGTTTGCTAAGTGGATCTACGCCATGACCAAAGCCCAACCTGCGATTCTAACGTGCGCCTTTTTGGCCACACCTCAGGGATCCGTTTTCGCCTTGGGACTCCGTTCACTCACATGCCATCAACCTCGGCCTCGGCCAAAAACTCTAGCACCGTAGAGCGCAAACCAACACTCCTCGTCGTCGATGATGAAGAAGGGCCACGAGCTTCGCTCAAAGTCGTCTTCAGCCGCGACTTCGAGGTTCTCATCGCGACCAATGGGCGCGAAGCCGTCCGCATCGCCAAAGAGCACGCCATCGACGTAGCAATCCTCGACATCCTCATGCAAGGAATGTCCGGCGTGGACGTCCTCCGCGAACTCAAGGAAATAGACGACGGCATCGAAGTCATCATGCTCACCGCGTTCGAGACCCTCGACACCGCTCGGCAAGCCCTCCGCCTCGGTGCCCGCGAATATCTCAACAAACCCTTCGACATCCCCAGCCTACGCACTGCCGCCGCCAAGGCACTCGAAAAACGGCGCGCCAACCTCAACGTTGTCGAAATCCAAGCTCAATTCGCCAGCCTCCAGCGCGAACTCCAACATCGCGGGGAACAAGCAGACATCGCTAAAGAAACGGGGGCCATCTACGGCAGCGTCCTCCACGATTTGAACAGCCCCCTCACCGTCATCAACGGCTTCATCGAACTCCTCCACCGACAGGTGAACAACACCTCCTCCGTGGAAGGTAATGAACTCGAAAAAATGCGCAGCGGCATCGCCCGCATCCACCGCCAAGTCATCCGCTGCATTGAGATTTCCCGCCGTTATCTGGGCTACCTCCGCTCCGGCCAGACTGACCTCGACAGCTACGTCGCCATCAACCAAGTCCTCGCCGACCTCCAAGAACTTCTCGTCAAACACCCAAGCTGCGAAGGCAACGAACTCACCGTCCAAGACCTCGACCCCGATATCGTTGCCCTCGTCCACGGTACCGACCTCCTCCAAATCCTCCTCAACCTCACCATCAACGCCCTTCAAGCGTGCAACACCCCGCACCGCGTCGAAGTCGTCGCTCAATCGCTCCCCGCATCGTTTGACCTTACATCGTTTAAAGACGACCCGACCACTCGCTTCGTCGCTGCGGAAAAATTCCAGCCAAACGTGAAATTTATCGCAATCAGCGTCCGTGACAATGGCCCCGGCATGACCGACGCCTCGCTGCAAAAAGCCTTCAACGAACAGTTCACCACCAAGCCCGCTGGAAAAGGCACCGGTCTCGGACTCGGCATCATCAAGCGCCTCGTCACCCAGGCACGCGGAGCCATCCTCCTTTCAACCAGCCCGCAGGGGACAAAATTCACCGTCTTCCTTCCCGAGAAAACTTTGTGACTCACGAATAATGATTGTTGGAGGCCTACGCTTGCGACAAATCACGGCTCGTAAATCATAAATTCAATGTCCGACACCGCCGCACTCCAAGCCGAAGCCCAGAAGTTCCGTGACGATTTTGCCCGCCTGCGTGACAGCGTAGGCCGCGTCATTGTCGGCCAGCAACGCGTCGTCGAAGGCGTCCTCACCGCCATCATCGCAGGCGGCAACGTCCTCCTCGAAGGCGTCCCCGGCTTGGGTAAGACAGAGCTTGTCAAAGCCATGTCCCGCGCGCTCGACCTCGACTTCCGCCGCATCCAATTCACCCCCGACCTCATGCCCGCCGACATCATCGGCACCACCGTCATGAGCGCCGGACCCGACGGTCGCTACCAGTTTGAATTCCGCCGAGGCCCCATTTTCACCCAGCTCCTTCTCGCCGACGAAATCAACCGCGCCACCCCAAAAACGCAGTCCGCCCTCCTCGAAACCATGCAAGAAGGCAGCGTCACCGCAGGCGGCAACACCCACATCTTGCGCCCACCTTTCTTCGTCCTCGCCACCCAAAACCCGTTGGAGCAAGAAGGCACCTACCCACTCCCCGAAGCCCAGCTCGACCGCTTCATGTTCAAGCTCGTCGTCCCATTTCTAAACCGCGCCGAACTCAACGAAGTCGTCCGCCGCACCACCCTCGGCGGCAGCACCGACGTTCCCCGCATTATGGGCGGCGACCGCATCATGGAACTCCGCACCATTTTAGAAAAAGTCGTCGTCGCCGACCCACTCCGCGACTACGCCGTGCGCCTCGTCCTCGCCACCCACCCCGCCGCCGAGGAGAGCGGCGAGACGGTGAAAAAATTCGTCAAATGGGGAGCCTCGCCCCGCGCCGTCCAAGCCCTCATCCGCGCAGCCCGAGTCCGCGCCCTCGCCGAAGGCCGCGTCCACGTCGCCTTCGAAGACATCCGAACCTTCGCCCCCGAAGTCCTCGGCCACCGCATCCTCCTCAACTACGACGGACTAGCCGAAAGCCTCAGCATCCCCACGCTCGTCAACGAAATCGCCGCAGGCGTGCCCGAGCAAGCTTAGCGCGACTTCACCCCAGCACCCCGCGCAGCACCAGCCAGAGCTTCGTCAGCTTCCCCAGCGAATACCGGCGGTCAAATACCTGCCAGCGGTCGCGCGCCATCTTCTCCAGCAAGCGGCTGTAAACTGCCCGCATGATCTCGGCGGCGATGAGCGCCTTCCTATCGCCAGCCGGGAGTTGGCTCGCGGCTTCTCGGTAAAAAGAACGTGCACGTTCGGCTTGGAAATCCATCAGCGCGAGGAAGCCTTCGCTCCGCCGCCCAGCGGCGAGATCGTCCCGCGAGACGCCGAAGCGCGCCAGCTCTTCCTCGGGCAAATAGATGCGGCCCTCGTTCGCGAAATCGCCGCCGACATCGCGGAGGATATTCGTAAGCTGGAGCGCGAGGCCGAGGCTGAGCGCGTAGTTTTTTGCCCGCACATCGCGCGCACCAAAGATGTCGATGCTCACCAGCCCGACGACGCTGGCGACGCGGTGGCAGTAGAGCCGCAGCCCTTCCCAAGTGCCGTAGCGCGCACCGTCGAGGTCCATCTCCATGCCCGCGATGACTTCGCGGAAGTCGCCGACGGAGAGCCCATATCGCGCGATGATTTCGCGCACAGTGGCGGCGAGCGTGGGCTCGGCGGGCTGGGGCGATTCCACCGCCGCTTTCCATAAATCGAGACCCGCTTGCCGCTCATCGCGGGTGTGGCCGGGGTCGTCGGCGATGTCATCCACCACGCGACAGAATGCGTAGAAAACGCTGATGTCCGCGCGGCGTTGCTTCGGCAGTGCGATGAATGCGAGCGCGAGGTTCGAGCGACTGGCCTTGGTGATTTGAACGGCTTCGTCGCTCACGGTAAAACGTCACACACGATTCGCCCATTCACGCACTCGATGCGGCGCTCGCCCGGCATCGCCGCGATTTCCGCGCCCACGCTCACCGCGACTGCGCACGCGAAGTCCTGCGCTGCGCGGAGGAGCAGCCTGCGGAATGCCTCCATCTCCGCGCCTCCCAAGATGAGGTCGGGCTCTTCCACGATCAGCAGCGGCGGGTGCGAGCCGAGCGCCCGCGCCAGCCCGACGCGGAGCTGGAGCCCAAGGCTCAGGTAGTCGATCTTTTCGGTGATGAACTTAGTGAGTTGGACAAACTCAATGAGCAACTCCGTGCGCTCCTGCGCTTCGATGGGCGGCATGTCGAAGATCTTAAATAGGGGCATGGCGATATTCTCCATCACCGTGAATCCCGGCAGGAGAAATGGCGGCGAAAAAACATAGCCGCACGCCGTATCGCGGAGGTCGAGGACGCGCTCTTTTGGCATCGCGGAAATCCGGGAGCCACCGATGATCACCTCGCCTCGATCCGGTGTCTCCAGCAGCCCGAGCAGACGTAGGATGAGGTTCTTCCCGCAGCCGCGCTCCCCGGCAAAAAGCGTCACGCTACCCGCATCGAGGCCCACCGAGATTTCGTGTGCCGACGACGGAATCCCCGTCTCATTTCGCGTGCAGGAGACGTTGCGAAGTTCGATGACATGTTTCCTATTGAGGCTCACGCGGCGATGGAAAGCCGGGCCGGGCGAGAAGCGCAAGCGGGGATTGAAACTCCTTTTCACGCAGCGACGTTGCACGCTGCGCGGCAAGCGTGATACACCGCGCGCCGTTGCGTTACTTCAAAGCATCCATCATCTGCGGCGTCCTCGCCTTTCTCGTGTCCGTGGGGCTCTTTGAGCTCGGCATCTTTCGCGGGCTGGATGCTGCGCTGGCGTCGTTTGTCGGCCAGCCGTCCCCGCCGGTGGTCGGGCGCGTTTTGCAGTATGCGCTGATGTTGGCAGGCAGCTTCGGCATCGCATGGACGACCATCGACATCGGGCGCATGTCGCTGAAGTGCGCGGTGGCGCTCGTCGCGCTGGCAGAGTGTGCAGCAGCGGTCTGCGTGGTGGTGCTCTTTGATGGCTACTTCAGTCCATTCGCCCCGGCGCTGGCCATCGCTTTGGCATTCGCGATTGCGCTCATCTACTCGCAGTCCGCGCCTGGTCGGCGGAAGCAGGAGATTTACCGACTCCTCGGCGACCGCGTCTCCGTGCAGACATTTCATGCGCTGCTCGATTGCGATGTCCCGCTGCGATTTGAGGGCGAACTGCGCGAGGCCAGCGTGGTGGTGTGCGAGGTGTTTAACCACGACGCGCTCGTCGCTGCGCTGCCGGTGAGTGACTATGTGGCGATGACCAATTCCTTCCTCCGCAACTCGGCAGAAATCCTCGTCCAGCAGGGCGGCTACCTCGACGAATGCGGTGAGTGTGTGCGCGGGATTTTCAGCGCTCCACTGCCCGACGCTAAACACGCACAACGCGCTTGCGAAGCCGCACTGGCGCTCGTGGAGCGCCTCGATGCGGTGAACCAAGAGTGCCAGCAAGTCTGGGCGCAGACGTTCGACTACCGCATTGCCGTGAACTCCGGCGAACTGGTGATCGCCGCTCGCCTCGGGACGTTCAGCGTGGCGGGCGAACCGGTGGAGTTTGCCCGGCGACTCTGCGCAGCCAATCTGGTGTATGGCTCGCGAATCGCGATGGGCTCGGATGCCTTCAACGCCGCCGAGGGCACGGTGGAAGTCCGCCCGCTGGAAATCGTGCAGCGCTCCGAAGACGCCGCGCACCGCGAGGAAATCTACGAGCTGATCGGACTGCCGGGATTGACCGAGGCGGAACACCAACGACGCGAGTTTTTCTGGAAGGGCATCATATTTTTCAGGGGACAGCGGTGGGAGGAAGCCCTAGCGCATTTCAGCTCCGCCCAAGAACTCTCTGGCTCGGACGGGCCGTGCGAATTTT
The DNA here is from genome assembly GCA_945905735.1 of Prosthecobacter debontii. Classification (GTDB taxonomy): domain Bacteria; phylum Verrucomicrobiota; class Verrucomicrobiia; order Chthoniobacterales; family Chthoniobacteraceae; genus SXWH01. The sequence continues at coordinate 18,353 of CAMDQC010000075.1, read as the reverse complement.
ACATCCGCCGCATCGAAGCACTACGCGCCGGGAAGCCTTCGCCCGGCTGGAGCAGCGCACACTTGTGAAACAGACCAACTACCCACTGCCCATCCGCACCCTCGTCGGCGAACTCAAGCGCCTGCCCGGCATCGGCCCACGCAGCGCGGAGCGCATCGCGCTGTGGATGGTGCAGAGCCGCGACGCGCGCTCGGCGGATGTGGCGGCGGCGATTCAGGCCGTGAGCGAGCGCATCCATCCTTGTAAATGCTGCGGCTTTTTCACCGAGGCGGAGTTGTGCGAGTTTTGCGCGGATGAAGGCCGCGACAAGTCGCTGCTGTGTATCGTCGAGCAGCCGACGGACGTGCTGCCGCTGGAAAGGACGGGCCGTTTCCGTGGCCGCTACCACGCGCTCGGCGGGAGGATTTCCCCGCTGGAGCACATCGGCCCAGAACATCTGCGCGTGGCGGAATTGATCGCGCGAATCCGCGAAGAAAAGCCACAGGAAATCATCCTAGCGCTCGGCTCCGACGTAGAAGGCGAGGCCACGGCGAACTACATCGCGAGTCTCCTGCGAGAGTTTGAAGTGAGCGTCACGCGACTCGCCCAAGGCCTCCCCGCTGGCGGCGGACTTGAGCACGCCGACGAGTTGACGCTCAGCCGCGCGCTGTCCGGCCGGACGAAGATATAGTGGGGAAACGCAAAGGCCGGGAGTCGAAGGCGGAGCTTCACTACGACCGTCAGCCCATGAGCAGTCGTCGCGTAAGCCCCAGCCTCCGACTCCCGGCCTCTGCCGTGGAGTCTTGGCGGGTGTGCCCGCCTTATGCGGTCTTTCTGTGCACCTCTTCTGCGGCGAGGGCGCTGGTGACGACGCGACCGAGTTTGGCGATGTCGTAGGGTTTGGAGATGGCGGCGCAGAAGCCGTGTTCACGGTATCGACTCATCACGGGGTCTGAGTCATAGCCACTGGAGACGATGGCTTTCATCGCTGGGTCGATGGCTCGCATCCGGCGAACTGCTTCTTCGCCATTAACGTTACCCGGGAGACTAAGGTCTGAAATAACGAGTTCGAAGGGATGCCCGGCGGATTTTGCTTCCTCGAATGCGCGGACGGCTTGCTCGCCGTCATAAGCCTCGGCGACATCGTAGCCGAGCGCGCCAAGGGCCGTGGAGACAAGGGCACAAATGGCTTCTTCGTCGTCGAGGACGAGAACTCGCATGTGACCTTTGTTGCGAGATTCCGGGCTTGTGATCAGGGGTTTTTGTGGCGCCAAGGGCGTGGCCATCATCGAGGGCATGGGGACAATCGTGAGTGCGCTCCGGGTGTTATTCGATGGCTGATCTATTTGGCATTCTTCGCCTTTTGCGAGGGCGAGGAGCTTACGGTTTAGCTCTTGGGCACGGATTGCGTTGCGCTTGGCTCCGGTGATTCTCTCGCTGGTCGCCGCGTCGGGAGGGGCCGTCATGAGAATGAGCGAGAGGTTGCCGATGATCCCTGTGAGGACGTTATTGAGGTCGTGGGAGAATGTGCTGACCGGGCCCGCGAGATCTAGTGGTGCCGCATGGAACTGCTGCTGAGTGACCGTGGCGTTTTCGTCGCGAACGAGTGCTAGAAAACTCGTCCCTTTTGTAAGGTTCACTTCGGAGAGGACGATGTTCACTTTCGAACTTCCCTGGGGCTGAAGAGCCGTGGTCTTGAAGGATGCGGGGCCGTTGCGGGTGAGCTCCTGAAGGTTGACCGGGTAGGCAATGAGCTTCTGGAGTTCTTCGCCAAGGAGTCGCTCTATGGATTGGCCGAAGAGTTCTTCGGCTGCGGGATTCGCACCACGGACGGTGCCGAGGCTGTCTATGAGTAGGACCGCGTCGTCCGTCATCGTGAGAACCGCGCGGAGTTCAGCGTCAGAAGTCTCCGCCTTCTTGCGGAGCGCCTCCCGAGTCTCACTCATACTGCGATAGACGACGCCAAGCGTAACACCGGCAACGATACCGAGGCCGGCGAGGATGTTCGCCATGAGCGGATCGAGCGCGATTGGGTTCGTGACGGCCAAGGTGGGGAGGATGGGAATGGCGATAGCGCTGGCGGCTCCCACACCGGGCTTCAAACACGAAAGGCCTTTCCTGATGCTCCTGAGAGCGGCCTCTATGCGGACTGAAATGGACTGATTTTTCGGATTTGGCATTGCAGACTTTGAATAAGCCTGCGGCGTGCCAGAGTTATAGTTTTTATATAAAACGCTAGTAAATCAGTATCGAATCAACGACGACCCCGCCAAGTTTTTCCCGCCCGTGGAGGAATCCCAGCTCCATCAAGAATTGTGCACAGACGACCTCGGCCCCGCATGAATGCAGGAGTTTCAATGCAGCAGCGGCGGTGCCGCCAGTGGCGAGAACGTCGTCAATGAGCGCGACTTTTTCGCCCGGCGCGACGGCATCCAGATGAATCTCCACGATGGCGCTCCCGTATTCGAGGTCGTACTCCGCCGCGCGTGTCTTCCACGGGAGCTTCCCCTTTTTTCGCACGGGGACGAAGCCGACGCCGAGCTTGTAGGCCACAGCACTGGCGAAAATGAAGCCGCGTGCGTCGATGCCGACGATCTTTGTCACGCCCTTCCCGGCGAGCGTGTCGGCGAAAAAATCGATGACCTCACGGAACAACTTACCGTCTCCAAGGACAGGGGTGATGTCTTTGAAAACGATGCCGGGCTTTGGAAAATCGGGCACATCCCGGACGGCTGATTGAATTCTGGATACGTCGCGCATGGGAGTCGTGTGCCACATCGCAGCAAACGGGACAAGGGCTGCGATGCCAATTATTCATCCCATCCGCTTTGTGATGCGATGAGCGGACACTAAACGTCGGCAAAAATCGCCCCTACATCCACGGAGAAACCCTCGATGGCGATGCTCGCCACGGTGCCGTTATTCGTCTTCGTAAGCAGCTCGAACCGCCCCTCCCGTTCCCCATACTGCTCCAGCACGCGCCGGTCCGCATCCACGATCCAATACTCCGCGACCCCATGCGCCGCGTAGTCCACGAATTTCACCCCACGGTCGTTGGCCTCTGTGCTTGGGGAGAGGACTTCCACGATGAAGTCCGGCACAGGAAAGCACATCATCTCCGCCGTAAAAGTGCGCGCTTTCTCCGGGCCAAAATAAACGACATCCGGCTCGTAATCGTTGCGCGGGAAGGTGCAGAGACACTTCTCTACAAACGCTTGCCCAGCCGACCGCCCACGAAGATGCCCCCAAAGTGCGAAGAAGACATTTCGCGTCGCCACGAGATGCGCATTCCGCGCAGGCGAGTGCATGAGCACCTCACCCTCGATAAACTCCGTTTTCTGCTCCGGCGTCATCTCTGCATAAAATTGCGCACGGCGGGCTTTCTCATCCCGCAAACATTGCGAAAGGTTCTCCACGATTTCCGGCAGCAGTGGGCTGTGGCGCAGGTGTTCCCATTCAGATTCTTGAAGCATGGTCATGCGTGCAAAATGCCCGACGCCCGCCGAAGCGTCAACCCGTTGCTCAGCCCTAAACGTCACATCCCGGACGGCGTGCTACAATCCACGCACCCACCTAGTCAGTCGCGCCGATCGGTCGCGACCGAAAAGAATCCGCTTGTTTTCGATAGCGATGATCCAAAGGCTCGCGGCAACATCATGCACACGCTTCACGGACACAGCTTCATCGCGGGAAAACTCACATCGGATTCCCCAAAAACCTTTCATGCAAAGTCGCCGCTCGATAGCGGGGATCTTCTCCCGGCTTTCCACGAAGCGAGCGCGGAAGACGTGGACCACGCAGTGCGCCATGCGGAGGATGCGTTCGAGATTTACCGGCGCGTGGGCGATGTGGCGCGGGCCGATTTGCTGGATGCTATCGCGAATGAAATCGTCTCGCTGGGCGATGCGCTCATCCAGCGCGCGCACCTTGAGAGCGGGTTACCGCTGGACCGAATCACGGGGGAACGGGCGCGGACGTGCGGGCAGTTGAAATCGTTTGCCGCGCTGATCCGCGAGGGCTCGTGGGTGGATGCGCGAATCGACCACGCCATCCCCGATCGCTCGCCGGTGCCGAAGCCCGATTTGCGCCGGATGCGCGTGCCGCTCGGCCCCATCGTGGTGATGGGTGCGAGCAATTTCCCCCTGGCATTTTCCACCGCCGGTGGCGACACGGCCTCGGCTCTCGCCGCAGGCTGCACGGTGATCATGAAGGCGCACGGCTCGCACCCCGGCACGGCGGAACTCGTGGCGACGGCGATCTATCGCGCGCTGGAGAAGTGCGGGCTTCCTGCGGGCGTATTCTCCATGCTCCACGGCGCCGGCTCGGTGGTGGCGCAGGCTTTAGTGAAGCATCCGCTGGTGCGCGGACTGGGTTTCACGGGCTCGGAACGCGCGGGCCGCGCGCTCTTTGATGCCGCGGCTGCACGCCCGGAACCGATTCCTGTGTTTGCAGAGATGGGTTCGCTGAATCCCGTCTTCCTGCTGCCCGCCGCGCTGAAGGCGCGCAGTGCGGCCATCGCTGCCGGGCTGAAGGTTTCTTTCACCATGGGCGTCGGCCAGTTTTGCACAAAGCCGGGCCTCGTGCTGGCGCTGGGTGGGCCGGACTTCGACGCCTTCGCCGAGCAGTTCCGCACGCAGGTGCAGAGCACGATGCCTGCGACGATGCTGAACCGTTCGATCTGCGATTCGTTCTTCGCGGGCGTGGATAAAGTGCAGGCGGTAAAGGGCGTCACCGTCCTCGCCGAATCCAACGTCGATGCCGACTCCGCGAAGACGCAAGGCGAGCCCGTCGCGTTCACCACAGACGCCGAGACGTTCATCTTGCACCACGAATTGCGGGAGGAAATTTTCGGCCCTTACACGCTGCTCGTCGCCGCGCGAACGGTGACGGAACTCATCGCCGCCGCGCGCTGCCTCGCGGGCCAACTCACCGCCACCATCCACGCGGATGGCGCTGACCTCGCCGATTTTTCCGACCTCATTTCCATCGTCGAGCGCCGCGCAGGTCGCGTGGTTTTGAACGCTTTCCCGACGGGCGTGGAAGTGTGCCCGTCCATGCAGCACGGCGGCCCGTACCCCGCGAGCACGGACGCCCGGTTCACGAGTGTGGGGAGCGCCGCCATCGAGCGCTGGGTGCGCCCCGCGAGCTGGCAGGGCTTCCCTCAAGACGCGCTCCCGCCCGAGCTTCGCGACGATAATCCGCGCGGCATCCTGCGCACGGTGAACGGCGTCCAGACCCGCTAGAAGATGAAAAGCGCCATCACCATCTGCCTCGTCCCTGAAGCGAAACTCGGCCCCTTCGTCTTCCACGAAGGCCTCGCCGATGGCTGCGCCCGTGCGGCCAAGCACGGCTTCGATGCGGTGGAGATATTCCCGCCCGCCGCCAACGCCATCGACATCGCCGACCTCCAATCGCTGCTCGATCACCACAGCCTCCAAGTCGCCGCCATCGGCACTGGCGCAGGCTGGGTGCTCCACAAGTATTCCCTCACCTCCCCCGACGCCGAGAACCGGGCCAAAGCGCGCGACTTCATCCGCTCCATCATCGAACTCGCAGGCGGCTTCGGAGCGCCCGCGATCCTCGGTTCGATGCAAAGCCGCTACGACGCTCCGGTGACTCGCCAGCAAGCACTGGGCTGGCTCGCCGAAGCCCTCGAAGAACTCGGTGAGCTCGCCGAGCAACATCGCGTCCCCTTCCTCTACGAGCCGCTCAACCGCTACGAAACGAACCTCTTCAACCGCCAAGGAGACGCCGCCAATTTCCTCCGCTCGCTCCGCACCCGCAACGTGAAGCTGCTCTGCGACCTCTTCCACATGGCCATCGAAGAAGCCGACCTCGCCGCCACGCTGGAAGTCTGCGGCAGCCTCGTAGGACACGTCCATTTTGCCGACTCCAACCGCCGCGCCATCGGCCACGGCCACACGCCCATCGCCCCCATCGTCGAAGCCCTCCGCGCCATCGGCTACACCGGCTACCTCTCCGCAGAAATCCTCCCGCTCCCCGACGCCGATACCGCAGCGAAGCAGACCATCGCGAGCTTCCGCGCGGCAAAATAGGGGCGCGACATCGGAGTTTTCGCCGCGTAGTTTCGCGCCATGCGCAAACTCTCTGCTCTGCTCCTCGGGATTTCCATCCACGCCACACTCGCCCAAGAACCTGCATTCAAGCCGTGGGACGAGTATCGCGTCTTCATGTGGGTGGGCGATTCCGCCTACAAGCAGCCGGATAAACTGCCGCTCTTTTGGCAGCGGATGCGGGAACTGGGCGTGCAGGCGGCGATGGTGCATGGCGATGGCGCGATCCAGCCATTGCTGGATGCGAAGATGCCGTACTACGTGGAGAACATGGTGAACAAAGGGCTCTGCTTGAAGTGGAGCAGCAATGTGCGCGATTGGGACAAAGTCGTGACGGCGTGGAAGGACACGCGCGACGAAGCCGGGCTCATCCGCGAATACTGTTTTGACGACCCGAAGTGGCGTGCCTGGGCGCGCACGGAGATGGCCTCGCTGGTGAAGAAGAACGCGCCCAACAAGCCGCTGCTCTACGACATCCGCGATGAGCTCTCCACGACGATCTCGGCGAACCCTTTCGACTACGACTTTCACCCGCTGGCGCTGGCCGGCTTCCGCAAGTGGCTGCAAACGCAGTATCCCTCGCTCGGTGCGCTGAACGCGCAGTGGGAGACGAAGTTCGCCACATGGGATGACGTGAAGCCCTTCACCACCGACCAGACGAAAAACCGCATGGCCAGCGGCGACGCGATCCCTCGCGGCAAGCCCGATTGGCAAGCGGTGCAGCGCACAAAGTTCACCGCCGAAGATGCGCGCAAGAAGCCGACGGCGTGGAACTTTTCGCCATGGGCGGACCATCGCACTTACATGGACATCTCGCTCGCGGGGATGCTCGACGATTTGCGCAAAACGGCGCGCGCCATTGACCCGACGACGCCCGTGGGCATCGAGGGGACACAGATGCCGTCGGCGTTTGGCGGCTACGATTTGTGGCGGCTCTCGCAGTCGCTCGATTGGGCGGAGCCCTACGACATCGCGGATGCGCGGGAGATTTTCGGCTCGTTCATGCCGGGCAAGCTCATGCTCAGCACGACGGGCATCGACAACGCCCGCAACGCGCAGCGCAAGCTGTGGCATCTGCTGCTGCTCGGCGATAAAGGGACCATCGTTTGGTGGAGCGAAGACTGCATTGATTGGAAGTCCGCCGACTACGCTCTGACGGCGCGAGCGAAGGGAATGATCCCCGTTTTCAAAGACCTCGCCTCGCCCGTCGCGCAGCTCTTTGTGCGGGCAAAAAGGGAGACGGATTCCGTGGCGATCCATTACAGCCATCCGAGCATCCAAGCGGCGTGGATGATGGAGAGCGCCGTGGATGGCTCGACGTGGCTGCGCCGGTTTTCCAGCTACGAGGCGACCCATAACAAGCACGCGCAAGTCCGCCACACATGGATCGAGCGGCTGCAAGACCTCGGCTACTCGCCGCGCTTTATCAGCACCGAGCAGATCGAGCGTGGCGACCTCAAGGGCGTCACCGCGCTCGTCCTCCCGCAGAGCTGGGCGATGACCGATGCGGAGGTGAAAGCGATCACGTCATGGCGGGGCAAGCTGCTCGTCGATGGCGCGGCGGGCGACTTCGATGGGCACGGCAAGCTGCGAGCGGCGAGTGCGTTCCCCTCTGCGAACTCGCCGGACAACATCCCCACTTTGACCACGCTGCCGCCGATCCAAGTGCCCGCCAGCGCCCGCGTGCAGACGCATCGCTACACACTCGGAAAAGCGCGCCTCGTCGCCTTCGAGCGCAATGTGAACTACACGATGACCGAAGACCTCAGACAAGGCGGCGGCAACGAAGGACTAGAAAAGCCCATCACTTTCGACGCCGAACTCCCCTCCCCCGCTCACGCCTACGAGTTGCGCACCGGAAAATATCTCGGCCACCTCAGCAAACTCCCCGTCGCCCTCGACCCGTGGCAGCCCGCGCTCTTCGCCCTCACCGCCGAGAAGCTGCCCGAGGGCGATGTCGTCACGCGGCTGATGCAGTAGTCCACCGCCGGTAATACCAAGCGTGGAGGAAGTCGGGGGACGCCCCGGCGTAGTAGAGCACGAGCATCGCGCCGTTGCGCAGGGAAGTGCGCCAGGAGCCGCCCTTCTCGTGGTGCCGCGCTCCGGTGGCGATGGGTGGGTCGAGCAGCACGCGGCGGCCTTCGCGGAGGAGGCGGCGGGAGAAATCCACGTCTTCCATGAGGCGGAAATCCGCGAAGCCGCCCATGCGCAGGAAGACGCTCCGGCGGGCGAAAATGGATTGGTCGCCGAAGACGGTGCCGCCTGCTTCGAGGAGCATCCGGTTCCAGCCTTCGAGCCATGTGAGGCTGGGATGGCGAGCGTCGAACTTGCGGTGAAATGCGCCGCCGCAGACGTGCTCGCAGTTCATCGCGAGGCGGAGGGAATCAATGTGCTCCTGCCGCAGCTCGGTGTCGGCGTGCTGGAAGAGGAGAATGTCGCCGGTCGCGGCGGCGGCGGCGGCGTTCATCTGCTGGCCGCGTCCGGGCTTTTCGCTGCGGACCACGGTCGCGCCGAAGTCGCGGGCGAGCTGTGCGCTTTCGCCAGAAGTGGATGCGTCGCCGACAATGATTTCATCCACTCCGCGTAAGCTGGCGAGCGTGGTGAGGATGGCGCGAAGTGCTGTGGGATCGTTCCAGATGGGGACGATGATGCTGAGGCGCATGAGCTACTTCCCGTCGCGGCGTTGCAAATCTTGCCGGGCTTTTTCGAGCTGCTTGCGCTCCTTGGCGGTCAGGCTGGCGAGGCCGGAGCGGGCTACTTTATCGAGGATGGCGTCCACTTCGTCGGAGACGGCATTTTCCACGGGCTCGGGTGCCCAGCGTTCGGCGGGCGGTATCTCGTCTTTGCGCACGATGCGAAACTTGGGCTTGCGGCGGAAGAGCTGACGGAAGCGGGCGCTGAGCGGAACGTAGTCGTCGTATTCCTGCGCCAAGGCGTAGCGGATGTAAAAGAAGCCCACCAAGCACGCGCTCCAGAGCGAAAAGAGAGGAATCCATTTCTTCTCCGCGAGCACCATGAGCGAGCCGGTGAACACGCACAACACAGCGACAAACTTGAAGGGAATGCCGCCGAACCACTCGGCGTTCGGGTAGAGCGTGGCGAAGGCGATGACCATGCCGCAGGTCAAAATGATGTTCCCGACGAGGACGCCGGGGAAGCCGAAGGTGTGAGCAACCAGCGCGGCAACCGCTGATGGCACCAAGACGAGAAGGGCGATCAGTTTGATCAGCACCCGACGCCCCAAGTGCGTCTCGATGCCGACACTCCATCCATACATACAGAAGATGGCGAACGGGGTGAAGAAGTGAAACTGGTCCACAAACGGATACAGGAAGAGCGCCAGGGCATTATCCCAGTCTGGGCGCGGGACTATGAAATACATTCGCCGGAAGACCTCCGTAGCGTCCGTGACTTGCAGAAACGCGCAAACCACCAGCCCCAGCACCATCACCGCGACGAAGATCGTGGTGAGATAAATCGGGATGCCGTTCCATTTCCCAAACGGCTCAGTTTCTCGCGACAGATAGCGTGGCATAATGCGGGCGGAGTAGAGCGGGCGAATCTGGGCGCGTCAAAGGCGGAAGCGCATTTGGCGGTTCTGGAAGCGGGCGGAAGCGTCTGGGAGGCGGCGGACTTATTCCTTGCGGTCTTTGGGAAGTGAAAGCGCGATAACAGCGCGCAGGCTCGCGAGGAAGAGGCCAATCATTGCGGCAAAGCCGACGACTGGAGCGATGATGTTGGTGAGGTTTGTTGGATTCATAACGCGGATAGTTTAGCAAGTCGGGTGCCAGCACGGGGACGGATGTTGACACTCGCGCGGCTGCTGGCGATGGCTGGGAAATGACCGTCCGTCTCGCATGGCTCACATTACTCGGGCTCCACGTCCCGCCCTTGCTGGTGGGCTTCCGCTGGGGCTGGCTCGCGGGGCTGCTCTGCATGGTGGCGATTCACATCTGGGTGATTCTTTCCATTTTCCTGCCGCGCCTCGCGCCGTGGGGTCGGACGAAACGGCGCTTCCGCACTTCTGAAAAGCAGGTGTGTCTCACGATCGATGATGGGCCGACTGCCGACACGCCCGAGATGCTCTCGATTTTGGACGCTGCCGGGGTGCGCGCCGTCTTCTTCCTCATCGGCGAGCGTGTGGCTGCGAATCCCCAACTCTGCCGCGAGATTCGGGAGCGCGGGCACGTCTTGGCAAACCACACGCAGACGCATCCCTCCGCGTGGTTCTGGTGCTACTCCCCCGCAGCGCAACGCCTCGAAATCGCCAGGACCTCGCGGGCGATTCAAGATGCGTGCGGAGAAAATGTCCGGCTCTTCCGAGCGCCCGTCGGCTTTCGCAATTTGTTCAACGGCGGCGTCCTCCGCGAGCTTGGGCTGCACAACATCGGGTGGAGTGCGAGAGGCTTCGACGGCATAGACACAAACGTCGAGCGCATCCTCCAGCGCATCCTCGCGACGCTGACGCCCGGCGCGATCATTCTTCTGCACCAAGGAAAGCCCCACCACCCAGAGCTACTCCGCAGGCTGCTCGCCGAGCTGAAGGCACGGGAATGGGAGGTTGTGTTGAGAGTTGAGAGCTGAGCGCTGAGAGGCCGCGCGCAGTCTCTCAACTCTCAACTCTCAACCCTCAACTCTCAACTAACTTGCACCCTGCGCGGCGTTCCCTCATGCAAGCGGGCTATCAATAATACTCGACGCTCTCTTTTTCTGTGGCTGCTGGTGCTGGCGGCGCTTGTGCCGGTGGTGATGTGGCCGGGCGATGTTTCTTGGCTCATTGATGAGCCGCGACTCATCGCAAATGCGTTCTATTTTAACCAAGACCACATGCCCGCCCACACGGGGCTCTTCGGGAATTTCGGCGTGCCGTATGGGCCCGTGCCGACGCAGACGTATCAGGTGCTCCTGTGGTTCACGCATGACCCGGAGACGCTCGTGGTGCTGCGCGGGCTGCTGTGTGCGGGGCTGACGAGCCTCGGGCTGGTGTGGATGGCGCGCTCGCTGGGGCTGCGGGCGTGGTTCGCGGCAGCGCTGCTCGTCGCGCCCAACGTCGTGGCTTTTCACCGCATCTTGTGGGACGCGAGTTTCACCATCCCGCTGGGCGCGTTGTGCGTGGCGGCGCTAGCGGATTTTCTAAAGACGAAACGGGCGTGGTCCCTGCGACTGTGCGCGGTGTGTGTGGTGCTGCTGCCCGTCAATCACCCGCAGGCGCTGCCGCTGGCGGTGCCCATCGGCGCGTATTTGCTGTGGCGGCATCGGGCGGATTTCCGGGCAGACCGCGCGGCGATGTGGCGGGCCGGGGCGGTGCTTTTTATCCTGCACTTTCTCTATCTCGGAGCGCTCGTGGGCGTCATCCACTGGAAGCTCACGCACGGGGAAGTGAACCTGCAATATGCGCTGAAAAGTGAACGCTGGCTGTCTGCGCTGGCTCCGCTGCTCGGCGGGAATCTGCTCACCGGTTTTGACTACGCGCAGACGGTCGCGCGGCCGGATGGGCCGGATGTGCCGGACTGGCTAGTGACGGTTGTGGCTGAGATGTTCAGCCGTGTCGGTGTCGAAGTCTCGAGAGCCGACGGGCCGGACTGGTTGGTGATGCTGGCGATGTGGAGTTCGCGGCTGATTTACCCGATCATCTGGCTGGGGATTGCCGCTGCTGGGCTGCGGATTATCCCCTTCCTTCCGCCCTACGCCGTCTCCGAGCGAATTGTCAGAATCATGACCAAGCTGCGGATTTTACCCTTTTTGCGCTCTCTCCGCGTGCGTTCCTCGGAACCCGCTCGCGACATCGTCCCATTACTGATGCTCGCGTGCCTCGCGGTGCAGTTCGTCATTTTCGCCGGGCTGCGGATACCGCCGGGCCCGCAGTATTTTTTCGGCACGTTTGCTCTGCACGCGTTCTTCGCGTTTTACGGCATCGAGGCGCTGGGGAAAGTGCGGCTGGCGGTGCCGGTGGGCGCGGTGCTTTTGGCAGCCAATGCGTTCATCACCGTGGGCGGGATGACGACCGTCCACACGCGCGGCTACGAAGCACCCGGCTGGCCCACGATGGCGAATTGCCTCGGCGCAGCCCGCCAGCTCAATCGCTACGCCGACGAAGTCGTGCTCACCGACGTGAAGCTGCTCCAGGATTACCCGCAGCCCATCAAGACGCTCCGCCTCCTCGTCCCACCGGAGCCGGGCCCGAAGCCGCGCAACCGCCACCTTTTACTCAGCTACAAACGCAAGGACGGGAAGCAGACCGGCGAATTTGTCGTCACCGAACTCGCCCGCGACGAGAAGCGCCCGCCCGGCGCAGTGCTCGTGGACATGTCGGCCATCCCGCAAGACTGGCAGCCCGACGAGAGCACTTGGAAAAAGATGCCCGCAGAAGCCGCGAAGGAGTGACCTTAGCTCGGCGGCGTTTCTTTTCCCCCGAATAGGAGCGCCACGGCGGAGAGGATGCCGAGGACTGCGCAGCCGAGCCACAGGACGGTCGGGCTCCACGCGTGGACGCGAAGGCTGATGTGCGGGCCGAGCGCGGCGGCGGCAGTGCCGGCCATTGCGAGTGCGCCCATGTAGCGCCCGCGCAAGTGCAGCGGGGCGATTTGGGCGATGTAGGCGTTGCGCATCGGCTGGCTGAGCATTTCGCCGATGGTAAAAAGCGTCATGCCCGCAAAGAAGAGCCGGGTGCCGCCGGGCAGAGCGTTGAGCGCGAAACCGAAGCCGATGAGCAGATAGCCAATGAGAATGACGCGGCGCGAGTCGAACCGCTGCGTCCAGCGAGTCAGGGGCAATTCAAAGCAGGCGACCATGACGCCATTCCAGCCGAGGATGAGCCCGAAGACTTGCTCGGGCGTGAAATTCCAAGAGCCGATAGCAAGCGTGAGGTCGCGCTGTTTGATCTCCAAACCGAACGTGGAATTGAACTGCTGGAAAACGAATGACGAGAGGATCGTCGCCCAGAAAAGCCCCCAGAAGCTCCGGTCGCGCCGGATGTATTGCCATGCTTGCGACCACGATGCTTCGGACTCGCCGACCTTGTGACCACGCGGCAGGAAGCGCCATGCGATGATGCCGAAGAGCGCCGTGGTGATGGCGTCCCCCGCGAAGAGCGCAAACGTGGAGATGGTGATGAGGAACCCCGCCGCCGATGCGCCACACGCGAAGCCCGCATTGATGGCGAGCCGTTGCCCAGCGTAAGCGCGCAGCCGCATTTCCTGCGGGACGATGTCCGCAAGCAACGCACTGCTGGCGGGCATGTAAAAGCCGGACGCGAAGCCCGCAAGCAGCATCATCCCCGCGATGGCCCACAGCTCGTGCATGAAGTACATGGCGAAAACCCCGGCGGCATTCCCCAGGGTGCCGAGGACGATTATGCGGCGGCGGCCGATGCGGTCGGACCAATATCCACCAAGGACGGAAGAAAGAAGTTGCCCGATTCCATTTGCCGAAAGCACCCACGCGACGGACGACGGCGAATGGCCGCGCCCAGTGAGGAAGAGCGTGAGAAACGGCATCACGAACGTGCCGAAGCGGTTCACGAACCAGCCGCCGATCAGAATCCAATAGGCACGCGGAAGCGTACGCAGTTCGGCGATGAGCGATGGTCGAGTAGAGTTCGTAGGCGTCTATTCCGAAAAAGCAAAAACCCCGCTCCGTGATTCGGAGCGGGGCTTTGCTGTGAAAACCTTTGGTTGCTGTGGTTAGTTCGTTGCCGCTGGAGCAGCGTCCACATTCACCCGGCGACCGCCCCGGTCGAATCGAACCGTGCCGTCCACCATTGCAAAAATCGTATAGTCGCGTCCGAGGCCGACTCCGCGACCGGGATGAAACTTGGTCCCGCGCTGACGGATGATGATTCCGCCTGCGTTAATGACCTGACTACCGAAAACTTTGACGCCGAGACGTTTGGATACGCTATCGCGACCATTCTTGACGCTACCTTGTCCTTTTTTATGTGCCATAAAGCCTGTGTGTTCTTCTGTGTTGGTTTGAGAATTAAGCGGTGATCTCGGTGATCTTCACTTTGGTGAGCTGCTGGCGATGACCGACGGTGCGGTGGTAGCCTTTGCGGCGGCGATACTTGTAGGCGATGAGCTTCTCACCTTTGAGGTGATCCACGATTTCGCCCGCGACGCTGGCTCCATCGAGTTGGCCGACTTTGAGGTCTGCTCCTTGGCCGACTGCGAGCACGTCTTTGAATTCGACACGCGAGCCTTTCTCACCGACGAGTTTCTCGATGGTGAGGATTTCGCCGGTGCCGACGCGGTATTGTTTACCGCCTGTTTTGAAAATTGCGTATGACATATAGTGTTTGAAAAAGGGGCGCGGAACCTGCCACACGAGGTCGGTGGCTGGCAAGGGCGATTTTGCCCAATGCGCAGTTTTTTATTTTAAGCAGGGAAATTACCGTTCGGCGCGCTCGCTCCGCTCTGCTTTTTTCCCCGAACCGCCCGTGCTGTCACCGGGTTCAATATTACCGCCATGGTAGGATTTCGTCGCGTCCGCGCGACGGTAGTAAGTGTCTCCAGCGAAATTATTAATGTCCTGCTCACGCCACCGGTTCGATTTCATGGGCACTCCAGGTTGGCGGGACGGTTCGATATGAGCAAGGCTTCGGATGCTTACGTTGGGAGCAAGACCTTCGCGATGTGGATTGTAATAAGATGCGTTGGGGCCGAGATAGTCGCTGCTATTCGCACGGTCCTCGGCATAGCGGTAGGAGATGGTCGCATCCTTCGTGTAATAGTGTAGCGTGGGCTTAAAGTGAACGCCTCCCGCGAATGAGCCGCTATAACCGCCAGAGCCAGAATTGGCACCACTTCCTCCGCCACGGTTACCGGGAATCATCGTCCCACGAGGGACGATGCGGTAGAGGTTGTCGTTTTTCTTATTGGCCTTGGCGTCAAGAGCGACAATGTCGTCTCCAGCCTTTACGAATGCGGGCAAAAGAACGGCCGCGGAGAGAGTGAGAATAAGTATTTTCATAGGTTCGGAAGTGTGGGTTAGATAATTCAGTTCGGCAGGATTTAAGCGTATCCCTCTGGAAAGTCCACTGCTTTCTCCCCTCGAATTGCAAAATTCAACTACCGTCGAGCGCACTTGGAAACGGGGTGTTTTAGCGCCGTTTTACGCGCCAATTCTGCTCAACACGCACTGGGCGATACTTCGGGCTTGTTGGTCGATCTGGGCGGCGTCCCGGCCTTCGATGATGAGGCGGATTTCTGGCTCGGTGCCGCCGGAACGCAGGATTGAAAATTCTCGTTTCCCTGTTCAATTTCGGGGGCAGATAACTCTGTCAAAATGGGTTTCCCCTCACATCACCGCGGTAGAAGATGAGCGGCTTACGGCGGGTCGAGCGTCACCGGGCCGGTCTTATCGGGCAGCGCGAATACTCCGCGCCCAATGCGCTGGCTTTGGAGCAGCGCGCCGCTGAATTTGACGGGCTTGCCGTTTCCACCAGGGAAGCTGCCGGAGAGGATGCCGGTTTTCGGCGCGAGTGTGAGTTTGGTGCCCGTTGCTCCGGCGAGGGTAAAGAGGTTCGCCGAACTGAGGGTGGCGGCACCAGTGCGTGGTGGAGCAAGCACGCCGTTGCCAATGGCGAGGTTCCAGTTGGTGATGTCGAGCGCGGCGTCGCCTGTTTCCGGCGGCGTCCAGCGTGACCCGAGCGTGACGATGCTGCCGGAGAACCCTGACGCATACGGCCCCTTGCTCATCGCCGGTTTCTGCCAATGCAGCGTGCCCGAGATTTCGTCGATGCTGGGTGAGGACTGCTGCGTGAAAGCAAGGGTTCCGTCCAGTAGTCCTTTGCCTTGGTATGGCTGCGAAAATAGTGCCCAAGAGTGATCTTCACGCACGAAACTTTTGGTGCTGAATGGCGTGCCGTCGCCAAGCTGTCCAACGGCAGCGATGCTGCCGTTGATGCCGATCCCCACTAAAGCGTAGCCGTGCCCGGCAGGGTAAAGAGACACATCGCTCTGTCCCGCGTCGGGTGGGAAAAGGAGTGTATGTCTACCGGTTTCAAGCGCGGGGTTTGTTTTGCTGAAAACGGCGCGGAGTGCACTCAGAACCGATGTATTCGCATCCTCGATAAGCGTTCCCGTCAGCACAGGAGAATCAGTCGTCCTGTCGAGTTCGAGGGCGATGCTGATAGGAGGCTTCCCTCGGCGCTTGATTTCACCAGCGAACGCTCCGCTAGGGTCGAACGAATCGCTGAGCGAGTAGGTCTCGCCTGCGACGACGATCTTCATCTTACAACGTCCAGTGCTCGACAGACTCACCGTCGCTAGTCCGGTGACGTTCCCTCCTGTGCTTAGTAAACCAATGTAGGTGCCGAATCGTGTCAGAAACGGATTCTGCACGAAGTTC
Organism: Prosthecobacter debontii; assembly: GCA_945905735.1. Taxonomy (GTDB): domain Bacteria; phylum Verrucomicrobiota; class Verrucomicrobiia; order Chthoniobacterales; family Chthoniobacteraceae; genus SXWH01. The sequence goes on along the minus strand of CAMDQC010000075.1, from coordinate 1,953 downwards.
GCGCGCAGGATGAGCCTGCGCGCCCTTCACCGGGTCCGCCACCCGGTAAAACTTCTTCATCGCCCCATACCACGACACCGGAAGGGGGACGTGCGCGTGCCACGGCGTGTGCGCGATGAAGAGCGCGCCGAGCGAGAAAAGCAGCAGCGCCACGGTAGCCAATGAGCGCACGCGCCGGAAACCCGCCATCACCTTCACCTTCCTGCCCAATCCCGGCGGCGGCCATTTCTTATTCACCGAGCAACTCACCGCGCCGCCCGCCAGTGCCAGCATCCCGATGCCGCACACTGCCGAGACAAAAATCGCCCAATGCCACGGCGGGAAGTGCGACCAGTCCAGCGCCAACAACGCTTTTACCGGCGTCCAAACGCCCTCGACCTTGCTAAGCCTGCTCCATCGAACCGGGTCCACATGCCGCACAAAGAGCACGGCCATAGAGAGCAGCGAGATGCCGACGAAGAGCAGCTTTTGAAAAGGATTCGTCCACGGCCAGCAAAGCGCCTCCTTCTGGTCCTCCGCAACCGTCGGCTGCTTCACCGGCCTCAGCAAAAACGCCAGCGGCCACCAAAACCAAGCGGTGGCTTTGATGTTCAGACGGTAGAGGAAGGCGGGGAGGAAGAGGAAGGGCACCAAGACGACCCAATACACACGGTTTCCTATTTCTCTTTTTTGAAAATGCGCGAACGCACCATCGAGAGCGAAGCGCTTTCTCTTAGCGCGAATTCCCGGAAGAAGTTCTGCCGGGATTAAAATGTCCGTGAGCAGATTATTCTCCCGCCAGTTGCTCGGGATGTGGGTTACCCCGAGAGGAGCAAAACGAAGCGTCGCAGCAATACGAAACAAGAACGCTCGGAGGGCGAGTCCTGCGGCTGCACCGTAGCCACGCACCGCTGCACCCGCAACCGTACCCCCAAAGGCAGTTCGCTTGTGATTGCGTACTCTCACCGCTAATACAAACGCAACCCCAACTGCGGCGGCCCCAGCAACCGCCCCAATAATCGCAATCGCCCCTGCAACAGCCACAGCGCCCACAGCAGCTATTGAAACAGTAATCGCACCCACACCCTCAGCCGCAATCACGTCCGCGACCGGACCAACCACGACAGCGCCCGCAATCGCAGATGTAATCGCACCCGCAATCGCAATTGTGGTCATCGAGATCAACGCTGCGGACCAAAACAATCCCCACTGCGCTCTCTCATCCAATCCTGCAATTCCGACGAGCCAATGCGCGAAGGAAAAACTCGCAATCGCCATCACGGCTATCCACACCCACCGCTTTGCCTTCGGCCACTGCTCATACAACTCAAACCCAAACCAATCCTTCATAAACCACCGCACCCCCGCCGCAACAGACTCCGGCGAGCGCAGCAGCAGCAGCGGCGCGACGAAGACGCTCGTGACCAAATGCCAGTGCGTATCCCACCGAATCGCGATCCACCAATACAGCGCCACCGCGAACACCGTCTCCACACAAGCGAGCACCGAGACTTTCCCCGCCGCCCGGCTCTCCAGCGACGCCCGCCACACCCACTGCCGTCCCGGCTGCGGGGATGCTGCCGTGTCGGTTGGTGATTGCGGGCTATCCATCGTCCCCATCGCGATACCGGATCGCTCCACCCTCCGCCAAACAATTCTCCACCGCCCCGAGCCTCGGCGCGACGGCGCGACATCATCGGGCGTTTGGAGTTCCGCCTTCAGGCGGTCACGCGCTTTCCCGCTTCATCGCAAGCTTCACCGGCTGAAGCCGGAACTCTGAACGATGGGCGGGGAAGTAGCGGGGTCCCCCGAGCGCCGAAGGTGCTTGCGGCGCAGCGACACTGCGTGTCGCGCTGGGGCCGACACGACCCCGCTACTTTCGCGTGGAGGCTAGGCATTGTTTCACTTTGAATCACACCCGCGTTCCTGCCGCCGACGGCACTCCATTCACGAGAGGCGAAAGTTTCAGGCTTC
>CAMDQC010000074.1 GCA_945905735.1 Prosthecobacter debontii | reverse complement strand
ATGCACGGGTTGTATCATGTGGCGGGGGGGAGCGGGCGGCGCTTCGGGGATGGGGCGTTGCATGAGCTGACGGATGAGGGGTGGCGGAAGACGCTGGATATGAATCTGACGACGCTTATGTACTCGAATCGCGCGGCGGTGCGGCACTTTATGCAGGAGGGAAAGGGGGGCGTGATTTTGAATATGGGGAGTGTGTTGGGGTGGTCGCCGTCGCCACGGCATTTTGCGTCGCACGCATACGCGGCGGCAAAGGCGGGAATCGTCGGGTTTAGCAAGAGCACGGCAGCTTTTTATGCGCCGCACAACATTCGCGTGAATGTGCTGGCACCTGCGCTGGTGGAGACGGCGATGTCGCGCCGGGCGGTGGAGAATACGGAGATCATGTCGTTCATCCGGGCGAAGCAGCCGCTGGATGGGGGGCGCGTGGGGACGCCGGAGGACTTGGATGCGGCGGTGGTGTGGTTCCTCGGGGATGCGTCGCGCTTTTGCACGGGGCAGGTGCTGGCGGTGGATGGTGGGTGGACGGTGAGTGAGGGGAATGGGCTGTAGGCGCGAAGGTTTTTTTTCTACGGGGTCTGGGTTGCGCGGAGGCGGAGGAAGCCGCTCGACCCGGCGGGCAGGCGGGTCTCGATGAGTTCGGTGCCGTCGGTCATGAGGGTGGCGGAGATGGGTGCGATGGGCGTCCAGTTTGGAAGTGTGGTGGCGCTTTCTGCGGTGAGGGTGAGGCCGGTGAAGCGGTTGGTGCGTTTGTATTTGAGGGCGAGCTGGCCGCTGGTGGTGATGGGCTGGGGTGCGAGCTGGGTGGCGGTGGGGCTTTGGGCGAGGAGGGCTTCGAGGATGTTCGGGGTGCCGTCGCGGTCGGGGTCGTCGAGGAGGCCGGGGGCGGCGGGGGTGTGCTCGGTGGCCCATGCGGTAAAGGTGGTAGCGCCGGGGAGGAGGATCATTTTGCCGTTGCGCATGGCGAGGTCGGCGGTGACGGAGGTCTCGGCGGTGAAGGCGGTGAGGGCGTCTGTGCAGTCGCTCCAGCGGAAACCGATGGTCTGCGCCCCATTTCCATACTCGATGTAGAAGCGGTATCCGCCGCCGGGTTTCTTGAGCATCATGCCGCCTTCCTTGGAGCCGAAGCCGAGGTGCTGCGCGGCGGTCCAGCCGGTGAGGAGGTTCGTGGAGGTGGTGTGTTTCCACGAGCCGGCGGATTGGAAATCGACGTAGATGCCGTGGTAAATGTCGCCTTCTTTCCAGCAGTAGAACTCGTTTGTATTGGTGCCGGGGAGTGCGAGCGGGACGGGGGTGCTCCACGTTGTCCAGTCGGCGTTCGTGGGCTGGGTGACGTAGGTGCGCATGTGGGGGTTGGGGCCGTAGCTCACGCTTTGCAGGGCGATGGAGATGAAGAGGTGCACGGTGCCGTCGCCATCGCGGAACCAGCAGGGATTCCATGTGAGGGTGGAGTCTGTCGCGCCGGCGACGGGGATTTGGATGTTGCCGAGATAGGTCCAGTTGATGAGGTCCTGCGACTTCACGAGGCCGAACGCTTTATGCAGGCCGTAGTTGCCGGAGGTGAAGGCGACCCAATACCAGCCGTTGTCGTAGATGATGGCGGGATCGCGGACGACGTTGAAGAACTCCGCCCAGCCCGGCGGCTGCCAAGCGGCTGCGTCGCCGGTAAGCGAGGTCCAAGTGAGGGCGTCGGGCGAGGTGGAGATGAAAAGCCGCTCGTCGTTTTGGCCGCTGGGGAGGGTGCGAAAGTGGGACATCACATAGCGGGCGTTCGCCGGGATGCTCTGTGCGGATGCCGGGAGCACGGCAGAAAGGATGACGATGAGACGAAGGATATTCACGGTGGTGCGAGGAAGGACGGCTCTTTAGGCGAGTCCGCAAGCGGAAAATCTCCGCGATTGGCAAAGGGGCATGATTGATACGCGGTCCGAAAAACGAGCAGCAAGCCCGTAGGGCTGAAATGTGCATAGCCGTGGGCGTTAGCCCGCGGTGTCCAAGGTGCGAGATGCCAGCCGTGTAGCGGCGACACAAACGTCGCAAAGCACTCGGGGGCTCTTTCGGTGACGCGTTGCGATTGTGTCGGCACGATGCTGGCGGCCTGGGACAGGCGAACTACGGCAGCACTTGGGTCGCTTTGAATCGGACGAAAAACTTCGTCGCTCCGACTGGCGATGAAAGCAGCCATGTCGTTGTGATTTTTCCCACTCCGGCGGGGACGATTGTTTTTGTCGGGGCTGCGAATGGGAGCCAGTCGCTCAGCGTGGTCGAGTATTCGGGGGCGACGGTGGCGTCTTCGGCGGTGGCGCTGGTGGTGATGCTCACCTGTAAGTCGTTGCCGATGCGCGTGGTGGTGAGCGGCGAGGACGAGTGCGCCGTGTCGCTGGTGGCGAGGACGTACTCGAGGAATGCGGTGAGGCCGTCGGCGTCGGCGTCGGCGTTAGCGGCACCGGTAAATGTCGTGGCATCGGTGGTGCCGGGCGTGCCGCCGGGTGTGGTGCTGATTCGCCAGTTGGCGGCGGTGCTCGGTGCGGGGCGCGTGGTGGGGCGGATGAGCGTGAGGCTCACTCCGGTGCCGTCGGCTTCGAGCGGCCACGGAGCGATGTCGTCCCATGTGAGCGTGAGGATTTCTGCGCCGCCGCGAGCGGTGACTACGAGGGATTCTCCGCCGTTGCCGAGGTTGTTGCTGTAGGTGCCTGCGGTGCGGATTCCGCCGGGGACGACTGCACCGAGTTCGGTGACGATGATGCGTTCGCCGATGTTGAGTTTTGTGCCGTCGGGGAATGTGAAGCCGACGGCCTCGGAGAGCGTGACGCCGCCGAGATCGATTGTAGCGCCGCCGAGGTTCATAAACTCGATGAACTCGTAGCCGCCGGGCGCGGGGTTGTAGTGAAGTTCGGTGACGACGAGGTTCAGCGCGCTGGCTGCTTCGGCGACGATGAACGTACCCGCCGTGAGCGCTGATGTGCTGCCTGCATTCAGCACTCGGGCTTTTACGACGGTGTCGACGTTGAGCGTGATTGGCCCGCTGTAGGCAATGGCAGTCGAGGCGATGGCGCCGGTAAGCGAGATGGGCTCGACGCCGTTAATGGTGTAGAAAATGACGCCCGCTGGAGCGGTGAGCGTGATCTGTTGATCAGCGGCAATGTTGCCGCCGAACTGGCTCATCGTGGGTGCGACGACATTTGGGAAGAGCGAGACGCGGCGGAATCTTGCGAGTGCTTGCGGGTGATTTCCGGCCCACCACGTATTCGCGACCCAGTTCATTTCGGGCAGCCAATTTGCCTCGCGGGTGTAGCTCTGCGCTTGGCGTGCGTCGCCCCAGCGGGCGGATTCGGCGACGATGCTTTTGTCGATCTGCATCTGCCGCACGAGCCAGCGGGCTTGGCATTGCGCGGGCGTGAGCGGGCCGTTGTGAAAGCACACGACCTGCACGCGGTCGCCGAATTCCCGGCGGAAGCGCGGGTTCAGCCGCAGCTTGTCGTAGAACGCGGCGGGCGTGCCTGCGCTGTTCACTTCTTCAAAGCGTGCGCCTGCGCTGTAGGTGTCGATCCACGCGAGGTTGAGGTTCGAGATTTCTTGGTCCCACGGGTAGAATTTGAACCCCTCGCTGTCCGGCCCGCGACGGCGTCCGCCCCACCAATTATGCACCGGCCAATCGCGTGCCGTGGCGTAGATATGGAGGATCATGTAGTCGATCAAATTGGCCATATCGAGATACACGGGGAACGCGAGATTGCGTGTGCCGTCGGGGTTGCGGCCTTGGATGCGGTAAAAGGCGGCATCGTCCGGGAATCCAGCAGCAGCCAGCGTCAGCGCCGCATCCCAATCGGTGCGCACGCCGCTTTCGAGTTCGTTCAAATCTTTGACCACGTCGTATTCGTCCTTCGTTCCGCCGAACATTTCCGAGTGCCAGGATTCGACGTAGGCTTCGGCAAGATTGTATTGGCCCCAGTAAAGTCCGTTGAGAAAAAGATTCACGTATCGGCTATGGCCGGTGGGCTGCCCCATCGCGGCAAAGCTGTCCTTCATCCACGGGTCGCGCAGGTAGGAGGCGCGGTCGTTGGGATACTCGTATGCGCCGACGTATTCGACAGTGAACGAGTCGGTGCTGGAGGCGCGGACTACGAGTTCATCGAACTTGCGAACGGGGGTGTCGTTGAAAAGTTTGTAGTCGAGTTTTCCCGGCCCGAACTCCGATTTAAAGACGAGGGTGAAGCTGTGTTTCGGCGAATGCCAATGCTGTCGGCTGAGCCCGCCGTGGATGCGCAGGCCCACGCCGACTTGCATGGGAGCGCGAGAGCCGTCGGGGTAGATGAGTTCCATCGAGGCGGGTTTGATCCAGTCTGGGCCTTGGTTCGGGCTGTTGGAATACATGCCCGTGGCGCCGTCGAAAAGCTGCGGCGTGGGGATGCTCAGGCAGAGCGCAGGGATCGCGAGCAAGCCATCGCGCACGGTGCGCCCGACGACTGCGCCGGAGACGACGCTTTGGTTCATCGCGTAGTCCGCGACCATCGGCTGGTCGATGATTGGGCCGTAGCCGCCATACACGCCCCACGTCGCCGGGAAGCCCGCTGGCGCTGCAGCCTGCGCTTGGATGAGGTTCGGGAAAAGATACGTGTGCGTATCGGTGTTCGTCGCGATGAAGTCGGCCTTCGTCGCAAGCGCACGCACGACTTTTGTGGTGTTGATGTTCAGCACGACGGACGGCGTCTGCCCCGCTGCTGCGGTCACGGATTGGCTCGCGGGATTGCCAGCACCGGGGTTCGAGCCATCGAGCGTGTAGTGGATTGTGGAGCCGGTGGTGAGCGTCGTGATCGTGGTCGTCTGCGGCGTGTCGTAAAAACCGCGCTGCACCGAAAATGAAGTGTCCGCCACGAAGTCGGAAAAGCCCGCATCATTCAAAACGAGCGGCGACGGCGGAGAAAAATGTCGCGCTGGCAAATGGCGATACGCGATGAGCTGCGGCTCGATGAGAAACTCCGGGCTCGTCGTAGATTCGTTGATGCCGTGGATGGCGAGCACGTTAGGCTGGCCGTTCGTGCGCAGCAGCGGGATTGCGACGGTGACGTTGATTTCCTCCACCGAACTCAACACCGCGCCCTTCGTGCGATTGAACAGAGCGAGCGTATTGTGCGCGACGGTGACGGGCGTGTTGCGACGCGCGATTTCCACGCCGTTGAGGTAAGCGACGAACGCATCATCGTGGCGCACACGCAGCCGCAATTCATCCCACGCGGGCACACTCGTGAGCGTAAACGGCACGCGCAACATCGCGGATGGCGTGATGCCGAACATCGCGCTGCGGACCTGCTGCTGGATGACCGGCATGAAGACATTGAACCCATCGGGCGAAGTCGTGCCGCTCGCGAGTGCCTGGATTTGCGCCGGCGATAAAGCGCCCGCCCACACCGCGAGATCGTCGATCAGCCCCGACTGCGCCACGCCGACGAAGAAGCTGCGAATCGGCGTAATCGGCGCGGTGTTCGTGACCGAATGCCACAGCGTTCCGTTCTGCCAAATCTCCTTCCGGTCGCCGTCTTTCAGGAACACGTAATGGTTCCACTGCCCCTTCCACTTCGTCGTGTTCGGCTCGTATTTGAACATCCGCGTATCGCCGCCGCAGCAGCCACCGGTATCGAAATAGATGTTCAAATCCGTCCACGGCAAATGCGCGAACGCCGAGCGATCCCCGCCGCCATCCGTCTGCGTGGCCATGTTAAAAAGATAGCCCTGCGTGGGTGCCGCCGCGCCGCCGAAAGTCCACACGCTGAGCGAGAATTTGTTGTTCGCCGTGATCGCGTCGAACACGCCGTTCGCCGCTTGCGGCCAGACCACGTAGCCGCCCACCGCGCCGTTGCCGAGGTCCAGCGCGCCGCCCGTGTGCCCCGCCGCCGTAAAGGTCGCGCCGCCTGCCAGCGTGCCGTTGAGCCCGCGAATGCTGGAGTCCACCGCGACGGTTCCGCTCGTGGTGTCGAACTTCCAGTAGCCTTGCAGTTGCAGCCCGCTGCCGTCGTCGATCCCGTCGTCATAGCCAATCGCCGCCGCGCCGCTCGTCCACGCGCCATCGGCAAAATCCGGCAGCGTCCATGTGAGCGCGAGCGAGCCATCCGTCATCGCCTTAAACTTCGCAGCGGAAGACGGCGCAACCGGGGTCGCATCGACCAGCCTCCCCTGCCCAAACGTCGTGCCGATCTTCAGCTTTGGAAAAGTGAACGACGTCGCCACTGAGCCATCGGGCCGCGAGAGCGAGAGAAACTCGCCATCCGGATCGAGCGAGAAATTCGTGTGCAGCTCCCCGCCGGAAACAGCGCGATTTTTCCCCGAAGCAAACACAAGCATCGTCTCGCCCGGCCCGAGCACCGTCGCTGGAAAGGTCCATTTTGCAGGCAACAGCGCATCATCCGTCAGTCGCCAGCCGCTGAGCTGCACATACGCCGTCGTCGGGTTCCGCAGCTCAATCCAGTCCGAGTTCGCGCCGTCTTCATCCACAACATCGCCCGCGCTGCTCGCCGCGATCTCGCTGATGACCGCCTGCCCGCTGAAGTCCGTAATCGACGACTGATACAAATCCGTCGCCGGATGAAACGCGCCCGGCGCGAAGGAAAAAACGCGCGTCTCATCGATGTCCCCTTCGAAGTACGTCGCGCCGCCGGGATTCACCGCCATGTGGAACCCATTCATCCCCACCGGCGCCTGGGTCGTCGTCTCGGGATGCGCCACGCCATTTACATACAGCGTGAAAACGCCGCCACTGCGCACCACCGCCACTCGCGTCCATTGATTCGCCTCCGCCTGCACGCCGCCGCCCGCCGCAAACGGACTGCCGCCGATCCATTGGTAGCCGGGGATCGAAGCCGACCAGCGCCCATTCGCGAGATGAATCGCCGGCCCCGTGCTCGGCCCCGAATCGCCCGTGAGACTGAACACAAAATTGTAGCCGTCCTGTGAGACATTCGGCACACGCACCCAAGTCTCCACGCCAAAACTATCCGTCCCAATCGCCGCACCAAGGTCTGGGTTGTTCCCGTAAAACCCTTGGTTGATTCCATTGAAACGAAGCGCCGCCGTAGAGCCCGCAGCGCCGAGCCCGGCAGTCACCAGCGTCGTCCCCGCACCATTGATTTGCGCGTTCAGGTTGTAGCCATGCCCGGTTCCATCGAGCGGTAGATTTGCCGCACCGAGGCTCCCTGCCTCGCCGAGTGAATATCGGACGACCGTTGTAACTGCTCCGAACACGACCGACGCCGTGAACAAAAAGATGTAAATCCGGAAGGCAAATTTCATGAGTGATGATCTGGGACGACGCTAATCCACTTCAGCCAACCGCGCACGGTAAACTACACGCGCGTGCTCATACGCTGCTCGGGCATCGGGTAACTCGGGGGCGGCGTAGTGCTTCTCTTTTTGCGTCCAGCATTGCTCCACGGATTTCTGGCACCATTCGATGCTGCGTTTCTCGCGGATGGGCTTGCCGTTCACGACGACGAAGACGGGGTTTGTGTGGGCGGCGGGGAGGATGCGGAGGGCGACCCAACTGCTCTTTTCGATGGGCACGTCGAAGGTGAGGTCGCGCAGGGCGCCGTTTGCGGTGAGCTGTTTTTGCGCGACTACGACGCCGTTGACGAGGGCTTCGACGGTGACTTCTTGGGAGTCGCCGATGCGTGCGCGCTCGATGCTCCAGAAGGGCTTTTCCGCAGGCGTGCCGTGGGGGCCGGTGATGGTGCCGATGCCGCGCAGACGTGGGTCGGGCTTGTCGCCGAGGAGGGCGGCGGCTTTGACGGTGAGGGCGATTTTCCCCGGCTCCTTCAGCGCCAACTCACTGCCCCGCTCGCCGACTCCGAGGCCGTTCGCTTTGAACTCCATGAGGTGCGCGCGTCCGTCGCCGACGTAGCAGCGACCCGCGCGGATGCCTTCGCACCAGTCGTCGTAAGTGAGCTTGCCGTCGAGCTTCACGTAGCTGCGGCCAAGGCCGACGCGCTCGCCGTAGATGCAGGGGAAATCCGTCTCGCCGCTGATGCGTGTGCGGAAGCCCGCGTTGAGGGTGTGATACCAGATGTTGAGCTCCCAAATGGCGGGCGTATCCACGGCGCTCATGAAGTCCACGGCGGGGCCGAGCTTGCCGTCGGGGCCTTCGAGTTGGTGAGTGACATCGACGATGTATTCGTTCGCGCCGATGCCGTCGAAGGGCGGGACGGTGTAGTTGGGCAATGTGTTGTCGGGGAGGCGGAGGCCCCAGCCGCTGTGGGCGGGGCCGACGAGTGCGCCCTGCTTTTTCGCCCAGCGAAGTGTGGAGAGGCCGAGCGTGGGCCAGTGGGTGCTGCTGTCGCCGCCGGGATACATCTGGTCGCGCAGGCGGAGGAGGCAGAGGTGCCCGCTTTTGTGGGAGCCGAAGCCGCTGACCTCGATGTCGTAGCGGAGCAGGTAGGGGTATTTGGAGACGGCGTCGTCTTTTCCGCTGAAGAACTGCTTTTGGTAATCGAAGCACGGCCCCCATGTGAGGTTCGCGCCGACTTTCAAATCCTCGCCGATACAGTGCCGCGCCATGTCGGGGGCGTGGACGCCTTCAGTCGGGTTGGTGTAATGCGCGCAGCCTGCAGCGTGGATGTGGTGGTCGCCGCTCCACCAGCCGAGCTTGGCGGGGTCGATCCAGCGCGCGACCTTGAAGTTGATGTGCTTGGTGGCCTTCGTGACGGTGACTTTGGTCGTCTGCTTCACGGACTCCGGCCCGCGCTCGAACTCGACGTTGTATTCGCCATCGGGCAGGCGGATTTTTTCGCCATCCGCGCGATAGACCTGCGGGTGAAATGAGAAGTCCGGCGCAAGGCGGCGCGCTTGCGAGGGATAGACGCGCTCGGCCTTGTCGCGGAAAGTGAACGCCGCTGTCGTGGGCTTCGCGTCCTCGTCGAACACACCGAGCGTGATTTCCTGCGCGGGCTGGCTGGTGAAAAGCACGTCGGCCTCGCTGCGAAAGCCGAGGTCCTGTGTCCCCTGCCCCACACTGAACGAGAAGCGCGCCTCGCGTTTCCCGGCGTCGCGAGCGTAGAGCTGGACGATGCGATACTCGACGCCGAGGCCGTTGAGCACAGGCGCGAGCGGCTGTTTGTCGAACGATTGCACGTCGAGCCAAAGGTCGGCATCAGGCAAGCGCGGGGCGCTTTGATAGTGCTTATCCGATGGGGTGCCGACGCCCTTAGCGTTGTTCCGAGCGCGTGCATTCGGGCTCACGATGGCGAGCGGCGCGGTGGTGCCGCTTTCGTTGATCACTTTCACCAAGAACTGCCGCCAGCCGCCCTCGACAAGCTCGGGCTGCGCCGGGCCTTGCGCGACTTTCACCCGCATCTCGGGGCTAATCGTCACGACGAAAAGCACGCGCGGATCGAGCGCACGCTGAAGCGCGTCTGCCGTGCTCGCGGCGTTCAGCGCGGCCTGCGTCGCAGCGTTCAGCGGTTCGCCGAGATAGTCCGTCGCCTCGACGACACGCCGCGCCTGCGCGGCGAGCGGTTGGAGTTCGACGTTAGAGACAAGCGGCGCAGGCTCGGCAAACGCGACGGTGATCGGGAGTAGGAAGAAGAGCTTTCGCATGGCGAGAGGTTGCGCGCCAAACGCGGTAAAGGCGAGTGCGATATGCCACCCAAAAGACAGAACCGCCGCGCCCCTTTCGGAACGCGGCGGTTTGTGAATGTGTTTAGCTCTTTAACGAGCGGGAGTTTTTAGAACTCGCCGCCGCCGTGACCGTGGTGGTCATGGCCGCCGCCGCCTGCGGGTGCTTTCTTCTCCGGGAGCTCGGTGATGAGGCACTCGGTGGTGAGGAGCAATCCGCTGATGGATGCTGCGTTTTGCAGCGCGCTGCGGGTGACCTTTGTCGGGTCAACGACGCCGGCTTTCACGAGGTCAACCCATTCGCCGGTGGCGATGTTCAGACCTTCGTTGCCTTTGCGGCGCTTGGCTTCCGCGACGATGAGCGCTCCTTCGAGGCCCGCGTTGTCGGCGAGCTGGCGAAGTGGTGCTTCGATTGCGCGGCGCACGATCTCGGCTCCGACTTTTTCGTCGCCGGTGAGTCCGAGTGTGTCGAGGACCTTCTGCGCGCGGATGAGTGCGACGCCGCCGCCGGGGACGATCCCCTCTTCGACTGCTGCACGGGTTGCGTGCAGGGCGTCTTCAACGCGTGCTTTCTTTTCCTTCATCTCCGTCTCGGTGGCTGCACCGACGTTGATGACTGCGACGCCGCCTGCGAGCTTGGCGAGGCGCTCCTGGAGCTTCTCGCGGTCGTAATCGCTGGTGGTTTCTTCGATCTGGCGGCGGATTTGGTTCACGCGGCCTGCGATGTCGGACGGTTTGCCCGAGCCTTCGACGATGGTCGTGTTTTCCTTATCGATGCTGATGCGCTTGGCCTTGCCGAGGTCTTCGAGCCCGAGGTTTTCGAGCTTGAGGCCGAGGTCTTCGGTGATGAGGCGTCCACCGGTGAGGATGGCGATGTCTTCCATCATGGCTTTGCGGCGGTCGCCGAAGCCAGGTGCCTTGACGGCTGCGATGTTGAGCGTGCCGCGGAGCTTGTTCACGACGAGTGTCGCGAGGGCTTCACCTTCGACGTCTTCGGCGATGATGAGGAGCGGCTTGCCGGTCTTGGCGACCTTTTCGAGGATCGGCAGGATGTCTTTGAGCGAGCTGATCTTCTTCTCGAAGATGAGCAGGTAAGCGGCTTCGAGGTTCGCTTCCATCGTCTCTGCGTTGGTGACGAAGTAAGGCGAGATGTAGCCTTTGTCGAACTGCATACCTTCGACGACGTCGAGCGTGGTCTCGATGGACTTCGCTTCTTCGACGGTGATGGTGCCGTCCTTGCCGACTTTATCCATAGCGTCAGCAATGATGTTGCCGATTGCTGCGTCCCAGTTAGCCGAGACAGTCGCGACCTGCGCGATTTCCGTGCGGTCCTTCACCTTCTTGCTGATCTTGGCGAGTTCCTTCGAAAGAGCTTCTGCTGCTTTCTGGATGCCGCGCTGAAGCGACGTTGGGTTTGCACCCGCTGTCACGTTGCGCAGACCTTCGCGATAGATGGCTTCCGCGAGGACGGTCGCCGTCGTGGTGCCGTCACCAGCGATGTCGCTGGTCTTGCTCGCGACTTCGCGAACGAGTTGGGCGCCCATGTTTTCATAAGGGCACTCGAGTTCGATTTCTTTCGCGACCGTGACACCGTCTTTGGTGATGGTCGGCGAGCCGAATTTCTTGTCGAGGATGACGTTGCGACCGGATGGTCCGAGCGTGGCTTTCACCGCGCGGGCGAGTTTTTCTACGCCGCGGAGGAGTGCCTGCCGCGCTGTTTCGTCGAATTGGAGTTGTTTAGCTGCCATTGTATTAGTTGATAGTTATTTGTTGAGTGTTGAGAGACGCGCAGGTTTTTTTGCGTGCCTCCGTTTTTTGTTTAGCCGACGATGCCGAGAATGTCGTCCTCACGCATGATGAGGTAGCTCTCGCCGTCGATTTTGATTTCTGTTCCGCCGTATTTGCTGACGATTACTTTGTCTCCAGCCTTCACGACGAATGGGATGAGCTTCCCGTCGTCGTCGCGCTTGCCGGTGCCCAGGGCTACGACCTTGGCTTCCTGTGGTTTTTCCTTTGCGGTGTCAGGAATGATGATGCCGCCTTTTTTTGTTTCTGCTTCCTCGATGTGTTGAACGAGGACACGGTCCCCGAGAGGACGAACGTTTACTTTTGCCATATTATTGGTTGTTTATGTTGTTTGTTTTTTTGGTGAAAATCGCCGCGTCCGTCTCCCGGTGACAGTGGTCCCCGAGTGTCGGAAGCGGCGAAGGTGATTATCAACCCTCCGCCTTGGCGGAAGCTTTGCCTTTAGTTTTCGGCTCGGCGATTTCGCCGGCGACCGCGGCTTCTTCGACGATGCCGGACATTTCGGCGATCGGGAACACTGCGGTGGCCTGGCCTTCCGCGTTATGCAGGACGACCACGCCATCGCGAACGAGGCCGATGGTGGATGCCTGCACGCGAATTGCGCGACCGTTTTTCTGATATACGAGGTAGGTTTTCATGGATTGAAAGTGGTGAGTTTACGCCGTGGCGCGGAAGCCGGTGACGGGCTCCACGCGGCCATCCATCGCTACGGAGAAACCGCGCAGGCGCAGTCCGTCGGTCAGCTTTGCGGGCGGTTCGATGCGCACGTCGTAGTGGCTCTCGGATGGCTGCACGCCTTTGAGGAAAACGACGCTCGCGATGGAGTGGTCAGTCGCCAGTCCGCGGCGTTCGAGTTCGACTTGCGCCGCTTGCGTGGCGCCGAGCAAATTCACACCACGGGTCGCGGGCGCGACGTTGTTGGTGCGGGTCGGCGACGCCACATTGGGCGCTGCGATAGTGGGCATGGCGGCCGTGAGGCAGCCGATGGCGAGCGTGAGTCGGCGTTTCATGTCCGATTTACTTCTTCTTATCCCCATCCACGACCTCGAACTCTGCGTCCACGACGTCGCCGTCTTTCTTGGCGGCTCCGGCGTTAGCGGCTCCACCTGCGGACTGTGCGAAATCTTCGGGCGTGGTCTGCTGACCGGCTCCGGCTGCTGCGTTTTTGTAGAGGTCTTCGCTGATTGCCTGGAACTTGTTTTGCAGCTCGGTGTAGGCGGTTTTGATCGCTTCCACATCGTTGCCTTTCAGCGCCTCTTTTACGTCGGCGATGAGTTTCTCGACTTCCGCTTTTTTATCGCCGGGGACTTTGTCGCCGAGATCCTTGAGCTGCTTCTCGCATTGATACGCGAGGTTGTCGGCGTTGTTGCGAATCTCGACGGATTCCTTCGCCTTTTTGTCTTCGTCGGCGTGGAGCTCGGCCTCGCGCTGCATGCGATCGACTTCGTCCTTGCTGAGTCCGGAGCTGCCGGTGATGGAGATTTTCTGCTCCTTGCCGGTGCCGAGATCTTTCGCGGAGACGTGGAGGATGCCGTTGGCATCGATGTCAAAGGTGACTTCGATTTGCGGCGTGCCACGCGGGGCTGGCGGGATGCCGTCGAGCTTGAAGTTGCCGAGCGTCTTGTTGTCTTTCGACATCGGGCGCTCACCCTGGATGACGACGATTTCCACGCCGGACTGGTTGTCCGAGTAGGTGGAGAAAATCTGCTGTTTCCGCGACGGGATGGTCGTGTTGCGGGTGATCATCGGGGTGGCGACGCCGCCTGCGGTCTCGATGGCCAGCGTGAGCGGGGCCACGTCGAGCAGGAGCACGTCCTTCACATCACCCTTGAGCACGCCGCCCTGAATGGCTGCGCCGATGGCGACGACTTCGTCCGGGTTCACGCCTTTGTGCGGCTCTTTGCCGATGATGGCGCGGGCGGTCTCGACGACCTTCGGCATGCGGGTCATACCGCCGACGAGCACGAGTTCGTTGATGTCCTTCTCGCTCATGCCGGCGTCTTTCATACAAGCGCGGGTCGGTGCGAGCGTGCGCTCGAAAAGCTTGTCGGTGAGCTGCTCCAGCTTCGAGCGGGTGAGCGTCTTCTGGATGTGCTTCGGTCCGGTCTGGTCTGCGGTGATGAACGGCAGATTGATGTCGTATTGCTGCGAGGAAGAGAGCGCGATCTTCGCCTTCTCCGCCTCTTCTTTGATACGCTGAATCGCGTCGGGCTGCTTCGTGAGGTCGAGGCCGGAGTCGGCTTTGAACTCTGCGAGAATCCAGTCCATGAGCGCATTGTCCCAATCGTCGCCGCCGAGGTGCGTGTCGCCGTTGGTGGCCTTCACTTCGAAGACGCCGTCGCCGATTTCCAGCACGGAAATATCGAACGTTCCGCCGCCGAGGTCATACACCGCGATCTTCTCGTCCTTCGCCTTGTCGAGGCCGTAAGCGAGCGACGCCGCCGTGGGCTCGTTAATAATACGGAGCACTTCGAGGCCCGCGATTTTACCCGCGTCCTTCGTAGCCTGACGCTGCGAGTCGTTGAAATAAGCGGGCACCGTGACGATGGCCTGCGTGATGGTTTCGCCGAGCTTTGCTTCCGCGTCGGACTTCATCTTCGCGAGAATCATCGCGCTGATTTCCGGTGGCGAAAACGTCTTCGTCTCACCCGCGACCTGCACCTGAATGTGGGCGTCGCCATTCGCGGCCTTCACCACTTTATAAGGCACGCGCTTCAGCTCGTCCTGCACTTCGTCGAACTTGCGTCCCATGAAGCGCTTTACCGAGAAAATCGTGTTCGTAGGGTTCGTCACCGCCTGGCGTTTTGCAGCCTGGCCGACGAGACGTTCGCCTGTCTTGCTGAATGCGACAACGCTGGGCGTCGTGCGTGCGCCTTCCGAGTTTTCAAGAACCAGTGGTTCCTGCCCATCCATGACGGACATACAGGAGTTGGTCGTGCCGAGGTCGATACCGAGAATTTTAGCCATAAAGTTGTTTGTTTGAGCTGTTTGAAGTTCGCGCAGCCCTTTTGCAATCGCCGGGCCACGGCGCGCGAAATAGTTAAATGGCTCATTTACAGCGAGATGGGACTTCCCAACTAAGGGCAGCACTGTGACATCGCGCAGGAAATGGCTCACATTGCGCCAACGTGTCGCGTCACCGTGGCACACCGGGGAGCATTTCCCTTCCCGCAGCGAGATTTGCCATCCGCAGATTCGCCGTTAGGGTCGCCGCGATGCCAAACACGATATTGCTTTTCGTAAAGTACCCGCAGCCAGGCCGCGTGAAGACCCGTATTGCGGCGACCGTCGGTGCGGATGCGGCGACGGCGATTTACAAAGAACTCGTCGCCCGCGTCTGGTCGCAACTGCCCGCCGACGCTGCAATCACCGTCTGCTACGACCCCGCCGAGCGCGGCGAAGAAGTGCGCGTTTGGCTCCCCGGCGCGGCGCGCTACGAGGCGCAGGCGGCGGGCGACCTCGGCGCGCGGCTGCGAATGGCGGTGGGCTCTGCCTTCGCGAATGGCGCTGCGAAAGTCGCCGTCATCGGCAGCGATTGCGTGGACATCACGCCAGCGATCTTCGCGGAAACGTGGGAGCGGCTCGACCACGCGGAGGTCGTCCTCGGCCCGACGGACGACGGCGGCTACTACCTCATCGCGCTGCGCCGCCCGATGCCCGCGCTGTTTGAAAACATCCGCTGGAGCACCGAGCACACGCTCGCAGACACCCTCGCTCAAGCGGGCGCTGCGCCCACGCATCTCCTGCCGAGGCTGCGCGATGTGGATACCCACGAAGACTGGCTCGCCGTGAGCATCGCCCGATGAACTGAGGTCCGCCCGAGAACACCCTTGCCATCCCCGCCCCCGCTTCCTATCCCTCCCCCATGCGCACCATCGTTTTCCTCATCGCCATCATCCTCACGCTCCAGCCCGCCGCCCGTGCGGAAGAACCTTTCTTCAAAGCGAACGATGTCATCGCGCTCGTCGGCGGCGAGGACATGGTCGTCGCTGCGGAGCTTGGCTACCTCGAAACCCTCATCCAGCTTGCGCTGCCTGACCATCGTTTGAAATTCAGGAGTCTTGCGCGGGAAGGCGACACTGTCTTCGAGCAAAGGCGCGACCTCAACTACCCAAAGCTCGAAGCGCAGCTCGATAAGATGGGCGCGACGGTGGTGATTTGTCAGTTCGGGCAGATGGAGAGTCTCGCGGCTGCGGCTGCGCTGGACGGCATGGACAGGATGGACGCTATGGACAAAGTGGACGCCACAAAGGGAGCCAGCACCGTCCAAGAAGTCCATAAAGTCCAAGCCGTCCATGAAAAAGCCGACGCAGCGCGGAAGGCGAAAGTCGCGGAGTTTGTGGCGGCTTATGAGAAGTTGATCGGGCGGTTGAAGGGGAAGGATGGGGCGAGGAGGGTTGTGCTCATCAGAGACCTCAAAGCCACGGACGGCTCCGACAGTTCAACTGAGGCGGCTAAGGCATCCAATGTCTTCCCCGATGCGCTTCAGAGCCTGAAACAGGTCGCGGGAGTCACCTTGTTGGACAATCACACGCTTGCCGGGACAAATCGTTGGCGCTCTGGCGATGGGAACCTTCAAGAAGACCCTCAGTTAGCCCTCGCCACAGCAGCACGCTTCCTTGCAACGAACACCAAGTTAAATTGGGTGAACCTCACTGTGGAAAAAGACCTCCTCACCCTCATCGCCGCCAAAAACCGCCTCTGGTTCCACTACTACCGCCCGCAAAACTGGGCGTTCCTCGCCGGCGACCGCACCAACCAGCCGAGCAGCCGCGACCACCTCGACCCGAGCAAGCGTTGGTTCCCGGAGGAACTGGAAAAGTTCGTCCCGCTCATCGACGCCAAGGACGCGGAAATCTGGGCGCTCGCTGCAAAGCTCAAATGAGCGGACGGAATCCGGCGAAGCCTGTGGAGTGCGGCAGCCTGCTGCCGCTTTACTCAGCCAGCCTGCTGGCGCTGAGTCTTTTTGCGTCCAAAAGCAGAGAGGCTGTCGTGTGTGCGAAGCGTTTGGCGTTCAGCGTTGAGGGGCGTCCGTCCTACTCATCGCCAGCAAGCTGGCTGCGGAAAGCTACAGCAGGCTGTAGCACTCCACGGCCTGTCGGCACGCCGAGGCCACGGCTCAGGCGATGCGTTTTTGCGAAGCGTTCTCGTTTTCTCTGTTCGGACGCTCTGACGGCTAAAGCCGCTGACTACTTTCGCAACTCGCCGCGCCGCAATCACCGATTAAACAAGGCGACGCCGGACATCCGCCGCCTCAATTGGGGATCCCAAAGTGGGACGCCGGACATCCGCCGCCTCAATCGGGGATCCCAAAGTGCGTCGCCGGACATCCGCCGCCCCGACTGGCAGTTGCCAGTTGGCCCGCCGGATCTTTTTGACCACCTATCTCGACACAAATTGGCTATTTTTATCCACCAAACACCCGTTTTCTCATAAATGAACACTTCACCGAACTTCCAGCCGACCAACGGCGGACTGCCATATCACACCGGCGACATCGCCAAAGCCGCTTTTCCAGGGGCTTTTTGGACGACATGGACGACATGGACGACATGGACCCCGTCCATCGCGTCCATGCTGTCCATAAAGTCCATCCGGTCCATCAAAGGCGCCCTCGCCCTCGCCGCGATCCTCGCCACCACCGCCACCGCCGCCGAAGTGACACCCTCCCCCAAAAACCTCAACTCCACGCCCGTCGTGGACGCTTCGCCGGAGAAGGAGCTCGCCTCTTTCACCATCGCGCCGGGCTTTGAAGTCTCCCTTTTCGCGAGCGAAAAAGACGGCATCGCCAAGCCAATCGCACATCGCTTTGACAGACTAGGCAGGCTGTGGGTCATCGGGAGCACCACCTATCCACAAGTTAAGCCCGGCGAGGAGCCGAATGACTATGTCAAAATCGTCGAGGACACGGATGGCGATGGCAAGGCCGACAAAGTGACCACTTTTGCCGAAGGCCTCTACATCCCGACCGGCCTCGAAGTGGATGCCGATGGGCGCGGCGCTTGGGTCGGCGAAGGCTCCAAACTCTGGCACATGCGCGATGAGGACGGCGACGGCAAGGCGGACAAAAAGGAGGTCGTGCTGCGGGGTTTTGGCACCGGCGACAACCATCAAAACATCAACAGCTTCCGGTGGTCGCCCGGCGGGGAGCTCTACATGTCGCAGGGGCTGCACGCCTTTTCCCACGTCGAGACACCGCACGGTGTGGTGCATCTGGAGGAGGCCGGTTACTTCCGGTTTAATCCGCGCACGATGAAGCTGACGCCGTTTTGGGGCGGCGCGGGCGACCCGCAGAATCCGTGGGGTTTTGTGTGGGATGATTGGGGGAATTTGTTCGTGCAGGCGGGCAATAATGGATCCATCCAGGACGCGCTGGTGTCGGCTTTCGAGGGCGGCTGCGGGCCGCGTCCGCCGCAGATTTGGGAGGGTGCCAAAGGCCGCAAAGGGAGCAACCCGGAGTTTGTGGGGACGGCGCATTTCCCGCCGGATTGGCAGGGGCGGCTCATCGTGCCGGGCTACATCAACAACGCGGTGTGGACGCTGCGTTTCTCGGCCAACGGCTCGACGTTCAAAGCCGTGGACGACGTGCCTCTTATCAAGAGCAGCAGTGGGAGTTTCCGCCCGATGGATGCAAAGTTCGCGCCCGACGGCTCGCTGTATATCGCGGATTGGTACAACCCCGTCATCGGCCACTATCAAGCGAGCTTCCGGCATCCGGATCGGGATAAAGTCCACGGGCGGATTTGGCGCGTGACGGCGAAAGGCCGCGATTTGGTAAAGCCGCCGGAGTTTTTGAAAAAGGGGACGGCGAGCAAGGTGGAGGATGTCATCGCTGGGCTCGATGGAACCGAGTTTGTCGTGAAGGACTTTGCGCGCAGGATCCTTGGTGCGATGAAAAAGGGGGATGTCTTGAAGGCGGTGGATAGGTGGGCGAGCACCCAAGACTCTGCCCGTGCGGATTATCACGCGCTTTGCGTGCATCAGTGGCATGAGGCAGCTTCGGAGCAGGTTCTCTTCGCGGCAATTCATTCCGCGAATCCCAAACTCCGAGCGTATGGGGCAAGTGTCGTCGTCCAGTGGACGGACGAGCGTGGTCTGTCACGGCCCGCCAATGACGGAGTTTTCCCGCTGACGCCGTCCAACGCTACCAACGCAGCGCTTGCGTTCGCTGCGCTATCGAAGGATTCCGATGCACGGGTGAGGCTCGCGGCGATTGTCGCCGCCGCTCACAAAAGGTCTGAGTTTGAAGTCATGTCGTTGCTTGAGGCATCGACCCAACCATCCGACGCCGCCATCAACTTCGCCCTCCGCGAAGCCGTCGCCCGCCTGAAACCCATCTGGGAACCCATGCTCGCCAAGCCCGACAAAGGCGGACTCACCGAGGAACAAATCGCCTTTCTCCGCAACCCCGCCGCCGCGAAACCGGCCGCACCGAAAGCCGATCCCGTCGTCGCCAAATTCGTCGCCGACGCGCTGAAGCCTGGTGCCGTAGTCGGCAAAGCGACGCCGGAGTTTGTCGCCGCGCTTTCCGCCGAAGTCCGCGCGAAGGGCGACGCCGCGAAGGGCGCTGCCGTCTTCAAAAAGGCCGAACTCGGCTGCACCGCCTGCCACAAGATCGGCAACGACGGCGGAACCATCGGCCCCGATTTGAACAACATCGGAAGCGCCCAGCCGCTCGACTTCATCATCGGCGCAGTCATCGAGCCCTCGCGCGAAATCAAAGAAGGCTTCGAAGCCCGCATCGTGACGACCAAGAGCGGCAGCACCTTCACCGGCTTCCGCCGAGCCAGCGCACCCGACGAACTCGCGCTCTTCGACGGAGCCACCGGCAAGGAAACCAAACTGAAACTCACCGACATCGCCGACAACAAACCGCTCGGCTCGCTCATGCCCGCCGGCCTCGTGGACAAGCTCACCCGCGAAGAACTGCGCGACCTTTTCGCCTACCTCACCGGGCTGGGGAAGGCGGGGAAGTAGGGACAGAAGGCAGGGCAACTCTAGGATGGGAGCGGCGGCATTCTGAATGTCCTTTTTGAAACCGCAGATAGGCGCAAATGAACGCAGATATCTGCGTTTATTTGCGCCTATCTGCGGTTCCCATCGCGGTGTGCGACTTCATCGCGTCATCCCGCCTTTCGGCATCTGCACGTTGTCGATGAGGCGGGTGGTGCCGAAGAAGACGGCGAGGGCGATGGTGTCGCCGGGCTTCATTTTTACCACGGGCTCTAGGGAGGTGGCATCGACGGCGGCGATGTAGTCGATGCGGGCGAGTGGGGCGGCGGCGATGGTTTTTGCGACGATGGCGCGGAGCTTGTGCGCAGAGCGTTCGCCTTTGCCGAAGGCTGTGCGGGCGGCGAGGAGGCCGCGCCGGAGGGCGGTGGCCTCGGTGCGCTCCTCGGCGCTGAGGTAGATGTTGCGGGAGCTGAGGGCGAGGCCGCTGGGCTCGCGGACGGTGGGGGCGAAGATGAGGCGCACGGGGATGTGGAGGTCGCGGACCATGCGGGCGATGACTTGGCACTGCTGGTAGTCCTTGAGGCCGAAGACGGCGAGGTCGGGGCGGCAGAGGTTGAAGAGCTTGAGGACGACGGTGCAGACGCCGCGAAAGTGGCCGGGCCGGGATGCGCCGCAGAGGCCGCGCGCTACGGTGTGTTCTTCGACGGTGGTGGAAGAGCCGGTGGGGTAGATTACTTCGGGGGTGGGGTGAAAGATGGCGTCGGCCCCGAGGGTGCGGCACATTTCTGCGTCGGCGGCGAAGGGGCGAGGGTAGCGGGAGAGGTCTTCTTTAGGGCCGAATTGGGTGGGGTTGACGAAGATGGTGACGATGACGCGGCCGTCTTTGCCGGCGAGCTTGCGGGCTCTGGTAATGAGCGCGCCGTGTCCGCGATGGAGCGCGCCCATGGTGGGGACGAGGACGATTTTGCCGGTGGTGGCGGCGAGCCAGTTGCGGAGGGAGGCGGCGGTGCGGAGGACTTTCATTTTCCTATTCCCGATCCGGCTCGCGATGGGCGTGTATCTCGAAGACGACGTCGGGCTCGCCGGGTGCGCCGGGCTGGGGGTCGAGGCTGAGGGAGCGGTAGGCGGTTTCGAGGGCTTTGGGGTCGCCGCGTAGTTCGGGATAGACGGAGAGGAGGCGTTGTTTGACCCAGCGTTTGGCCATGCTGCGATCGACGGGGTGGACGACGGGGGCCATGCCGAGGGCGCGCTTGAAGGTGGAGAGGAGGCTCATCGGGCGAACTCGTCTTCGGGGGCAGGAGTCTTGGTGATGGTGAGTGCTTTGAGGACGGAGATGCGGCGTCCTCTTTCGACGGGGAAGGTGGGGACGCCGATGATTTTGACCCATTCCATTTCTTTGAAGTCGGGCATGGCCTCGGTCTCGACGAGCGTGGCGACGGGCTGGGCGTCGGCGGCGCAGCAGCTCATAAACATGCGGACGGCTTTGAAGCGGTTGGCGGTGGCGTTTTTGCCCGTGTCGGGGAGGAATTGGCCGATGAGCTCGATTTGTTTGCCCTCGAAGTCGGCTTGGAGTGTTTTGTCCTGCGCGGCGTAGAGGAGGTCGAGGACTTCGGCGACGATGTTGCCCTCGGGGGTGCGGGTGAGGAAGTCGGTGGGGTTTTCTTGGAGCGGTGCCGGGCTGCCGTCGGCGCGGACTGCGGTGCCGGGGTTGCCGCCTTTGCCGGGAAGTGTGAGGTCCGCCGCGCGGGCGGCTTTGGCGCCAGCTCCGAGGTTTTCGACGTTCATGGCGGTGCCCCGGTTTTCGACGAACTTGGCGCTGAAGCCGGTCTTCGGGGTGTAGCTGGCGGCGACGCAGATGGGGACGAGGAGGATGAGGAAGGTGAGCATTTTGCCCGCAGAGAGGCGGCTGAGCCCGTGGCCGCAATCAGCGGTGGAGCAGCAGGAGGCGTCCGCTTTGAAGACGACAAAAACGATGGCCATGAGCGCGAGGACGAACGCGGCGATGTAGGCGTAGGTCTTGAAGGGCGGTTCGAGCACCTCTTTCATGCGGTCGGAGAAGTGAAAGTAGAAGAGCACGGCGCTCCAGAGAGCGAGTGTGGTGGCGGGGAGCCAGCGGTTGAAGAGCGATTGCATGGTGGTCGTTTATACTACGGGTTTGAGGGTGTGGCAAATGGTGGTTCCGAGGCTGCTGGGGGTGCGAGGGACGGCATCGAGCGAGCCCCAGAGGATGCAGATCAGGGCGATGAGGATGAAGAGTGCGAGGCCGAGGATGACGACGAACTTGCGCTTGAAAACGAGGCCGTAGAGCCAGAAGAGCTTCAAGTCGAAGACGGGGCCGAAGAGGAGGAAGGCGAGCTTTGACGCGGAGGAAAACTGCGTGAACTGCGAGGCGGCGACGAACGCATCCGTCGTGCTGCACAGGGCGAGGAGCGCGGAGACGATCATCAGCGTGACGATGGAGCTGGCGGGCGATTGGGCAAGCGGGTCGAGCACAGTGCGATCGACGCCGACGGCAAAGACGCTGGTGATGGCGACGCCGATGATGAAGTAAAACGCGACATCGAGGAAGTCCGCCGTGGCCGACTGGATGGCGAGGAGGACTTTGCGAAGCGGCGATGCTTTGCCGACCAACTCGGCGAAGTCGGCAGGCTCCGCGCTGTCGGGCGAACCGGCGATGCTGAGGCCGGTGCGGCGTTTGGCTTCCCCGAAGACGCCCGCCTGCGCGATGCGGTCTTGCGGGAGGTTGTGGATGACGAGCGCGATGGCGACGGCGATGAGAAAGCCGAAGCCGAGGCGACTGATGACCATGACTTCCGGCTGCTGGTCTTTGAACGCAGACCAAGTGCTGTAGGCGACAATCGGGCTGACGATGGGCGCTGCGAGCATGTAGGAAGTGGCGACGGAGAGCGGCAGGCCCTTTTTCAGAAAACGCCGGATGACGATGACGCTCCCGCATTCACACATCGGGAAGATGAGGCCGAGCAAGCCCGCGACGAAGATAGCCGCGCCGGGTCGCCGAGGCAGGAGGCGGGTGATGCGCTCCGAGGAGACATAGACATCCACGAGCCCAGATACGAGCGCGCCGAGAAGGAGAAAGGGAATGCCCTCGAAAAGGACAGACAGGAACGACTTTGCGAAGTCGCCGAAATCAATATTGAACCAAGGCATGAGTGCGTGATGAATGACCGTAGTGGAGCAGGTGCCTTAGCGGGAACACCGAAAAGGGAACAATGGAAAAGAAAGCGGCCTGGACGTTTCCGCCCAGGCCGCTGGAATGTTCAAGCTGAAGGACGGCGCTTACTTTTTCTTGGAGTAGCCGGGCGCGATCTTACCGTCGTCGCCCAGTTTGCCCGTCGCCCAGAGCGCGCCGCGAGTGATGAGGTCGAGGTAGCGTGGGTCTTCCACGGTGGCGTTGTTGTGGCCGATGGTCGTGGAGAAGACGCGGGTCTTGGCGTTGTAGAGATTGGTCCACGCGACGACGGTCTCGACCGTGTTGGAAGTTTCGACTTCGGTGCCGTCC
Organism: Prosthecobacter debontii; assembly: GCA_945905735.1. Lineage (GTDB taxonomy): Bacteria > Verrucomicrobiota > Verrucomicrobiia > Chthoniobacterales > Chthoniobacteraceae > SXWH01. Next base: position 1,356 of record CAMDQC010000074.1, on the reverse strand, counting down.
GCTTCCTTTTTCTTCTTCTTCACCACTTGCGCGCCCTTCGCGAGTTCTTTGCCTGTGGTGATTTGGATGTTGTTGTAGAGCTCCTCTTTGATGGTGGTCCAGTTTTGGAGGCTCTGGGTGATCGGGCTATCCTTGGCGGTGTAGGAGATGGCGACGGGCTCTTGCGGGCCGTGGCCGCTGGATTGCAGGCCGAGGTAGTCGAACCATAGGGCTTCCGGTGTGCCTGCCTTTTGCGGCGTGCCGGGGTTACCGACGCGGTAGGAGTGCATGGCGCAGTGGAGGTTCACGCCGGGGATGCCGTCCATGTGGGGCTTGAGGACGCCTTTGACGGTGTCCACGTCTTTGATGTCGGCGGCGCATTCGTCGTGAATAACGAGGTCGAAGCCCTTGGCGTAATCAGGGTTGCCGAGGATGGCGAGTGGCGGCTTGGTGCTTTTGTCGTCGGTGTGAATCTGGGTCACTTCGGCGTTGATGCGTTCTTCGATGCCCTTCTTCAGGATGTCTTTCTGCTTTCCGTAGTCGTGGCAGCAGCCGCCGGTGATGAGCAAAATCTTGAGCGGCTTTGCGTCCTGAGCGTGAAGGGTTGCGGTGAAGGTGAGTGCGACAATGAGTGCGATGGTGGTTTTCATAAATGGAAAGAGTGTCGTGATGACGGGGGCGATAACCTAGCTGAGCTCCCAGCCTTTGCGGTATTCGCGCTTGAGGAATTTCGCGGCTTCCGGTGTGCCGGGGCATTCGAGTTTCGCCGCATCCCAATTGATTTTTTTGCCGACGCGGTAGGCGACATTGCCGAGGTGGTTCGCCTCGGTGAGCCCGCCGCTGTAGTCAAAGTTGCACGTCGTCGGCCCGCCGTTCTTCGCGGCTTCGAGCCACTCTTTGTGGTGCCCGATGCTGTCGGGGATGGTCGGCGCGGGGCGTTTGAAGTCGGCGAATTTCTCCTCGGGCAGGAGGACGTGTTTGCCGTAGTCGGAGAGGAGCATCCCTTTTTCGCCGATGAAAAGAACGCCGCTGTCCCATTGCGGGATTTTCTTTTCCGTCCAAATCGCCGGGCGCAGTTCGCCTTGGTGCCACGTCAGCTTGCAGGCAGGCATCCCGGCGCGCGGGCCGTATTCGTAAGTCGCGGACATCGTGGCGGGCGCAAGCTCGGCATGAGCGGGGCCGCCAGCAGCTTCGATAGTCGTAGGGGCGTCGAGTTTTAGCGCCCAAAACGGGAGGTCGTTCCAGTGCGAGCCGAGGTCGCTCATCGTCCCGCTGCCAAAGTCCCACCAACGATACCACTTCGGGCCGGGGAAATAGACTTCGTGGAATGGCCGCTCGACCGCTGGGCCGAGGAATAAGTCCCAGTTGAAATGCGCG
>CAMDQC010000073.1 GCA_945905735.1 Prosthecobacter debontii | reverse complement strand
AACTCCAACTCGCCAAACGCATGGCCCGAGGCTTCCGCAACTTTGAGTTCTTCCGAGCCATCTCCTACCTCAAAGCCGCCGCTCTCAACCTCAATCTCCCCTCCCTCAAACCCTCATGATTCTACCCACTCAAAACAGCGATGAGCCGATTTTCGACTGTTTTCTTCAAAATAATTACTTCCAGTGTGGTTCATTATCGCGCTCCTGATAACCGTCGCCAGCCTCCGCGCAGAACTCGCCGCGTGGCAGAAAGAAGTCGGCGCGAAATTTCCCTCGCCGAATCCAAACTTCGACGCCACCAAGCCCAACGCTCGCGGAGCAAAACGAAATCCTTAAACCATGAAACTTCTCACCACACTCCTCGCGCTCCTCGCGCTCATCCCGGCCCATGCGGCGGACAAGCCGAACATCATCGTGATCATGGCCGACGACCTCGGCTACGGCGACGTGTCGTGCTACGGCGGGAAAGTGCCGACGCCCGCGATCGACCAGCTCGCGCGGGAAGGCGTGCGCTTTACCAGCGGCTACTGCTCGGCCTCCACGTGTACGCCCACGCGCTTCTCGCTGCTCACGGGCACGTATGCGTTTCGTCAAAAAGATACGGGCATCGCGCCGCCAAACGGCCCGGCGATCATCAAGCCCGGCACGGAGACACTGCCCGGCATTTTGAAGCGCGCGGGCTACGCCACGGCGGTCATCGGCAAATGGCACCTCGGTCTCGGCGACCCGGAGCCCGACTGGAACGGCGAACTAAAGCCCGGTCCGCTCGACATCGGCTTTGACCACTGCCTGCTCCTCCCGACGACGAACGACCGCGTGCCGCAGGTGTTTGTCGAAGGCCGCCGCGTGAAGAATCTCGACCCCGCGGACCCGATTTGGGTCGGCAACAAAAAGCCCTCCGAAGACCATCCCACCGGCATCACGCACCGCGACACGCTCAAGATGGATTGGTCGCACGGCCACAACCAAACCATCCACAACGGCATCAGCCGCATCGGATTTTACACCGGCGGAATGAAGGCGCGTTTCCGCGATGAAGACCTCGCCGATGCGTGGGTGAACGAATCGAACCGCTGGATCGAAGCGAACAAAGAGCGCCCGTTTTTCCTCTACTTCGCCTCGCAGGACATCCACGTCCCGCGCATCGCGCACGAGCGGTTTCAGGGCAAAAGCGGACACGGCCCGCGCGGCGATTGCATCGTGCAGTTTGACTGGAGCGTCGGCGAACTGATGAAGACGCTCGACCGCCTCGGCCTCGCGGAGAAAACGCTCGTCGTCGTCTGCTCCGACAACGGCCCCGTGCTCGACGACGGATATAAGGACGAAGCGGTGTCGAAGCTCGGCGACCACCAGCCCGCAGGCCCGTTTCGCGGTGGGAAATACAGCGTGTGGGAAGGCGGCACGCGCACGCCGTTCATCACACGGTGGAAAGGAACCATCGCGCCCGGCGTCTCGGATGAAGTCGTCTGCACAGTGGACTTCGCCAAGAGCTTCGGCGCGCTCGCCGGACAAACCCCCGTGGCCAACGGAAGCCTCGACAGCCTCGACATCCTCGACGCACTACTCGGCAAACCCGGCGCAAAAGGCCGCGACCATCTTCTTCAGCAGGACAACGGCAGCGGAAACTACGGCCTGCGCGCAGGCGACTGGAAACTCGTGCGCCTCGAAAAGCGTGGGAAATCCGAAGCCCGCGTGAGCAAGGACGACCGCCAGCTCCCCGCCGCCAAACACACGCTTTACAAACTCACCGATGATCCCGGCGAACGCACCGACGTCTCCGCCGCACACCCCGAAGTCGTCGAGAGACTCAGCGCGCAAATCGACAAGATCGTGAAAGACGGACGCAGCCGCGTGGCCAAATGATCCCGACGCCGACGCGGATCCTCCACACGCCCACAGCGCACGGGTTGAAACCACGCCAATATGTTCCGTGTTTTCAAAATGCCGGTTGGCTGCGGCGCGACGCGTGACTATACTCCATCATCATGATTATCACCTTGCCTGACGACCCGGCGCTCTTGCATCGCGACGAAGCCGAATTGAAGCTCGACCTCGCCTGCGGCCTCTTTGCTGCGGGTCGTGTCTCGCGGAGCGTCTGTGCCCGCATCGCCGGGCTCACTTCCTTTGAGTTCGATGAAGAATTATTCCGGAGGAAAATCCCCTCCTTCACCGAGGAAATGCTTGAGCAAGACCTCGCGGCACTCGAACGACTCCATCGCCCGTGATTGTCGTTACGGATACCTCGGTCATCCTTAACCTTTGCTGGCTCCAGCTTGAGTCGCTTCTGCCCGCCATCTTCAGAGGGATACTCTCCCCGGAACAGGTAAAGCGAGAGTTCGAGCGTAAAGCAAAAACAGACCCTCGCTTCAGCGGTCTTCAATTCCCCGCCTTCATCGCAGTAGAAGATCCCACCATCATCCCCGCAGACCTCGCGGACAATGCCGACCTCGACCTTGGTGAAATCGCCGCTATCGCTCTTGCCTTGGAACGGGGAATTGCCGATGTGCTTATCGATGAATCTTACGGTCGCGCCGCAGCCCTCGCGCACGGGCTCCACGTATCCGGCCTGCTCGGCGTCCTTCTCGAAGGAAAGCGTCGAAGTCTCATCCCTCAATTGAGTCCACTTCTCGACCGCCTTTCAACAGGCGCAAGATTCTGGATGCACCCCCGCCTTCGTGAACACGTCCTCCGACTCGCTGGCGAAGCGCCATGATCCCTCCACTCCCCGAGTTTCGCCAAGCCACCGTCGGCGCGAATCCGACAACCGACACGGGCTTGTCAGTTTTTTGCACACCGACCTCGATTTCCACGACAGATGCCATACGAGCCGTTGCCTGCATCCGTTTTGTTAGGGGATTTGGGGTGAGTCATGGACTGGACTGAGAACGCTCTCGCTCAGCAAGGCGCTGCTCGAAGTCGTATATGAGGTAGAGCAAAGGGCTCGTGCTGCTTGGTAGCACAAGACAACAGAAAAGAATGCGCGGTAAAATGCCGCGTCTGCCGAGAAGCACGTGGGCAGGAAGGAAGAATGCCAAGCTCGCGACAACGATGCATGGGAATGCGGCGAACCAATACCAAGCGCTCGAGATATGGACACCCGCCCATCCAGCGCCAATCTCTCGGGCGCTGGAGACGCCGAACACGCCAAGGACGAGGCTGTAAATACTCGCCAAGACGAGCGCGACGCGCCAGACAGTCGGTGGCTTGAAAATCTTCGTTATCACGGTGCTGATTCTCGTCCCCTAACGACCCGGATCAGCCGACGGCGGCGGTGTTTTCGGTTCCGAAGGTTTGGACTCGGGTGAGGCGGTCTTCGCGGAGTTGGTCTCGGTCGTTCATTGCTGTTTAGATATTGAGGTTTAGATTTATTAGCGAACGGCGGGCGTTGTGTTCGTTTTGGCAGGCTTTGCCAAGGAGGAAAGTGGAGTGAGTTCTCGGGTCCGGTGGTCAGACTTGGCTGGTGAAAGACTGGAGGCACGACGGCGTTGCATGAGCAACCGAAAGCAGGGCCGCCGCACCATATTTCGACGTTTCTACAGAGATAATCCGGGGTCGGAGGGAAACGCGCCATCACCCGGAGACTGATGCGCCATTGGTCGGAGGCTGGCTGCCTTTACCCGGAGGTCGGTGCGCCGATAGTCGGAGGTCGGCTGGCATTACCCGGAGGGTCCCGCGCCATTACCCGGAGGTCAGCGCGCCAGTGGGTGGAGGCGGGCTGTTTTTACTCGGAGGGAGGGGCGCTGTTAGGCGGAAGGAATTGCGGATAGGCGGAGGCACGTGCGGCGTCACCCTGCGCGTGGTGCGCTGTTGGTCGCGGTGCGTCTGTGCGAAGCCGGAGGGCGTCCGTTTTTACCGGGAGCGTGATGCGAGCCTCGAAACGCTGTCTTGCACTGAACGCCGCAGCCGCCTCTACCATCGTGAACCAACGTCTATGAAAACTTTCCTGAACCTTTTTGCAGTGTTTGCGCTTCTCGCCGGGCACTGCTTTGCCGCCGAGGCGAAGCGTCCGAACATTCTCTTCATCCTTGTGGATGACCAGTCTCCGTTTGACCTCAAGTGCTACAACTCCGCGTCGCCGCTGGAGACGCCGCACATTGATCGACTCGCGCGGGAGGGGATGGTCTTCGATGGCGCGTATCACATGGGCTCGTTCAGCGGCGCGGTCTGCACGCCGTCGCGCACGATGATGATGTCCGGGCGCACCGTGTGGCATTTACCGATCGGACCGGGGGCCAAAGCGCACTGCCCGCCGGACATCGTGCAGAACACGATCCCCGCTGTCTTTAATCGCGCCGGATACGCCACGATGCGGACGTGCAAGCAGGGCAACAGCTACGAGGGCGCGAACAAGCTGTTCACCGTTCGCCACGATGCGACCAAGCGCGGCGGCACGGCGGAAAGCGGGAGCGCGTGGCATGGCGACCGCGTGATGGAATACCTCGCGCAGCGCGAAACGGCGAAGGACACAAAGCCGTTTCTCATCCACTACGGCTTCTCGCATCCGCACGATGTGCGCGACGGCACGCCGGAGCTGCTCGCGAAATACGGCGCGGTAAATCACACGGACAAATCCGCGCCGCCGCCCGCGAACTCGAAACAGCCGAAGCTCCCGCCGAACTACCTGCCCGCGCATCCTTTTCACCACGGTCATCCCGGCTTGCGCGATGAGGCTTCCGTCAGCGGCGTGTGGGAGCGTCGCGACGAGCAAACGATCCGCAACGAACTCGGGCGTGAGTTTGCGTGCAGCGAGAACATCGACATCCAGGTGGGCCGCGTGCTCGCGAAGCTGGAAGCGACCGGCGAACTCGCGAACACCTACGTCATTTACACCGCGGACCACGGCATGGCGATTGGGCGACACGGATTGCAGGGGAAACAGAATCTCTATCAGCACACATGGCGCGTGCCGTTCATCGTGCGCGGCCCCGGCATCAAGGCGGGCAGCCGCGTCGAGGGGAACATCTACCTGCTCGACGTGCTCACCACACTCTGCGACCTCGCAGGAATCGCGGCACCGGAAACGAGCGAAGGCACGAGTTTCAAACCGGTGCTCACCGGCGAAAAGCAGACCGTCCGCGACGTGCTCTACGGCGTGTACAACGGCGGCACGAAGCCCGGCATGAGGAGCGTGAAGCAGGGCGACTGGAAGCTCATCCAATACGACGTGATGAACGGCGGCGTGCGAGAAACGCAGCTCTTCAACCTCAAGGAAAACCCGGATGAACTTCTCGCCGAGCACCACGATCCAAAAGTCACTGGGCTCACGGGCGGGACTCCCGAGAAGCATCAGGTGAATCTCGCCGCCGACCCAAAACACGCCGCCAAACTCGCTGAACTGCAAGCGCTGCTCCTCGCCGAAATGCGTCGCCTTCACGACCCGTGGCGCTTGTGGAATCAACCCGCCGACGGCCTCACCGCGCCGCCCGAAGGCCCACTCTCTGGTCAAGGCAAGCCGAAGCGGAAACAGAAGTAACACACCAACCATGAAGCTCATCCTCACACTCCTCGTCGCGCTCGCGCTCACGCTGCCGTCGGTATTCGCCGCGCCGAAACCGAACATCATCATCATTTTTTGCGACGACCTCGGCTATGGCGACCTCGGCAGTTACGGCTCGCCGGTCATCCGCACACCGCATCTCGACCGCATGGCGGCGGAGGGCTTGCGCTTCACGGACTTTTACTCCGCGGCGGAAGTCTGCACGCCGAGTCGCGCGGCGCTGCTCACGGGACGCTATCCGATTCGTAGCGGCATGTGCGGCAATCGACGCGTGCTTTTCCCGAACTCAAAAGGCGGGCTGCCCGCAGCGGAGCTCACCATCGCCGAGTCGCTCAAAGGCGCGGGATACGCGACAGCGCACGTGGGTAAATGGCACCTCGGTCTTTATGAGGGATCGCGCCCGCTCGACCAAGGTTTTGAGCGCACCTTCGGCCTGCACTATTCGAACGACATGGACGCCCGCGCTGATTTGCCAAAGGGCAGCGTCGGCTCGCCGACTCCGCCGCACGACGGCTGGAATGTGGCGCTCCTTCGCGATGGCAAAGTGCTCGAACAACCCGCCGACCAAACGACGCTCACGAAACGCTACACCGACGAGGTCGTGAATTTCATCGGCGAGAAAAAGGGCGCGCCATTTTTCATTTATCTCGCGCACACATTCCCGCATGTGCCGATGTTTGCGTCGCCCGCGTTCAAGGGCAAAAGCCACGCGGGCATCTACGGCGACGCCGTGGAGGAACTCGACTGGAGCGTGGGCGAAGTGCTCGCCGCGCTGCGGAAAAACGGCGTCGCGGAGAACACGCTCGTCTTTTTCACCAGCGACAATGGCCCGTGGCTCATCATGGGAGACCAAGGCGGAAGCGCCGGTCTGCTGCGCGAGGGCAAGGGCAGCACTTGGGAGGGCGGGATGCGCGTGCCGGGCATCGCGTGGATGCCGGGCCGCATTAAGCCGGGCGTCACCAGCGAACTCGCGCACATGATGGACCTCCTGCCCACCGCGCTCTCGCTCGCCGGAACGCCGCCGCCCAAGGACGTCACGCTCGACGGCACCGACCTCGCGCCGCTGCTCTTCGAGTCGAAGCCGCTCACTGCGCGTCCGTTCTTCTACTATCGCGGCGACCAGCTTTTCGCTGCCCGCCTCGGCGAGTGGAAGGCGCACTTCCAGACGCAGGACGGCTACGGTCGGCCACAAGCCGAGCGGCATGATCCACCGCTGCTCTTCCACCTTGGTCGCGACGCCTCGGAAAAACGCAACGTCGCCGCACAGCACCCCGACGTGCTCGCCCGCATCGCCGAAGCTGTGAACGCCCATAAAGCCGCCATCGTCCCCGGCCCGCCGCAACTGCAATGAGAACACTTGCCCTCTTCTTCGCGCTCGGCGCACTGTTTTTCAGCCACGCGGCGGAAAAACCGAACCTCATTTTCATCCTCGCCGACGATCTCGGCTACGGCGACCTCGGGTGCTACGGCCAGAAAGTCATCGCCACCCCGCACCTCGACCGCATGGCGCGCGACGGGATGCGCTTCACGCACTACTACGCCGGAGCCACTGTTTGCGCGCCTTCGCGCAGCGTGCTCATGACCGGGCAGCACCACGGGCGCACCCGCGTGCGCGGCAATGCCGGCAAAACAAACCCCTCTGCGCAAGCGCTTCAGCCGGGCGATGTGACCGTTGCGAGCGTCTTGCAAAAGGCAGGCTACCGGACGGCGCTCATTGGAAAATGGGGACTCGGCGACGTCGGCACCGCGGAGAGCGGACTGCCGCGCAAGCACGGCTTCGATTACTTCTTCGGCTACCTCAGCCAGCACCACGCGCACAATCACTTCCCCGATTTCCTATGGCGCAATGAAGAGCGCGTGAAGCTAAGCAACGTCATCACACCCGTCGGCGAAGACGGAGCGGGCTACGCGACGGAGCCGAAGGAATTTGCAGACGATCTCTTCGCCGATGACGCGCTGAAGTTCGTGAGCGAAAACAAAAGCCAGCCGTTCTTTCTCTACTGGAGCATGGTCGTCCCGCACGCAAACAACGAGCGCGCCCGCGAACTCGGCGACGGCGCGAACGTCCCCGACTACGGCCCTTACGCCGACAAAGACTGGCCGAACCCGGACAAAGGCCAGGCCGCGATGATCACGCGTCTCGACAGCTACGTGGGCCGCATGCTCGACCATTTGCAAAAGCTCGGCCTCGCAGAAAATACGCTCGTCGTTTTCAGCAGCGACAACGGCCCGCACAACGAGAGCAAGCACGACCTCACGCGCTTCAACCCGAGCGGCCCATTCACCGGCACAAAGCGCAGCCTCACCGACGGCGGCATCCGCGTGCCATTCATCGCGTGGTGGCCGGGCAAGGTCAAAGCGGGCACCGACTCCGCGCACGTCGGCTACTTCCCCGACTGGCTGCCCACCGCCGCCGAACTAGCCGGCGCAGCCGCACCGGAAAAAACCGACGGCCTCAGCCTCGTGCCCGTGCTCACCGGCAACACCGCCGCGCAAAAGCAGCACGAGTTTCTCTACTGGGAATTCCACGAAGGCGGCTTCAAGCAAGCCGCGCTGTATCAGGGCCGCTGGAAAGGCATCCGCAGCGGCGGCCCCGAAGCGCCCGTGCAACTCTTCGACCAGCAAAACGACATCGCCGAGAAAACAAACGTCGCCGCACAAAACCCCGACATCGCGAAAAAAATCGGCGCGTATCTCCAAACCGCCCGCACCCCGCTGCCCGACTGGGAACCGCGCTGGCAGCCCGGCAAAGGCGCGAAGCAGTAAGCCTCGCAGAACCGAGCTAACGCCCATCGTTCGCCAGCACTGACTTCATCCTTCACGTCGCGCGGGGATGTGCGTAGATGCGGTATGCGTATCGTGCTCAGTATCGTCGCCGTCGGGTTAATTATTCTTGGACTCTGGCTGATCGCGTCCAGTGCTCCGGAGCCAAAGCCGGAATTGGTGGCGGCCTCCCAAGTCATCGCCGCGCCTGGGCGGACGAACGCCAGCCCTGTCATGCTCGGAACCGCTCTGCTCGTAGGCGGTGTCGTCTTTTTTGTGCTGACACTTCGCCGGAAGTAGCCGCCGCGTCGCGGTTGCCGACGAACACTTCAACCCGAACGCCGCGATTGGAAGCGCCGATCAAAAGAGCGTGCGCCGGCTGACCGACGCTCGGCTCAGCCCGCGACGATGCGGACGATGAGTTGGTTGAGGATGACTTCCTGATCCGTCGGGGAGGTGACGAGGGCGACGTTTGCCTCTAGGCACGCGGAGAGGGCTTTGCGCAGCTCGGCTATTGTGTAGCGGTGGACGTTGCCCGCTGCGATGCCCATGGGGAAGGAGTTCAGTTTGCCCTCTTTCGTTCGGGGGAGGTGTGCGAGTGCTTCGGCGGGGAGTCGCTCGAGTGTCTTGCCGAAATAGAAGGGCTGCGCGGGCTTGGCGAGCTTGTGGCGGGCCATGAGGTCTTTGACGAGGAGGAGGTTTCGCACGGTGGGGATGACGGTGGCGAGGAGGATGCCCATCTCGGATTCGCCTTGGAAGAGGAGCTGTTTAAGGAGCTCGATGGAGCGGGCGAGTTTGCGGCAGGAGATGGCGTTTCCTAGCTCGAAGATGACTCCGGCGCGGGAGAGCGGGGTGAGGAGGCGGACGTCGTCGGTGGTGACTTCGCGGCGCGTTTTGCCGAGGTAGAGGTTTAGTTTTTCTAGCTCGGTGGCGATGATGCGCCGGTCGCCACCGGTGTAGAGGGTGAAGAGTTCTGCGGCGCTGGACTCCATGCGCAGGCCGAGTTTGTGGGCCATGTCTTGCATGAGCATGGAGGCGTTGCCTTCCCAGCCATCTTTGCTGTTGTCGAGCCCCTCAAACGTTTGCACTTGGGCGAGTTTGCAGAGCGATTTGTAGAAAGTGCGGCGCTTGTCGCAGTCGGTGGCGCTGAGGAGGAAGCGGGTGCCGTCGGGAAGTCCGCTCTGGAGCACAGCGAGGAGTTTCTCCAGCCCGGCGAGGAGGTCTTCGGAGCGCCCGATGACGCTGTCGGCGAGGAAGTTGACATTTTTCATCCAGACAAGCTTGGCCCCGCCAAACATGCTGAAGGTTTGCAGTGCCTCGGTGGCGTTGCGGACGGCGCGGAGTGCCTGATCGATATTGTCCGCCGCGCAGTCAATCGTCTCCAAGCCGAAGTCGCCGCCGGGATTTAACTCGCGGGAAAGCTCAAGGGCGACGCGCTTGACCTCAAATTCGTCGGACCCAAGGATGGCGTGAATGGCTGCTGTTTTGACTGCGGGCATCGTGTGTAGGCGCAGTCTGCGCCGACGCTAGTATCCGCCAGGGACGAGGCCACCGAAGGGGCCTTGGCCTTCCCATTTCTCGGGGCGATTCCACGGGATAGCACTCACGGCGCTGTTGTCGGCGTCTTGGGAGGTTGTGGAGCATCCACACAGCCCAAAAGCCGCGAGTGTTAGTAGAAAGAGGGCTTTCATCTTTAAAGTGCTAAAACCTTACTCTGGGAGCACTGGTTTCGTCACATCACCCACTACGACATCGGTCTGCACCTTGTCGTCACCTGTGAAAATCACTTCGTCACCGGGTTCGACATACATGCCCTTTACGAAAGAACCGGGAATGATATCGGCGATGGATTGGTTGTTCTCAACTGAGGTGATTTTCACCTTGCCGATGGATTGTCCTCCGCGCCCCACGATCATGATTTTGTTGGCTGCGGCACCTTGTTTGTCGCCGATGCTGAGGACTGCAAAGCCCCAACCGGGGTTCACCGCCATGACTTTGCCACTGGTGCCCTTGAGCATGAATTCCTTCTCCCAACGCACGATCTTGACGGTGTCCTGAGCAATCTTTTCTTCCTGCTTCTTCACGTTGCCTTCTAGGCTGGAGACCATGTTATTGAGTTCGATTTTCTCTTTTTCGAGGGTGCCGATTTTGGCTTCTTGGTCCTTAACCTTAGCGGTCATCTCTGCGATTTGGAGTCCGAGTTCCTCGATCTTCTTTCCGCCGCCGAGCTTATCAAGCTCCGCTTGAATCGACGCCAGTTGTTGATCCTTCATCGCCAAATCCGTCTTCACTTTGTCGAGGTCCGACTTCGTCGTTGCGAGCGTCGCTTCCGTTTCGCGGAGTTTGCCTCTGGTGGCTTCGAGGTCGGCTTTGGTCGCTTCAAGTTCCGTCTTGGTGGCTGCAAGCTCGGCCTGCGTTTTAACGCGCAAGGCAGTTTCTGCGACCAATTTGCCCTTTGTATCCTTCAAATCGGCCTGAAGTGCGGTGACGGCATCCTTGGCTTGCAGACCGAAGTAAACGGCGACGCCGGCGAGGACAATTGTGAGGGCTGAGAATACCTTTGAGATCATGTTCTTTGTAGTGAGTGGTAAAGTGTTTTGGAAAAGACGTTCAGTGCGTTTGAATGCACTTCTGGGCTAATTGGCGCGTTCTTGTAAGCGGGCTGGTTTTATCTTTGCAAGGGCTTTCACAAAAAAATACGGAAGTTTTCATTTACGATGTTGTTTGGTGCGTGGCATGGTCGCGCTTCCGTCAGGGGCTGCGGATTGAAGGCTAGAAAACCCCGCCAGGCCCGGAAGGGAGCAACGGTATCTTGCCCTTCCTTGTCGCGGTTCCCTGACGGAATTTTTGTACTCACGCGCGTTCATGGGTGTTTTCTAGCTGAGGAACGGGCGCGCTGCCAGTGAAGTGACCGTTATTTTCACACGGCCTACGCGAGCGTGAGATACGATAGCTCTGGGCGGCAATTGAACCGCATTTTGTGCAGCGACCCGAGGCCCGCAGTGATGTGGAGCCAACGCTTGTCCCACTCGTAAAGCCCACGGACAAAGCGTTTGTCGCTTACAGGTATAAAGGGCTGGCCGATGAGCGGGAGGGAAAGTTGCCCGCCGTGGGTGTGGCCGGAAAGCATGAGGTCCCACTGGAATTCGCGCAGTGCGTCTTTTGTGTCGGGGTTGTGGGAGAGGAGGAGCGTCGGCAGCTCGCCGAGCTTGCGCCCTTTTGGATGCCCGCCGAACGCGCGGACGGGGTCCAGCTCGCCCGCCCACTCGTCGCCGAGGCCCACGAGGCGCAGTTTTTGCCCGCGCACCGCGAGTTCTTGCTGGACGTTGTGGAGCAGCGGGATGTTTGCGCGCTCCAGTAGTTCTCAGACGCGCAGCGTCGTCGGGTATCCGCTGAATCGCGCCCATCTGCCGCCGTCGTGGTTCCCCAGCGTGGCGAAAGTCGGCGCGGCGGCGGGGAGCTTTGCCAGCACTGTGGCGTAGGCGTCCCACTTCTCGAAAGTCTTCGTGATGAAATCGCCTGTGACGCAGATAAAGTCGGGCTTCCACGCCAAAGCGCGGTCTATTTGGCGGCTGAGAAAATCGAGCGGCATCGGGTCCGCGTGGAAGTCCGAGAGGTGCAGCAATTTCAGCCCGCCGAGGCCGAGCGGCACAGTGATGTGCGACTCGCCGACCCACCACGGCTCCACGAAACGCATCCACATCCCCGCCGCCCCGCCCGTGACGGCAAGCGAGCAGAAAAACTGGCGACGGGTGAGTTTTGGCAAAGGCATGACGGCGCTCGGCTACAGCAAGAACACATCCACCGCAACGCCTGCGACGAACAGCGCGCCCACGATTGCATTACTCACAAAAAACGCACGGTTCACTGCCGCCACATCTAGCCGCGCCGCCGAGCGGTGCTCAAACACCAGCATCCCGCAAATCAACACCGCCGCCGCCGCATACCCGCGCCCCAACCCGGCGAAAAACCCAAACGCCACCAGCCCCGCAAACGCCGCCGTGTGCAGCGCCCGCGCCAGCCGCAGCGCGCCGGGGATGCCGAGCTTTACCACCATCGAGTGCAGCCCTTCGGCTTTGTCGAACTCATGGTCCTGCGTCGCATAGATCAAATCGAACCCCGCCACCCACAGCAGCACCGCCAGCGCCAGCACGAGCGGCGGCAGCGCAAAAGAGCCAGTCACCGCCAGCCACGCGCCCACCGGCGCGACCGAGAGTGCCAGCCCGAGGAAGAATTGCGCGGCGTGGGTAAATCGCTTCGTCACCGAGTAAAAAAACACGATCCCTAGGGCGACGGGCGACAGCCAAAAGCACAGCCGATTGATCCAGAAAGTGACCGCCACAAACGCCACGCTCGCCACCAGCAACATCCCCACCGCCGCGCGAAAGGGCAGCAGCTTGTGCCGCCCTGCCGTGCGCGGGTTGCGCTTGTCCATTTCCCAATCCGCCAGCCGATTGAAAGTCATCGCCGCCGTCCGCGCAAAAACCATCGCCAGCACGATCAGCCCCGCCAGCCGCCAACTCGGCAGCCCGTGGGCCGCGACGAGCATCGAGCCGAGCGCAAACGGCAACGCGAAGACCGTGTGCGAAAAGCGGATGAAGCGAAGAGCGTCGGCGAGCAATTTACGAGTTCCAGCGGTTCACTACGGCTTGCCCGCCTTATCCTCATCCGTCTCGTCGAACATCGCCGCCAGCCGGTCATCCACGCGCATATCGATGAGCTTCCACGCATCCGCAGGCTTGTAAAAATAGAACCTCCAGCGGAGCGGGAACTCTTTGCCCAGCGACACCACCGTGTAGCGCACCATCCGCTCGCCGACCATTTTCGTGCTCACCACCTCATACCCGCCCATCGCGCCGAAAACGCTCAGCGCCTCCCTCGTTTTCGCCTTCAGCGTCTTCACGTCATCCGCCCGCTCGGCGATCTTCGTGTTCCGCGTGAGCTGCTCGTAAGCGGTCTCCACGTCCTTCTTTTGCAGGAAGCCAAAGAAGCGGTTCACGATCTTCTCCGGCGTCTCCGCCACGACGGCAGGAGGCTGCGCTTCCGCGATGACCGCAGGCTTGGCGAGCGGTGCCTGCGCGAAAAGTGGAAGAGCGATGATGGAAAGAAGAGCGGTAATTTTCATGCGATGAGCTGTGTAAGACGAAGGCGCGCATCCTGTGTGATCGGCGTGCCGTGCGCGAAAGTCAGGATGTCGAAATCTAAAGACAACAGTAATCTCAACGAATCGCGAAGTTTCTCCGGCTCCGAGCGGTATTTCTCCGGCAGAAGCGCAAACCCGTGCGACTCCAGATGGATCACCGCATCGCCAAGACACAGCGTTTTTCCAAAAAGAAACGCCACCTCCCCCGGCCCCGCACCTCGCACCGGGAACACCTGCACGCCCCCGAGTGTGGGCTCGCCATCCACCGCAATCTCCAGAGCTGCGGCGGCTTGCGCAAAAACGGGCACTTTATACCGCCGCCGCACCTCGTCTGCGCAGCGAGCGTGGTTCCCATTCGTGAGGAACACCGCCGCCGGGACAAATGGGAGCGGCTCGGCGAAAGGGAACGGGTCCACCAAAATCACCCCATCCGGCGTCTCCACCGCACACGCGGAAAGGTCGCACTTCACCGCTGGCTCGTAAGCCTGCCAGTGCCACAGCCCATCGCGGATTCGGACTAATTGCGCAAGATTCACACACCGCCGATAGCGGGTTCCTGAGTGATGCGTCAATGCGAGTACCGAGATTCTCCCAAAGAAAGCCGCGCACCTTCGGTTCTCCCGCACAACCTGAAGTTTTACCCATGCGTCATCTTATTTCTCGCTCCATTCCATTCGTCATCCTGTCCGCCGCGCCTTTCGCGTTTGCGGAGCAGCTGTTTGAGGTCTTTCCGGCGGACATCAACCTGAAGTTCCTTCGGGACCGCCAGTCTATCGTGTGCCGATTCACCGAGCCAAACGGCGTGAACCGCAATGTCACCGGAGAGGCCAAATTTTCATTCACCGACGCGACGAAGGCGAAGTTTGAAAATGGCACCGTCCTCCCGCTGGCAGACGGCGAGACGAAGCTACGCGTGGAATACAACGGGCAGACCGTCGAGGTGCCGGTGAAAGTCGAGGCCATCAAAGAAGACCCCGCAATTTCCTACCGCAATGAAGTGATGCCCATCTTCATGCGCAACGGCTGCAATAGCGGCGGCTGCCATGGAGCCTCGCGCGGCAAGGACGGTTTCCGGCTCTCGCTCTTCGGCTACGACCCCGAGGGCGACCACCGCAATCTCACCCGCGAGCAAGTCGGGCGGCGCATCAATCTCGCGCTTCCCGCCGAGTCCATGCTCCTGACGAAAAACACCGGCGATGCACCACACACGGGCGGGAAACTTTTCACGAAGGAAAGCGAGAGCTACTCGCTCCTGCATCGCTGGCTGGAGGCAGGTGCGCCGTTGGAGGCTCCCGATGCAGTGCCGACTGCACTGAGCGCCGAGATTTTGCCAAAGAGCCTGCTGCTGGAAGCTCCGGGGCAGAAATTCCGCATCACCGTGCGTGCTAAATATAGCGACGGCACGGACCGCGACGTCACGGATATGTCGCTCTTTTTAAGCAGCAACGATGGCTCGGCGAAAATCGGGCCTGATGGCGTGATCACGACCGGCCAGCGCGGCGAGGCGTTCGTCATGGCGCGCTTCCACACCTTCACCGTGGGCACGCAAGTCATCGTCATCCCCAAAGGGCTGCAATACACGAAGCCCAAAGTGGACGAATGGAACTACGTGGACACGCTGGTGAACGCGAAGCTCGACAAACTGCGCATCGGGCCGAGCGGGATCGCCGACGATGAGACGCTGCTGCGGCGGATGTACATAGACATCACCGGCACGCTCCCGAGCACCGACGATGTGAAGAAATTCCTCGCCGACAAAGAGCCCAAAAAGCGCGCGCTAAAAGTGGACGAACTCCTCGCGCGGAAAGAGTTCGTGGACCTCTGGGCGCTGAAGTGGAGCGAGCTGCTGCAAGTCCGCACGGACAACAATAACCAAGGCAGCTACAAGGCCGTCCTGAGCTACTACAACTGGATTCGCGACCAGATCGAAAAGAACGTCCCCGTCAACGAAATGGCTCGCCAACTCATCGCAGCGAGTGGGTCGAACTTGGACAATCCATCCGCCAATTTCTACCAACTGGAGACGGACCCGCTGAAGCTCGCAGAGGACACCGCGCAGGCATTCTTCGGCACCCGCATCCAGTGCGCCCAGTGCCACAACCACCCATTCGACCGCTGGGGCATGGCCGACTATCGTGGCTTCGTATCCTTCTTCACCCAGATCGGGCGGAAGAACGGCGAAGACCCTCGCGAACGCATCATCTTCAACAGCGGCGGCGGCGACGCGAAGCATCCCGTGACGAACGCCATCATCCCTGCGCGCTTCCTCGGCGAGGACACCGGCGACATCGCTGGCAAGGACCGTCGCCAAGTGCTCGCAGACTGGGTGGCTTCGCCAAAGAACCCATTTTTCGCCCGCCACATCGCCAACCTCATCTGGGCGCAATACATGGGACGCGGCATCGTCGAGCCCGTGGATGACGTGCGCCTCTCGAACCCGCCGAGCAACCCCGAACTGCTCGACGCACTCGCCACGAAGCTCGTGGAATACAACTACGACCTACGCAAAGTCATCCGCGACGTGTGCAACAGCGCCGCATATCAGCGCACCACCCGCGCCAACGAATCCAACGAACTCGACGACCGCAATTTTGCCAAAGCAACCATCCGCCGGATGCGCGCCGAGGTGATACTCGACTGCATCACGCAAGTCACCGAGACGAAGGACAAATTCAAAGGGCTTCCACTCGGAGCACGCTCGGTGGAAATCGCAGACGGCAAGACGACGAGCTACTTCCTCACGACATTCGGACGCGCCGACCGCGAAACCATCTGCGCCAAGGAGCAAGTCGGCCCGACCCTCAGCCAAGCGCTGCACATGCTCAACGGCGACACCGTCGAAGGCAAAATCGCAGCGGGCGGAGTCGTGCAAAAGCTGATGAAAGCGAACATGACCCCACGCGAAATCGCGGGCGACTTGTTCTTACGCTGCTTTGGCCGCGCGCCGACGGAAGTCGAGCTGCGCAAACTCGAAGACCATTGGGGCGTCACCGAAGAACAGCCCAAGGTCTATACAGACATCTTCTGGGCGTTGATGAACGCCAAGGAGTTCATGTTTAACCACTAAACGGAAGGCCACGCTTTATGCGTGGCAATTCGGACGAGCGCCTCTTCTAGCAACGATTTTCCGGGCTCCATGCGGTGCCAAGGCGATGCGCCGCTCGGGTGAGGAAGCGGGATCACGTCGAAGCGATGGCCGTGCTTTTTCACCTCGAACTGTCCGCCGATGACGTCCGTGAGTTTGTCGAATTGCATGAACTGCAAGATGGCGAGCTTGCCGATGGGGATGACGAGGGCGGGCTTCAAGATGGCCAGTTCTTGCTCCAGCCAGCTTGCGCATTGTTCGATCTCGCCGGGGTCCGGCACGCGGTCGCCGCCCGCGTTCGTCTTGCCGGGAAAACAGCGCGCGACGGCGGCCATATACACACGCTCGCGGAACTGCGCCTCAGTCCACCCGCACGTTTTCGTGAACCAGCCGAAGAGCGTCTTACCTGCCGTCCATGCGAAGGGCCGTCCCGCGACGGGCTCCTTCACACCGGGCGCTTGGCCAACGCTCATCACCTTTGAAAATACCGCACCACCGCTGACAGCCGGGCGGTGCATCTTCGGGCAGCGCGTGCAGGCGCGGAGGCGGGTAACGAGATCGTCGAGTTTTTGCTGAGGTTTCATACGCCGAGTTTAGCTCCCGGCGCGATGGGATGGCCACGTAGAAACTCACGGGCTTCCATGCGTTTTTTGCCTTCGAGCTGGAGGTCCGTGATGAGCACAGAGCCGTCGCCCGTCCCTACCCAAAGCCCGTCGCTCGACGGCATCACCACGCCCGCCTCACCGCGTTCATCGCTGACGTAAGCGGCAAATACTTTCAGCCGCAACACCCCGAGCTTCGTCGCTGCGGCGGGCCACGGATTCATCGCTCGTATCCGCCGATGCACTGCTGCGCGGCCTGCGGAAAAATCGAGTTCTCCGTGTTCACGGGTCAATTTCCCCGCGTAAGTCACACCCTCTGCCGGCTGCGGGATTCGCGGGGCATCGCCGCGCTCCAACAACGCGAGAGACATTGCCATCGCACCAGCGGCTTCGAGCCCGATGCGATCGTGGAGTTCCCCACCCGTTTCGTTTTCGCCGATGCGCAATTCGCGCACGAGCAGCATGTCGCCGGTATCGAGTCCCTCGTCCATATACATCACGGTGATTCCCGTCGTGGCATCGCCCGCCTCGATAGCCGCTTGGATCGGCGCCGCGCCGCGCCAGCGAGGAAGGATGGATGCGTGCAAATTCAGACACGCCACACGCGCCGCATCGAGCACGCCCTTCGGCAAAATCTGCCCGTAAGCCATCACGACGATCACATCCGCCGCGTAAGCCTGCACGCGCGCCACCGCATCCGGCGCGCGCATTTTCACGGGCTGGAAAACCTCCACTCCCCTCCCCTGCGCCTCCACTTTGATACGCGGCGGCGTCAACTCCAGTTTGCGGCCCGCCGGTTTGTCCGGCTGAGTGACGAGCGCGACGACTTCATAGTGGTCGAGCAGCCAGCGGAAGCTGGGCAGCGCAATGTCGCCAGTGCCAAAAAATACGATTCGCATGAAGCGGACAGAATGAGCCTGCCCAGTCCCTTCGGCGCAAGCTCGGGCTTCGCGAAAACCGGTCGCTACACCACCATCCCCAGCGGCGGAGCGCTGCTCGATGTGCTGTAGAAATTGCCGATGTTTGGCAGGATCAGCGGGAGTTGCGACTTGCTCACGCCAAGCCAGAGCGCGAGTTCCGCGAAGAAGACATCGCAGCTCGTAGTCGGGATGAATCGTCCGCGACCGGTGTCGAGCGGGTTCAGTTCGGGACCGCTGTCGGGGTTTGTCGCGAGCGATGGGAATTGCCCGAAGATGCGCCGACCTTGGATGCCTCCGCCGACGACGAGTTGGTTGCCGCCCCATGCGTGGTCCGAGCCGCGACCGTTGCTCGTGAGCGTGCGGCCAAAGTCCGATGCCGTGTAGAGCACCACTTGGTTTTGCAATCCCATCGCCACCATCGCGGCATGAAACGCGCCGATCGCCGCACTGACTTCCGGGAGCATGACGCCTTGGTTTCCGAGCACCTCGTCGTGATGATCCCATCCGCCGCGCTGGACGAAAAATGTCTGCCGCACCGCTCCGAGTCCGACGCGGCCTTGGATGGCTTTTGCGATCATCGCAAGTCGCGAGCCGATGTAGGTATTTGGAAATGTGACGCCCGACGGAAGCGCGGGCGCGGTGGCGGTGGCGAACGTCTGGTAAGCATCAAGCGCCTGCTTTTTCCGCTGGTTGAACGTCTGCGCAAGGACGTTCGAATATTGCTCGGCAAGCTGGCTGTCCACCGCTGAGGACATGCTATTTTGCAGGTCCTGATACTGCTGCCACGCGGTGTTAAAGCCCGAAAGCGGCACAGCTCCTGTCGGAGTGATGGAATACTCGGCGACGGTGTTTCCGGTCTGCCAGACGTTCGAGCCGTCGAGCGATACCTGCATGGGGACGACTTGGTTCGTGTTGGTATCCTTGAGGATATCCGCCATGCGTCCGCCCCAGCCGATGCCGCTGCGCGAATGCGGGATGCTCGTTTGCCATTGCTCGATCTGGTCGCTGTGCGAATACAGCCCGAGGGGGAGTTGCTTCAGCGTTTGTGCGACTTGAGTGCGGTTTTGCACGGGCTCGATCAAAGTGCCCACGTTCGCGACGAAGGACGCATTTCCGTTTTCAAAAAGGGACGCAACTTCCGGCATCCCGCCGTGGACGTAGTATCCGGGCTGACCGATGGGATTGATCGGAATGAGTTCCGCAGGAGTCAGCGCGAGGTCAGCGCGTGCGGCGGTGTATTGCCCGTAGGCAGTGGCTTCGCGGGGCACGAGCATGTTGAACGAATCATTTCCACCAGCGAGGAAGATGCAAACGACGGCGCGATATTCGCCGGGGGCCGGGACACTTGCACTCGCGATGCCTTGGGCGAGCTTGAGGTTGAGCAGCGTGTTCAAAATGGAAACGGAACTAACGGCGGCGCAACTGGCCTGACCGAGAAAGCGACGGCGTGAGATGGGTGTGTTCATGTTAGCGTTGGACGTTGAAGTCGGCGGATGTGGTGATGAGGTAAACGGCGAGGCGGAATCGTTCTCGATGCCACTGCCATGTCGGCGGATTGATGCGCAGCATCGCTTCACGGATGATCTGGTATTGCCGCGGAGGCAGTGTCCCGCCGGTGAGCGCGAGGTCGAGCCGGCGAATGAGCGGGTCGGGATCCATCGCCGGGCCGCTCGGGACATCCTGTGCGATCTGGCCTGCCGGCACAATCATCGCTAGTTCGTCGTTGAGGCTCAGGCGCACCGCGTTATCTGAGCTGCTTGATCCTTGCGGCTGAAGGTCGGAAAGGACGTGCTCCCAGAAATAGTTCGCGCCAGTGACGGCACTGCTCGCGTTGATGATCTGAAATTCAGGCGCAACGAGCCCCATCTGCGTGAGCGCTCCGGGCGGGCTGTGCGCGGGCAGGAAGAAATTGAAGACACTCGGAGCATTCGCAGCGTCCTGCCCGTGAGCTAGACTCATTTGATCAAGGATGATCAAACCGCTCGGCGATGTAGCGTTGAAAGCACGCGCAAAATTCACCACGCGCAAGAGGGGCTCGCGGAGTTTGCCAAACGTCGGCAACGACATCATCGCGGGATTGCGCGCTTCGTCGTCGAGCAGGACGGCGCGGACGACTGCTTTCATATCGCCACGGACAGTCGCGCCATTATTTGCAAAGGCTGCGGATACGCGCGCCACGTACGCGGGACTTGGGTTCGACGTGACGAGCCGCTGGATGAGCTGCTTTCCAATGAATGGCCCGACGTTTGGGTGATTGAACAAATTGTTGATGGCCGCATTCACATCGGCGAGTCCGGCACTGCCGGTATTTCCTGGGCTCGGCGTGCGTGCAGGAAGCGCGAGCCCGAGCAATGTTTTCGGCGCGCAGTCGTGGAATTCGTCCCACACTTTCATCGGGACCGTGAAATCCCGGGGAAAGAGGGTGAAGTCCACATTGTTGCCAAACGACTGCCCGGTGAAGACGCGAGCGAGCTCGGTGATGTCGCTATTTCCGTATGTGGCGATGGGCTGCCCGGCAGGAACGATATTGCCCGCCGGGTCGAGGTCGGCACCGTTTGAGAGATAGCGCGAGCCATCGGGATTCAGCCGCCACAGACCGATCGAGAAGAGCTGCATGATCTCGCGGGCGAAGTTTTCGTCCGGGTAAATCTTGTTCACAGGGTCCGCCTTTTGGTTCCCAAGATGGGAGAGGTAAATGCCCATCGCTGGGTGCATCGCGACGTCAAAAAGAAGGTCACGGAAGTTCCCAAAAGCGTGCGTGACCATGAGGTCGTAGTAGTTCGTCACGCCGCGTGCCTCCACAGCGAGGGTCTCCGGGCGGTCGCTCACAACGAGGATTTCGCTGAGCGCAAATGCGATGCGCTGGCGGAGCGGATCCGGCGCGACGGTGCCGGCATCGTCGGGCCGGAGTTTCGGAATTCCCATCGCACGATTCCACCACGAGTGCTGCAACCAACGTCCGTAAATCTGGAGCGCCGGGCCGTTCACAGATGCCCAGTCCACCCACGGCTGGAGCTTGTTTGCGGGGCGCGCGATCTGGTCTTCGATCCATCCAGGAATGCCCATCGCCATGACTTCCTCGACGTTCTCGGGCACGTCGTCACCGTCCGCACTGGAGTCCTGGTCTGGACCATAGGCCGCTTGGATAAGGAACCGCGCCGCCGCTTTTGCCGACGGCAGACTCGCCGCCGTTTCGTTCTCCAAAATGACCGTCCCACTCGTGCTCGAC
The DNA here is from genome assembly GCA_945905735.1 of Prosthecobacter debontii. Taxonomy (GTDB): domain Bacteria; phylum Verrucomicrobiota; class Verrucomicrobiia; order Chthoniobacterales; family Chthoniobacteraceae; genus SXWH01. The sequence continues at coordinate 3,168 of CAMDQC010000073.1, read as the reverse complement.
CCAAGCGTGTAGCCGCTCCCTGCCGACGCAGTAATGGTGATGGTCTCCGCGCCCTCCGCGTCGTTCGCATCGACGGTGGGCATGAGTTCGACCGGCACTTCGCGGACTCCCGCGCCGAACGAAACCGTCGTCCCGGCGATGCTCGCCGTATAGTCGGTATTGCGCGTCGCCGTCCCGGAAAATGTCAGATTCACAGTAATGGGCTTCAATCCCCCGCTCCGCCGCACGACGATTGCCGCGGGGTCGGGCCAGCGCTCGCTCATTCGCGGGTCGAGCGTCGCGACGGTCACGACGCTCGCAGCCGCGAGCCCGGCGTTTACGCGCGCAAGGTCGAGAGTGTCGTTCCGTTCCGTGCGCGTCGTTGTCGGGTTAAAGCCCAGCCATCGCTCCTCCGCGTCGAGCACGCCATCCCCGTCGCTATCTACGTCATCGATGGCGATGCGCCAGAACTTCGAAGTGGCGGGCTTGCTGACCACGAACGTCGTCTGGTCCGCGGTTTGCGCGACCTCCGCGACCTCGGTCGTCCAATTCGCCAGCGACAAATCAGCCTTCGACTCGAGTGTGTAACGCTTGCCCGCGACGCGGGTAAAACCGAGTTGCAACTGCGTCGGTGCCCACGGAGCAAGCGTCATCGTCGGTCGCGAGCTTGCGTCAAATGGGTTCGTCCCGGCCCGACTCTCCGCGCCATTGGTCGCGCCGTCGCCGTCCGCGTCTGCCGATGCAACCAGCGATTGCGCAGCAAAAATGACCTCCCAAACGTCGTTCAGCCCATCGCCATCGGCATCAATGGCGAGCGCAGGCAGCGCCATGACGAGCAACGCGGCGGCAGAGGTTCTCAGGAAATGAGGTGCGAGAGTTGTTTTCATAGAGTTCTATTGTTGTGCGAAAGACTTCGTAGGATTGAGGTGACATGTATTCATTGAGCGATGTTTGGCTCCTAAGGGCGGAATATCTCGATCTCAGCCTGGCCCTTGATGCGGTAATCGAGGCCTACGGTGGCGAGCAAAGAACTCAGCGCCTCACGCGCAACCACAGAATGAAAATCGCAAGATACTTGGATGTTTTTCAAATCCGACGGCAGCGCGATTCGCGCACCCATTTGATTCCCAAACTCGCGCATCACATCGCCCAACGCGCCTTGCTTGGCGCGATACGAGACATTTGAAAAGCCCGCATCGAACCATTCCTTCGCGAGCGGATTTGAGGCCCGGCTTGAGTGCCGCCATGCGAGATGCTCGGAACGATTCGCCCATAGGTAGAACGTGATCTTCCCCACATCATCACATCGCCACCCAAACCTCTGGCGCTCCGTTGCAGCGGTCAGCGCATCGCACACACGGGCGTTATCAAAAACGCAGGTCACCGGCGAATCCGCGACTTCAGGCGGGGCATCCAGTTTTTGACCAGCCGCATCGCCGATCGCAGCCAGCACTTCGCGTAGCGGCGCTCGATTCCATTCTCCGGTCACTCGCGCGAGCAAAGGCGCGGGAAGATCGTCGCCGTATTGAAGAGCCGGATTTACGAGCGCTTGCGGTTTCCGCGGACTCTTCATCTGGCCGAGCAGCGCGGCCTGCACCGCAACGGTGGCGATCAGCGCGAGCATCAACGCGCCTGCCATCGCCGCTGCCGGGCGCGAAATCGAAATGACCGGTCCGCTTCCCGCCAAGATTCGCTGAATCCGTCCGCTCAACGACCCACCCGCTGCCGCGAGCGCGAACGTCGCAGAAACGCGCCGTTGGTGCTCCAGTGTGGCGAGGGCTTCTGCGTAGGTGATTTTATCTTCGCCAGCAGCGAGCACGATATCGTCGCAACAGTTCTCCCGCTCATCGCGAATCACGCTACTAATCCACCAAATCGCCGGATGGAAAAACAGCAGTGTTTCCGCAACGCTTTGGAGCAAATTGACCGCGTAATCGCAGCGGCGAACATGCGCCAGTTCGTGTGCGAGAATCGTCTCAAGCTGCTCCGCGCTCAGCCCCGTGAATGCGCTCGCGGGCAGGAGAATGACAGGTTTCAGCCAGCCGATGACAACCGGCGACTCAATGGCGAGTGATTGAAAGACGCGAACAACCCGGGTGACTCCAAGCCGCTTCGAAAGCAGTCCGACAGTCACGCCCACGGCTTCGGAAACCGGCTTCGGAAACCGGCTTCAAACACCGGGTCCGAATGTGCTGGGTAAAAGCCCAGCAACCCAACAATCGGACCGAGAGCAAGCTCACGCCCACCACCCACGCAAACACGATCCACGGCAAGACCGAGCCGACACGACTCGCTCCGCCAGGCGGTGCGGCGAGCGTTGTCGCCGCGACCACTCTTGGCGACGCACTCGAGCTGGAGACCAATTCCTTCCCCAACTCTTGTCCTCCGCCCATCGGTGACGCCGGTATTGTGGTAAAGTACTTCACCGTAACCGCCGCGACCAGCAACCCGACGAACAGCGCACCGCACGCCGCCACATAACGCATCCGGGCATCGCGCAAAAGTCCGGTCCGCAAAATCACCCACAAAACTCCGGCCACCACAGCACCCTGCCACACAAAGTGCAGCAACGCCCAACCGATCGCCTGCGGCACGGTGCCGCTGAAGATGTGAATGATGTCGTTCATTTTTGTTGCCTACGCGCAGCCTCGATCAGCGCCTGAATTTTCGCGAGTTCATCATCCGTGGTTTTGCCCGAGCCAAGTGCGCTCATCACCAGCGCATGGGCAGATCCGCCAAACGCCTTATCAATGACACTTTCAACGATGCTCGCCTGCGTATCATTGCGCGTCACCGCCGCCGCATACTTGTGCGTGCGCTCGCTCTCGTCGCGAATCACGAGCCCCTTCTCAAACATGATCTGCATGAGTTTCAACGCGGTCGTATATCCGGTCGCTTTGCGCTCATTCATCGCATCAAAAACGTCGCGCACCGTCGCGGAGCCTTTGGCCCACAGAATGTGCAGGATTTCGAGTTCGGCTTCGGTCGGTTGCGATGATGATTTGCGCGGCGGCATGGCAAACTACGTAGCACTTCGTAGTTATACCATATTTCTAAATTAACGTGACACATTGGTTCTGAGCGAAGCGTTTAGTTGAACCTGTAACCACGAGCGACCGATGAGGCGCAAAACGCTCGCGGGGCCATCCCAAAACCTTCGCAAGGGTGCCTTCATTGCTGCGCGGAGTT
>CAMDQC010000072.1 GCA_945905735.1 Prosthecobacter debontii | reverse complement strand
ATGGCGAAGATGAGCGCTTTCATCGGGCAGTGCGAGAGAGTCACGCGCCCAGCCAAATGCCGATGCGGCTGGAGGCAGCGGCCAGCGCGACGCAGAAGGCGGCGTTTTTGATTTCGAGGACTTCGCCGGGCCAAAATGCCGTGCGCATTTCGTCGCTGATGCGGAGGAAAAACGGCCACTGTTTCCCGCCGCCCGCGAAGAACCAGTTATCCGCGCCGGGCGAGAGGAGGAAGGCCGCAAAGCGCCATTGCACCACGGCGAACACGGCGAAAAACGCAAAGCCCACCTCGCCCGCTGAGCGCCAGCCAGCGTCCTTGCGAGCCGCGAGCAGCCAGTCCATCGCCAGCGCCGGGAGCACGATGAGCGGGGGAAAAGGCGGCGGCAACAGATGGTCGCGCATATTGTAAATCGGCCCCGTCTCCGGCACGCCGGGCACGAGCGGCAGCACCCACACCGCCGCGAGGTGGATGCTCATGCCGAGCAGCGCCGCCCGCGTCGCCGCCCACCGCCCGCCGCCCGAAATCGCAGCAGCCGCGAGCACGAGCGGATACGCCCCGCAGGCGAGCTTGTAAAAGAATGCGTCGTGCTGGCGATTGGCGAAACCTTGCGCCATGGAGACGACGCCAATCAGCGCCACGACGACGCCCGCGCCCCATCGCGGCACACACCACCAAGCGCCGCACGCGATGGCAAAAAACGCCACCGCTTTCGCCATCTGCGGCGGATGCCAGATGCCCGCCGCCATCCCGTAGCTGGCCTGCCACCAGCGGTCGAAAACGAACGCCACCACAAACGCCATCGCCCCCCAAAGCGCGACCCACGCACCCACCGGCGCACGCATCCCGGCAAGGACGACGCCGCTTTTTCCCCGAACGATCATCCACACAGCGGCGACCGCAGCCATCGCGACGGCGAGGTAAGTCATCACATGCGGCGCACCCCAAACGAGGTCAATGCCCACAGTGGACTCCCAGCCAAAATCCCACAGCAGACTCAGCGGCACGCCCAGCGCGCCCGCCAGCAGGAGCCAGCTCGCGGCGTGTGGTGCGTGAGTGCGTTCGTTCATCCAGTGCGGCTTTTGCGCACGATGCCGGAGATTCCGGCTACGACCGACGACGACGGGCGAGCATCACGACCCCGAGGCCCAGCAGAGCAGCACTCGCTGGCTCTGGGACTAGCGTGAAGGTCGTGCCGGACGCATTCTTCAATGTCGCAGGGTCGGCAGTCAGGGCGTAGTCAGCTACATTAGTCGTGCTCAGCGCATTCGACGCACCAGTAAAACGAACACCCTGTCGGGAATTGGTCGGTAGCGCCGAGGCAAATGGAGCCCCGAAATTACCGTTCGCGTCGTTATCAGTCGTACCGGTGTTTGTGCCAGTGAAGGCACCGAAAGCAAACGACCAGTAAAAGGTCGAACCATTGTCTGCACCAAAGGTGATTTTCCCTCCCGAAAGGTAGCTGGAAGGAATGGGGTTTGTCAGAGTAAAATCATTGGCGAATGTTGGGGTAGTCGTGAGCATCCCTGCGGTAAAAGCAGGGGTCGTGAGGAGAATGCTGTCACCGTTTTGCGCCGCCGGGACATAGGTGGATGTGAAGTCAAAAAGGAGCACAGGGTTTAACCCCGCAGCATCCCACGCGAGGATTCGGGTTCCGCCCAAGACATTCTGGTTTGCGTTACGTGTTCGGAGCTGAATCGCCTGCGCTGTGTTATCTCAGTTGACGCCACCGATAACTTGCTCGATCTGCATGAAGTGAAAGCCCGCCTGTGCAGCACTGGTGAAGAGTCCGAGGGCGATGGTTGTAGATAGGATGGAATGTAGTTTCATGGTTGGAAAAGCGAGCTTCCTCTGCCTTTAGACCTGTGGCGCGTGGGGGACAACACAAATGTTTCACGCGGGCAAAATATTTTTCACCAGAGGTTGTTTGCAGTTTGCGTTCGTTTTGAGAGTCGCATTAGCCTCTCCCCAAGTCCGCGCCCGGTGGTGCGGAGTCGCAATTCCTTCTCATCAACAAGCCATGTTTTATCGAACCGACGACATCATCATCCCTGCGGGAGTGATTACTTTTGGAGCCGTGAATTTCTCCGCTCTTTATTGGTATCGCCGTTTTCTCGGCGTGCCGGGAAGCAAAGCCGTCTTGCTCTGGCTTGTGGCTTTGGTTTCTGCCATCGCGCTCTTCGTTTACCAGACGATGCGAATCCCCGATCATCTGAGTTTGCAGGGGAGCCAGATGATCGATGCGGTGGCGCAGCTCACCGGTTGTGGATGTCTGCCATTTTTCGCCGCCGCGTTCGTCGCAAAGCTCCATTTCAAATGGATCGGCGGCTTATTGACGGAGCAGGAGAAAGCGCCGGGGCCGGATGGGCTGCGCGCTTGGTTGAGCGCCCCAAACCTCAGTTGCGCGCTCCTGCTCTCCCTCTGCGCATCGTTCGGATATGGCTACTCGTTCTGGGGTGTATTTGCGCTATCGGTGGTGGCGCTGCTCGCTTATCCAGCGGTTCACTTTATGCCCGGAGTTGTCCCGCCGCCTCCGGTCAACCAAGAGTCGCCAAACCCCGAGCGCGAACGGATTCTGAAGTTGCTCGAAGAAGGGAAAATCACCGCCCAAGAGAGCGCGACGCTTTTGGGCGCGCTGGGGCAAGAGGGCAAGCCCGCCGGAGCGCAAGTCACTCCTGCCCGTAGGCCGGTGCTCATCGGTGCGGCGCTGGTTCTCGTGGGATTTTTCCTCCCTTGGTTCAGCTTCAATCCCGTGAACGAGGCGAGCCGACAGATGCAGAGTATGCTCAGCAATCTCCCCAAACAAATCCCCGTCCCTGAGATGGAAATGCCCTTCAAGCTGAAGATAGACTCGCTCAGCATCAACGGCGGCGACATTCCCAATGGGCTCGGCTGGATCGTGCTCGTGCTGGGGATCGGTTGCCGTACGTGGCGACCTCGATGGACGCGCACACGCGACGATTACTGTCGCTGGTATGCCTCGGCGCAGGCGCGGTGGTTTCGCTCTATGTGCTGACGCAGAATTTCCGCTTCGCCAGCATGGGAATCATCATCGTCCTCGCGGGCTATGCGCTGGAGTTCTTGGGGACGATCAAAGAACGGTAGTCACGGTGGCCTTATGCAAGTTTACCCCTGCGCGGCTTTGATGGCCTCCAGCTCCGCCCATCTCGCGTAAAGGCGGGCGACGGTGGCTTGTTCCTTCTCCAGCTTGCGCTCTTGCTCGGGGAACTCTTTCGAGCGCGTGACGAAGAACTGCGGGTCTGCGAGTAGCGCGCTGGTCGCTGCGCTGAGGGCTTCGGCGACGTGGATTTCGTCTTCGATGCTTTCGAGTTCTTTGCTCTCTTTGTAGGTGAGTTTACGCCCGCGTGCTTTCGGCGCGGCGACGGGCGCTGGCGCTGCTTTCACAATAGGCGCGGGCGCTGCGAGGCGGTTGGCTTTTTTTTCCAGATAGTAGTCGTAGTCGCCGGGCGTGAACTCGATCACGCCGCCTTCCTCGATGCTTAAAATGTGGGTGCAGACGCGGTTGAGGAACCAGCGGTCATGGCTGACGACGAGGGCGCAGCCAGTGAATTGCGCGAGGCTTTCCTCCACGAGTTGCAGCGTGGAAAGGTCGAGGTCGTTCGTCGGTTCGTCGAGGATGAGCAGGTTGCCGCCGCGCAGGAGCACTTTGCCCAGCGTGAGCCGCGAACGCTCTCCGCCGCTGAGGTTGCCGACTTTGCTGTTGATGGCGTCGTCGGTAAAAAGGAAACGCCGCAAGTAGGTGCGGACGTGAATCTTTTCCTCGCCGAGCACCACCCAATCCGCGGTGCCCGCGATGGCCGTGAGCACGGTGTCTTCGTCGTTCACGACGGCGCGGTTTTGGTCCACGTAATTGATGATCGTGCGCTGGCCGACTGTGACTTTGCCCCACGTCGGCTCCAGCTCGCCCATGATGACGCGGAGCAGTGTCGTCTTCCCCATGCCGTTGCGCCCGACGATGCCGATGCGCGAGCCGGGCGGCATCTCGAAATCGAGGCGATCAAAGAGCACCCGCTCCCCAAGTTTCACACCCACGCCTTTGAGGTCGAGGATGGTGTTCCCGAGCTTCGGCGGCGGGGGAATAATCATGTCCATCTGCTCGTCGCGGGAGGGTCCGGCCTCGGCAGCCATTTCGTGATAACGGGCGATGCGGTCCACGCTTTTCGTGCGGCGTGCGCTCGGGCCTTTGCGCACCCATTCGAGTTCGCGGGCGAGGTATTTCTGGCGCTCGTGCTCGCTGCTTTCTTCGCCCGCTTCGCGCTCGGCTTTGGTGGAGAGATACTTGGTGTAATTACCGGGGTAGGAGTAAAAAGTCCCGGCCTTCAGCTCGACGATTCGCGTCGTCACCCGGTCGAGGAAAAAGCGGTCGTGAGTCACGAAAAGACACGTCCCTTTATAAGTGCGCAAGAAGCCCTCCAGCCACTCCACGCTGTTCGTATCCAGATGGTTCGTCGGCTCGTCGAGGATGAGCAAATCCGGCTGGCCGATGAGCGCGCGGCACAGTGCGACGCGGCGTTTTTCTCCGCCGGAGAGGTTGGCGGCGAGGCGGGTGATGTCGGGCGCGTGGAGGTTGGTGACGAGCGTGGCGAGGCGGGAGTCGAGGTTCCAGCCGTCGTGCTTTTCGATTTCGTCGAGCAGCTCGGAAGCGCGGTGGTCCTCGGCAGGCGTGGCCTCGTAGTCCGCGATCATCTTCAAAATGTGGGAGGCTCCGGCGAGGATGTTCGCCTCCACGGTGGCGGAATCATCCAGCCCGAACGTCTGCGGCAAATACCCCACGAGCGCATTGCGCCGCCGCGTCACCTCCCCCCCATCCGGCTCCAAGTCACCCGCCGCGATGCGCAGAAATGTGGACTTCCCACAGCCATTGCGCCCGACAAGGCCGACGCGCTCGCCCTCATGCAGCGCAAGCGTGGATGAGTTGAGTAGTGTAGTGATGCCGTAGCGGACGATGAGCCCGTTGGCGGAGAAGACAGGAAGTGCCATTAAAGAGTTGAGGGTTGAGAGTTGAGAGTTGAGAGACTGTTGGCGCTGCGCGCTTGGTCCTGTTCGCGGGCCGTGGTCATCGGAACATCTCCCGCAGCGCGTTGAGCTTCGCTAGGGCTTTGCCGGAGTCTATCGCTTCGGCGGCGCGGGCGATGCCTTCTTTCAGATCGGGTGCGATGCCGCAGAGGGTGAGGGCTGCGCCGGCGTTGAGGAGGACCATGTTGCGCCGATGGCCGCGATCGCTGCGGTCGAGGATGCTGGTGACAATCTGCGCGTTCTCGATGCGCTCGCCGCCGAGGAGGTCGGCAGGGTCGCATGGGGCGAGGCCCACTTCGGCAGGGGTGATGGTGTAGCTTTTCCCGGCGATGTCTTCGATGTGGCTGGGGCCTGTGAGCGTGAGTTCGTCGGTGCCGTTGCCATGCACGGCCCACGCGCCTTTGCGGCCTAGTGTGCGGAGGGCGGCGGCGTATCTCGGTAAAAGGTCGGCGCTGTAGGTGCCGACGAGTTGGTAGTCAGGCTGCGCGGGGTTGAGCAGCGGGCCGAGGAGGTTGAAAATGGTGGAGTGTCCTTCCTTCGCCAACGCCGCACGAACGGGGCCGATGGCGGCGAAGGCGGGGTGGTATGTGCGGGCGAAAATGAAGGCGACGCCGTGCCGCTCCAGCGCCTCGCGGAGTTGGGCGGGGGAGAGGTCTATTTTCACGCCGAGTTCTTCGAGCACGTCGGCGGCTCCGGTTTTGGAGGTGATGGAGCGGTTGCCGTGTTTCATCACGCACGCACCTGCGGCGGCGGCTACGAACATCACGGTCGTGGAGACGTTGAAAAAGCCCTGTTTGTCCCCGCCGGTGCCGCACACATCCAGCGTCGGGCCGGGGAGCGCGGCGCGGTCTAGCTCGGGCGTGATGGCGCGGGTGAGTAGCTCTTTCGTAAAGCCCGCGAGGTCGTCTGCTGTCTCTCCTTTCGCCCGGAGGGCTTTGAGGAAGTCCGCCTTTTCGCCATCCGCCACCTGCGGTGAAACCAGTGCAGCGACAGCTTGCGCGATCATCGCGGGGGCGAGTTCGTTGCCGTGTTTGAGGTGCTGCGTGAGCGGTTCCATATCTGCGTGATAAGAGGACAAAAGCGCGGGGAGAAATCGAGTTCTCCCCGCGCTTTATAAAGTCCGAGATGTGCCGTGTTTACTTCAGCTCTGCGAGCTTGGCCTTGATGGCCTCGAAGTTCGGCAAATCTTTCGGCGTCGGGGTTTGCTCGGCGTATTGGACGACGCCCGCTTTATCCACGACGAATGCGGCGCGGGCGCTGGTGAGGCCGATGCCTGCGAGCGCAGGGAACTCGACGCCGTAAGCCGCCGTAGTCGTCTTATCGAGGTCGCTGACGAGCTGGACGGTGATCTTCTCCGCCTTGGCCCAGGCTTCTTGCGCGAATGGGCTATCGACGCTGATGCCGATGACCGCCGCGCCGAGGTCGGCGTAGGCTCCGATGCCTTGCGTGACGTCGCAAAACTCGGCGGTGCAGACGCCGGTGAAGGCGAGCGGGAAGAAGAGAATCACGGTGTTCTTCTGGCCGAAATTGGCCGATAGAGTGACATCCGTGAGGCCATTGGCGTCTTTGGATTTGAGTGTGAAGTTGGGTGCTTTGGAGCCGACTGCGATTGCCATAAAATGAATGAGTTGTTGTAGTTGTTTCGTTGAAAAGAGTGCGCCTTTTAAGGCCGCGCGCTGCGGGCGGCAACCGATAGTTTCGCTTGCGACGGGAAAAACTCCGCGCCGCCGTGGATTGAGGGTGACGGGGCGCGGTCCGCCATTTGAGTATATCTCAGGCCAACTTACCATTCCGTACCCCTGAGATTCCTCCGAGCTCTCACGGCTTACTCATTGTCCATTGCCGTGTCTGGACAAAGCGAAAATCGTTATTTGTTATTGATCACCCGGATGCGCTGCCCGCTCCGCGATTGATTGCTGTTATTGTTGTTCGTCGGCTGCACAACGCCTCCGACGGGAGGGCGCGGGATGCCGGAGTTGTTGGGCGGTGGGGTAAAGTTCGTGGTGGTGGGGCGAGGGACGTTCGTGGCCGGTTGTGGCATATTCGGCGGGCGGAAGTTCGGGTTTGCACTTCCGGGCGGGTTGATGTTCGGGGCGCCGGGCGGGCGGACGCCTTGCTGGAGTCCAGGGACGCCCGTGCCCGCTTGCTTGATGGCGTTTTCGTTGAAGCCCACGTCACCGATGTCGCTGCCTTTTTTGAGCTTCACTTTGCTGGCTCCGAACTTGTCGGCCCACAGTAATTGCACGATGGAGTAGCCTTCTTCGTCGGGTGAGCTTCCGATGAGGCGGATGGGCTTGGACTCTTCGCCGAGGCGGACGAGGGTGGCTTGGTCTTTGCCGTCCACTTTTCCAAGGCCGACGATGAAGAGGTTGGCAAAGGGATTTACTGGCGGGGGTTCGTCCGTTTTCTCCACTTTCGTCGCGAGGACGAAGGGCGACGTGGTACGCGTCTCTTCGTAGCGTTCTTTGTTGAAGCGCTCAGGCACCACGGCGTCGGTGGCGGCGATGGCTGCGGTGGCGAGTGCGAGAAAAGTGATGGTCTTCATGGCTTGGCTTCTGTTTTGAACCACTTGGCGATGGTAAGAGTTGCGCGGAGTTGTGTTTTATCGGCGGGGTCCACTTTGATGTCGCCTTCGAGGGAGATGAACTGGTCGGGCGCTTGCAGCTCTTGGAGGAAGTCATACATCTGCGTCCACGCGCCCTTCGCTTCGAGCCGGGTGCCGAGTGTGGTGAAATACGGCTGCTTCATCGGCACGCCGGGCTGTGGGGACTCTAGGGTGACGGTGTATTTTTTGGCGGTATTTTTGACGGCGTCAATGAGCGTGCGGTTCGCCACGTCGGAGTCGCCCATGGGCTGAAGGGACTCGGTGAGCCACTTGTCGCGCTGCTCCCAGAGTTCGCGCTGGGATTCCTTCATTTGCAGGCCGCGGAGGTCGCCTTCCACCTTCACGCGGGCACCGGCGAGCGTCTGGTAGTTGTTCATCAGGAACTTGACGGCGACGATGTTGATGACGAAGAAAATCACGCCCCCGACGATCCAAGAGAGGACTTTTTCGCGTTGAGACATTTGGGTCATGGCTTTGGCTTTAGCACGATGGTGAAGGTGACTTTGTTGGTGTTGCCGATGAGCACGTAGGGCGGGTTCTGAATGTCGAAGTAGGTGTTGATGTCGTCGTCCTTTTTGAGCTTCTGGGTGAAGGCAAATTGGCCGTCGGTGCTGGCCTCGCCTTTGAGGGTGAACTCCCGCCCGCTGAAGTTGAACGTCGTGAACTCCACATCCGCCGTGCGGGCGCGGATGAGTGCGTGGAGGACTTCCGCGACGGAGCGCGAAGGCTCTACGACTGGCGCGAGGGCCTTCCAGCGGGCCATCTGGTCTTTGATTCCGGCGTAGTTTGGCTCCTTCATCGCGAACTCGCGCTGGAGCGTTTGCAGCTTCCGCTTTTGCACCGCGAGGAAGATGAATGCCCCGGCGATGAGCAGGAGGTAAAAGACGGCAAAGACGAGCAGGCGCTGCTTTACGCGCTCGCCGCTCTCGCGGGAGTTGGCCTCTTGCAGCCAGCTTGGCGGGAGTAAATCGAGGCCCGTCTGCGCTTCGCCCGTCAGCTCCAGCGGCTCGATAGGACGCCCGAAATGGGTGGCCAGCGCCCCGATGAGGTCGAGGTCGCCGGGCCAGACGAAGATGCGGGTGAAGTCCACCGGCACGCCTTCGAGTTCCGCCGCGATGAGGAGGCCGGGGAGTTCGGCGATGACGGAGTCGGGGTCGGTAAAGGGGACGGCTTGTGCCCAGCTCAGCTTGCCCTTTTCAAAGATGGCGAGGACGGTCTGCCCTTGCTCGGGCCAGACGGCGAGGACGGTCTCATCTTGCGGGCACGCGACGCCGACGCGCAGGGCGTAGAGCGAGATGCGCTCGGGCACGCGGCCACTCTGCCGGAGTGGGGCGCAGATGCTCTCTAGCTGCGTATGCTGGGCGGTGACGGAGAGGACGGTGGTTTCGTTCTCCGAATGCCCCAGCGTCTCGAAGCCGTGGCTGACTTCCTCCACGGGGAAAGGGAGCGATTTTTCGAGCTGGAGCTGGAGCATGTCTGCCAGCTCGGCTTGGTCGGTCGAAGGCAGGCGATGCCGCTCTAGCAGCACGGCTTGGCAAGGCAGCGCGAGGTCGATGTGTGCATTGCCGGGCACGTATGAGAGCGCTTCGTCGAGCGACGCCAGCGACTGATCTTCGCCTCCCATTCGGAGGCGCCAGCCTGTGGCGTCGGGTGTGATGAGCGCATGTGCGGCTCCGTTCTTTTTCATTCTTTCCAGCTTAAAATGTTTGGGTTCTGTCCACCTTTACGGGCCACGACTTCGATTTGTCGATGGACTTTTCCGCTCCATCCCTCGGCGGTGATGTTCCAAGTGTTGTCTTTCAGGCCAATGAGCCCGCCGAGCGCGGAAAATTGCGTCTTATTCATCCCGAGGAAGCCCTGAATCTGGTCGAGCTTCGTAATCGGCGGGTCGTCCAGTGTGCCGTCAATCCCGTCGGAGCCCTTGCGCCACTCAATATAGCGCTGGATGCCGCCCTCCGCGATGCCGGGCAGCAGGCGCATGATTTGAAACTCGGCAGCCGTCACGTCAATCGGGCCGTTGGAAAACACGGTGAGGTCTTCCTTCCAGCCGCCTTGCGAGGTGAGCACTTCGCAGCCCCAGACCTGCTCCAGTTCTTCGACCGTCTGGAATTGCCCACGGTTCGGCGGGTGGTAGCCCTCGGCGTCTTCTTGGCCGTTGATGCGCTTCAAATTGTCCGCGTCGAGGTAATCGAGGATGCAATCTACGATGTGCTCGCGGTCGTTAAACTCGATGCCGCGATACTCCATCCAGCGCTTAAACATATCGATCTTCCGCGCGTCTTCGCCGGTGAAGAACGTATTCAGGTTCAGCTTCCCGCCCTCGCTCACCATCGTCACTCGAAAGCCGGGGTCTGCATTTTCCTGCATCGCGAGGGCTGGCGTCTCCTTCGTCACCAGCGGGTGCAGGCCCAGCGCCATGCCGCTGTTAGCCATCGCACGGGCGTCGGTGTCGTTGTAGTTCTGCGTCGCCGTGATGAGCGTCTGCCGGATGAAAGTCGCATACACCATTACCGCACCCGTGAGCACAATCATCGCCCAGAGAACCAGCAGCAGCGCCGCACCGTTTCGGGCTTTATGAGTAGCTAAATTGCGCATCATTGCTGTTGGGTTGCGATGGCCGAGGGGATGCCGATGACGGCCTCCAGCGGCACGAGGTCGCCCTCGCGCATCACGGACATCCGCATGTAGCTCGGGCGCGAGGTGGTATCCGTCCAGCTATCCACTTCCGTGTTCACCCGTGGGTCAAAGAAGCGCAGCCGCAGCGATTGCGCGTTCGGGATAAGCGGAATCCAGTCCGGCTTCGACGCGCCCAAACTCGCCACCAGCCCCTGCGCCGTCTCCTGCATCGCGATCTCCCGCTCGATGCCGATCTCATACTTCGCCGCATTGTCCTTCAACGGCTTGATTCGCAGCCGCGCGATATACTCGCCTTTCGCAGCCGTCGTCATCAGCCCCGGCCCGCCCTTCGAGCGCCACTCCACACTATCCACATCCCGCCCGCCGAGCCGCACTGCCTTCGAGAGCAGCGTGGACTGGCCGCGACCGGGGAACGAGAAAAACTCCTCCTGCACCAGTTCCGTCATTCGCTCCACCGCGAGCTGGTTATTGATCTCCTCCGAGGAAATCGAAATCGCCTGAATGTTCGAGCGCACAAACTGAAACACGGTCACCGAAATCATGGACAAAATCGCCACCGCAAGCACGACCTCTAGGATCGTCATCGCGGCTCGTTTTGGATTGGTGTGAAGTGGTCGCATCAGCGTTGGCGTGGATAAATGTAGAAAGTCAGGTCGCGAGTGATGACGTCTTTCCCCGACTGCCACTTCAGCGCCAGTGTAACTTGGTAAAGCCCGAAAAGTTCCTGCTCCTTTTCGTTTTTCAGCTCCAGCGGCACCCGCACCGTTTCGAGCTGCATCCCCTCCCACGGACCTTTGTCCCATTTCTCCGAAGCCTTGTCTGTTAAAGGCACCGCGCCTGCCAAAATCTCCGTCATCCGATTCTGCAGCAACCGCCGCGCAAGCCCTTCCTCGCGGCGAAATTTATCCGCCTTCAGACAATTCTCCACGCACCGCCCCAGCGTCAGCACCCCCAGCGCAAACACCACGACAGCCAGCATCGCCTCAAACAACAAAAACCCCGAACGGCTATGGGAAAAACGTTTCATCGCATCTTCATCTCCGTGATTTCGCCCTTCGCCGTCAGCGGGTGGAAAATCGCCGTCCAAGTCCCCTCCGGCCCATCATAAGCCACCGTCACCGGCTCGCACGTCCCGCTCCGCCAAAAGGGCCATTCTCCCGGCGTCTCCTTCGGCGGCAACAGCGAAGCAGGCCGCTGCATCGTGAGCGTCTCATCCTCCCCGATTGCCATCGTCTCCTCGCCCTCCGCAGTGCCCGCCTGCTTCTCCTCCGCAGTCGGCGCATCGGGCTGGAGAAGAATCTGCCCTTTCTCCCACACCAGCACCCAAGTCCGCTGCTGGGTGATTGCATTCGTCTGCGCCTTATACGCCAGCGCCTCCACCTTCTCGTAGCTCTCGCGAAGCCGCTTCTCCGCGTTCAGCCCGCGCATACTCGGGATGGCGATCCCCATCACAATGAGCGCGATCAACACTGCGAGCATCAGCTCCAGTAGAGTAAAGGCGGACGTTTTGTGAATGCGCGGCATCAAAGTGGTGTGAACATGCGCGCGTCCTTCGCAGTTGGCGAGCATCACCTTTGGACAACGCGCCGCGCGAAACGCTCAATCCAGTTTTATCGTGAAAGCCTCGGGTTCAGCCCCGGCGCTCAAATGCCGCGCTTGCCGCTTCGGCTGGAGGCGCTTGGCGACTTGCAGGGTTTCCGGCGTCTCTAAAAATGCGGGCACGCCCTTGCGCCCGATGCGCTGCCAGTCGCGGATGAGCGCGGCGGCCACGGTGGCGGCGGGCACTTTCACCTGCTCGATAAGGAACGTATGCAGCGCCTCCGCGAGACTCAGCAGCGCGATCTCGTGCGTGCGGCGGAGGTGCGACCAGAGCCAATCGCTGAGGGCCAGCATTTGTGTAAATGGCGAAATTAGCACAGCCGTCTCGGCTGCTGCATCGGGGAGCGGGGCTTTCCTAAGCCCCGTTGCCGCGTCAGCGGCAATCGCACTGGTCGCTACACGACCAACGGGGCTTAGGAAAGCCCCGCTCCTATCGCCACTTGCGCTCCATGCGAGTGGCAGTGTGTCGGCGAAGTTCCCGCTATTGCCGAGCAAATCCCAGTATCGCGCGAACCGCCGCATCCGCTGCATGTCGGCAAAGGGGATGTCGCGCGTTTGCAGGATTTCGTAGGGCGGGCGCGGCGCGTAGGCCATCGAATATTCCGCATCGTGGCGGACGATGGGCGTGCCGCGCAGCCGCTTGAGGATGCCGATTTGGATCTCCTGCGGGCGGAGGGCGATGAGCTGGTCGAAGCCGCGCCCGAAGCTCTCGATGCCTTCGCCGGGCAAGCCCACGATGAGGTCGGCGTGGATGTGGACGCCGGTGCTGCCGCGCAGGTAGTGGAAATTGTCGGCGAGCCGCTGGTAGTTTTGGCGGCGCGAGATGTTCTTGGAAGCGAGGTCGTCGAACGTCTGGATGCCCACCTCAAATTGCAGCGCGCCGGGCGGGAACTTCGCGATCAAAGTGCGCAGTTGTTCGGGCAAGCGGTCGGGGATCATTTCAAAGTGGACGAACATTCCGTCAATCCAGTGGTCGAGGAAAAACTGGAGGATCGCCGAGCTGGTCGGGAGGTGGAGATTGAACGTGCGGTCCACGAATTTGAACTGCCGCGCGCCACGTTCCAGCAGCCGTTTCATTTGCCCGAGAAAGGGCTCCAGCGCAAAGGCGCGCACGGGGATGTCGAGCGAGGAGAGGCAGAACTCGCACGTAAATGGACACCCGCGCGACGCCTCGACGTAGATGACGCGGTGGGCGAGATCGTGGTCCGTGTAAAGGTCGTACGGGTAGGCGATTTGCTCGAGCTTCGGGAGCAGCGCGGGGATGATCTTCGCGTGCGATTTCCCCGCGAGGAGGTCGGCGGCGATGGTGGCGAAAGTGAGGTCCGCCTCGCCGGTGATGACGTGGTCCGCGAGGGCGACGATCTCCTGCCCCTCCGTCTCGTAGGAAACCTCCGGGCCGCCGAGGACGATGCAGATTTCCGGCGCGATGCGCTTGAGTGCGGCGACGACTTCCGTGGTCTCGACGACGTTCCAAATATACACGCCAAAGCCGACCAATCGCGGCGCGAGGGCGAGGATGCGCTCGACGATTTCCAGCGGGCGCTGATTGATGTCAAACTCCGCAATCTCCGCCCGCTCCCGCAGCGCCCCGAGGTTCGCCATGAGATAGCGCAGCCCGAAGGAGGCGTGGATGTATTTGGCGTTGAGTGTCGCGAGGACGAGGTCGGGCATGGTGTGAATGACGAATGACGAATGACGAACCACACGTCACCGCGAAACTTCGTCATTCGTCATTTCCCCCCGCGTGCGTCGCCCAGTTCACACTTGGGCTGGCATCGCAGCATAGACGTTCTATTCGACTTTGAAGCGGAAGGCTTTTTCCACGAGGTCTTCGGTGGGTTGGCCGTTGCGCATGGCGGGTCGGAGCTTGTGGCGGCGGAATGCTTCCTCCGCCGCGCGGTCGAGACGGGGAAAGCCGCTGCTTTTTTTTACGGTCACGCGGGTGATGCGACCAGTCGCGTCCACCGCACCCTGAAGGATGACGGTGCCTTGCTCTTTGGCCGCGCGGCTTTCTGCCGGATAAAGCGGGAGCGGGCTGTAGCTGGCGGTGGCTTTGGAGGTGATGCCGCCGGTTGCCGCTCCTGCATTGCCGGGCTGTGGGGCTGCCGTAGGGCTCCCGGCTTTGACGGTCTTTGGGGGCGGCGAGCTTGTGCGCGGCGACTGGGGCTTGGGTGGGGCGGCAGGCTTCGGTGGTGGCGGCGGCTCTATCGGCGAAAGGGCATCCGGCTCGGGTGGCGTGGGTGGCTCGGGTGACTCAGGCGGCGTGGGCTCGGGTGCGGGCGGCTGTGCTTCTTCGGGCGCGGGAGATTGTGCTTGCTCGATCAAGTCCACCTCCACGGTCGCCGTTGGATCGTCGTGCCCGAACCGTGCGGCGATAAACTCCGCCGGGCGGCTGGTGAAATAGACGCTCGCGTGGACCGCCAGCGCCACCGCCGCTGCTGCCCAGAACCGCCGGCGGTAGGCCCACTGCGAATGCTCACGGCTCGCTGTCATTTCTTCTTCGTCTCAAACGCCACTTTCGTGATGCCGAGCTTGCGCGTCGCATCGAGCACTTCGATTGCCAAACCCAGCCGAGCGTCCTCGTCGCCGTTGATGAACACGCGCAGCTCTGCATTCGCGCCTTTCAGTGCGGCGAGCTTGGTGGAGAGTGCGTCGAGCGAGAGTTCTTCTTTGTCGAGATACACCTGCCCGGTGGCGCTCACGCTGATCGTTGCGGCGTCCTTGCGGTCCTGCGCTTGCCCGCTGGCGGCGGCGGGGAGTCGCACCGGAATGCCCTGATTTTTCACCATCGAGAGCGACACCATCACAAACGTCGCCAGCAGAAAAAACATGATGTCGATGAGCGGGATAATCTCAATGCGCGCCCGACGGCTCCCGCGTGGTGAAGGAATGGTGATCATGGTTTTGAGAATTGAGCCGCATGGATTTCGATATGCGCCGCAGCGTCCTGCAACTCGCGCCGCGCGCCCTCCAGCCGGGCGTTCAGGTAGTTAAAAGGAATCAGCGCCGTGATTGCCACGCCGAGCCCAAATGCCGTGGCGATGAGCGCCTCCGCGATGCCGCCCGTGATCGCCGTCGGCGCGCCCAACTCCCCGCCGCCCAGCATTCCAAACGAGCCCATCATCCCCGTCACCGTCCCGAGAAGACCCAGCAACGGCGCGAGCGTGATGATGGTATCCAGCACACTCAGCCCGCGATTGTATCGCGCCAACTCCCGCTCCGCCCCGCGCAGCAGCGCACTCGCGATGCTCTTTTCGGCCCGATGCTCCAGCGCCGCCGCCAGCGTGCGGGCGACGAAATCCTTCGAGTCCCGCCCGAGCTTTACAGCCAACTCCGGCTCCCGCCGCTCCACCGCATCGAGCATGGAATCCACGAGCTTCGGCTGCCGCCGCGACATTTCCGCGACGATGAAAAAGAGCCGTTCAAAGACCACAGTCAGCGCCAGCAACGAGCAAGCGAGAATCGGCCACATGATCGGCCCGCCTTTGTAAAAGAGATCGAGCAAAGAGTGCATTTGAGAGCCTCACTATGAGCCGCCCCTGTTCAACCGAAAATACAAAACGCGAGCTCTCGGAGACTACTCTTCAGTGCGCATGTGCGTGCTCTCGCTCGTTTAGGTGCTGCTCGCCTTCCTCGGTGGCGCTGGCGAGTTTCCACTCGGCGAATGGGTCTTTGAATTTCGCCCATGCGTCGGGGCCTTTAGCCAGTTCGGCGTCGGTGAGCAGGCACCAGTCGAATTGCTCGGTAAGCGCGGCTTTGTCGAGGTTGTTGCCGATGATGACGAGTTCCTGCCGTCGGTCGCCGTACGGCTCGCGCCAGTTGCGGTGGATGTCGAGTTCGATCTCGTCGTCGATGGGCCATTCGGCGCGGGGGACTTCGGCCCACCAGACGCCGCCGGCGCGGTATTCACATGCGCCGCCAGCCTGCGACCAGACGCCCGCGAACTTCATTCGGGAGGCGAGCCAGAAGAAGCCTTTGCTGCGGACGACGCCGGTCCATTCGCGCTGGATAAGCTGCCAGAAGCGCAGCGGATGAAACGGACGCCGGGCGCGATAGACGAAGCTGGAGAAGCCGTATTCATCGACCTCGCTGGTCTCTTCGCCGCGCATGACTTTCATCCAGCCGGGCGACTTGGCGGCTTCGTCGAAATCGAAGCGTTTCGTGTCGAGCACTTCGCTGAGTGGGACGCGGCTCTTTTGGCTGCGGATGACTTTGGCGCGGGGGTTGAGCTTGCGCACGGCGCCTTCGATTTTCTGGAGCGATTCTTCGTCGGCGAGGTCGCATTTGTTGAGGATGATGACGTCGGCAAACTCGATCTGGTCCACGAGCAAATCGACGACCATGCGCTGGTCTTCGTCGCCGAGTCCGAGTTTGCGTTCGGCGAGGGTTTCGGCCTGCGAGAATTCGTCCCAGAAGTTGTAGGCATCGACGACGGTGACCATCGTGTCGAGGCGCGTGATGTCGGCGAGCGAGGTGCCGTCTTCCTCGGTAAATGCGAAGGTTTCCGCGACGGGCAGCGGCTCTGAGATGCCGGTGGATTCGATGAGCAGGTAGTCGAAGCGACCATCGCTGGCGAGTTTGCGCACTTCTTTGAGAAGGTCTTCGCGCAGGGTGCAGCAGATGCAGCCGTTGCTCATCTCGACGAGTTTTTCTTCGGTCCGCGACAACGCCGAACCGCCGTTGGCGACAAGTGCGGCGTCGATGTTTACGTCGCTCATGTCGTTCACGATGACGGCGACGCGTTTGCCTTCGCGATTGTTGAGGATGTGGTTGAGAAGCGTGGTTTTCCCCGCGCCGAGAAAGCCGGAGAGGACTGTGACTGGTAGTTTGGTCATGATGTAAAAGCTGCGGGCGAAGTGAGGCGGGGAAGCGCGCGGGCCCGCCCAGGGTGCCCGCGCGCTTTGGTTGAGGTTTGTTATTCGAGCACTGGCGCGATGAAGCGCATGATCTGGGTGCTGCCATCCGTGAAGCCGATGAGCATTTGCAGGCAGCCGTTTGTGTGTCCGAACGGTTGATTGAGGCGTGTCGGACGCGAGATCGTTTTGACGATGAGCGTGCCTGCATCGGTGGCGAGTGGCTCTCCGGTGGCCGCGAGAATGGTCGGTTCCCCACCAGCGGCACCGCGGAAGACGACGCTCTTGTTTTTGTTCAGCGTCGTGTTGCGCACAGTGGCGACGCCGATGACGTGCCCGTTGTCTGCCGGGAGATAGCTGGCGAAGCTGAGGAAATTGTATCCGGGAAATCCCACGACAGCGTCGCCTTCGCGGACGACCGGAGCGAGGCCACTCGGGGTTGCGACTGCGAGGACAACATCGCTCGTAGGAAGGACGCCGCCGACATTCGGAAGGAGCGTGGCATTTACGACGATCGTTCCGTCATTGCTCGCATTGGCATCGGTGAACGCCTTGATTTTCGAACCGGGAAGCCCGAGCGCTTGGTCGCCTTCGCGGGCGATGATCTCGGGGACGTATTCGCTTACGCGGAGAAGTGCGCGGTCGTTGCTCGCGGTGATGACAGCCGTGCTGCCGACTGGTTTTTTTAACGTCGCGAAAAGCAGCGCGCTACGGTCGGGAGCCACGACGACCGGCGAGAGCGATGTTATGAGCGCCGTTCCTCCGGATGCCGAGATTGGCTCGCCACCTTGAACCTGCGTGTCGAACGCCGAGGCCGATGACTTAACTACGAACGTGTAAGACGCTGAGTCTGTGACTGACGAACCACCGGTGGGCGTGCCGGTGACAGCAAACGTGACGACATAGCGGCCGGGCTGCGTGAACGCCCAGTTTGCGTGGAGATGCCCGCCGGGCGTGAATGTTGTCGTATCGGCGGAATCGATGCCGTCGTGAGTGCTCATCATTACCGTGGGAGAGCCGCCGCTATTCACAGTGAAGAGGGAAAACTGCCCGCCAGGAGAGGAACCAGGCTCTGGAGTGAATTCGACATTTGTAAGAGCCATCGAAAGGTCGCCAGCGAAAGTGCCGGGCTCGATTTCCTCGGAGCCGATGCCGAGAAACAGGAGTCCTGCAGCCTCGGCTGCCCCGCTATCCTGCGGGAGAATCCAGACAGAATTGCCTGCCGCACCGAGAAATGAAAATGCCGGTATTGGAGGGATGGTGTTCTGCGCAGTCGGCAAAACGCGGAGAACGGCGGCACCGGGTTCAGCTTCGAGGTCGTATCCTTCCGAGTGAACGTGCAGATCGAATGCTCCGCCTTCAAATGCGATGCCCACGTCCGTGTGGCCACGCGAAAAGATTGTCGGCGCTGCAAGTGCTTGTGTGAGTGAGAGCCCTGCGAGGGCGGCGGTTGTGATGATGGATGTTAGTTTCATGTTGTATGTCTTTTGTCGTTCCGGGAGCGAAATGGACGGCGGAGCAATGCAAGCCCCGAGAGCGCGAGGAGCGCGGCGGACGAGGGCTCGGGGATGACGTTGAATTTGAACTCCGTGATCTCGCTCTCGGTAAACGTCCCGCCCGTCGTCGTGGCCGATGCGCGCAGCCCGATTGTGTATTCGCCAGCCTCGGTGAACGCCCAATTGAAGTGACTGTGATTCCCCGGCGACATCTGCCTGTTGTCATCCAGCGACAAGCCGTTGGCTGTATTGTAGTAGATTGTCGGGTCGCCAAAGGCGGTCGTCGAATAAAGGAAGAAGCTCCCCGGCCCCGAGAAAGTTGCGAGCTGAAGGTTCACGCGGTTGCCGGAGAAAGTGCCCGTCGCAAATCCACGCACGAGCAAGTTGGGAGCGACATTCACGCCCTGCCAGTTGAGCTGCGCCGTCTTGTTTTCGGACGACGTGCCGAGGAACAGCATGTCCGGCTCCTGCGTCTGCGGCAGGATATAAACCTCCCGACCTTCCGGCCCGAGGAACGTATATCGCGAGTCATCGGGCACGGCGACTTTCGTGCTCTCCAGCGCATCCAGCACCACCTGGATTTGGTCCGGCGTCGCTGTCCGTCGCCCGCCGTATTCGATGCGCGCTTCTTCATCCCTCACGGTCACGCGCCAGGGATTCGTCGCGCTCCCGAGCAGCGACGCGTTGAAATTCACGCTGAGGTCTGCGTGCTGGACATCCAGCACCGCGGCCCGGAGCGAGATGGTTGCGACGCTGAGTATGGCGAATGCGTGGAGTTTCATTTTGGCGGTACGGCCGGATTGCGAAATACGGCGATCTGGTCCTTCAGCCACTTCGCTGGGTGCGTCTCCACATGGCCGTCGGCATACAGATAGTGCGACTCCCCATCCGACCGGTCCTCCGCTGGTTTGCCAGTGCGAAAACGGTCCGGCTGAATATCCGTCAGCACCGCCGACCACTTGAACCAGCCCCGCGAATGCGTGTGATCATTCGACACCCCGAGGTCCAGCCCGTCCGCGCCGATAAATGCAGCGATCGTCCGCGACGGCACAGGCAGCCGGTTGCGATTGCAAAAGTCCTCCTTCACCCGTCCAAACCGGTCCAGTGATGGCACGCAGATGTATTCGTTCAGCGTATAGCTCGTCGTGTTCTTCGCCTTCAGCCGCTCCTTTGCCTGCGGGTCCGCCGGGCAGACCCGCACCTCGTCGAGATTGTTCAAATACGGTGCGAGCGAGTAAATCCACGACTCCTCCTCAGCCGTGTGCGCCGAGCGCGGGAAGTCCCCATTGTTGTCACCGGAATACACAATCAGCGCCGTCCCGATCGTCCGCATATTCGTCATCGACTTCGTTTTCAGACTGCTATTGCGCACACTCCGCGTCGCCAGCCCGACCATCGCCGAGACCACCGCGATGATGGCAATCACGACCAGCAACTCGATCAGCGTAAACCCGGCCGCCACGCGAAGCCCGCGTCTCGGCGCGTCGCACCCGCAGTCGTCCCGCCCGGCTTTTGCGCACCCACACTCTCCGCCACCCGTCTGCGGAAAGAACCCCGAGACGGACTCCGAGCCCGACGCAAGCCCGCCTCGTTTCACGGAATGCCCGGCATACACCGAAGCGCGAAGCTCAGCATCCGAAGGCAGCAGTGGGATGGTGGCGGGAATGACGCTCATTGCACTGGTCCTTTCACCGCGAAAACTCCGCCACCTCCTACGCTCGGCGTGTTCTTCGTAAAGAACGACGTTTGAGTGCCTGCACCGGAGTCAGCGGGATTTTCTCCCGTCCCTTGTCCTCCCGCGGCGAATTGGTTCATCGAATAGTTCACCACGCCTCTATCGCTCCTTGCGGACCGTATTGCAAGTAAAATGCGTTAAATGCCAGAGCTTCCGCAACGCCACGCATTCCTTCGCTCATCAATATTCGTTCCGACTCAGTGTTTTCGGCGCTTCCGGATACGAATTTCCGAATAGAATGACATAGTGGCGATGTTCTGAGCACATCCTTCTTGCAAGCTGGCCGCACTAATGCTTAGTCGTCTGCCAGCACATTCGGACATCGGGGACACCTTCCAGACCGGGCTCCCTCGCCTCGATGCGCTGCCACGGTTAGAGCGTGTCCCACATCGAATCCTTCTCCCAAAACACAAAAAACCGGGAGCCCATCACTGGACTCCCGGCCTTTTATAAAAGCGACGCCCTACCCCGTCACCGCCAGACGATTTCCCGGCGAGCCTTCATCCGTCCCGTCGTAACCCACCACCCACACCTCGTAGCCTACGCCGGCGTCCAGCGGACCGCTTTGCGTATAGCTCACGGTCGTCGAGACCGACACCCCGCAAAGCTCCACCGGCCCTGCCGGAGCCGGAGCCACCGCGACCTTCTGCCGGTAGCACCGCAGCGAATTCGCATTCGCCGGCATCGTCGCGATCGTCAGCGTCTTTGCCACCGTATCGAGCACGGCATTTGCCGGCGCATCCGGCACCGTCCCGCTGCTTGCCTCGCCCGGCAAGCGGCGTGGTTGCAGGCCGATTCGCTTGAGCTCCGGCGTCCGGTCCCCGGCGTCGCTTGCCGAAATATAAAACCCGCGCACCCGCGCAATCATGTCCTCCGCAGCCTCCGTCGCAGCCAGCGTCGCCGCCACCGCCTGCTGCCGCGTCCCGCCCGTCGCCAGCGATTGATGCGCCTGTAGCGTCGCATAATGCCCCGCGATAAAATCCAGCAACGGCTGCGGATACACCCACGCCGGATTATCCACTGTCACCCCCGCCGCGATCGGTGCCTGCCGCGCCAGCGCCTCCTTCCGCGCATCGTCAAACTCCCCGATCACCCCGCCCTCAAACCCGTAACGCTCGTGGAGCATCAGCCGCATCGCATCCGAGAGATGCGGCGGGTCGCCCGCCACCGCCACCGGGACAAAATCCGGCAACAATCCATCGATGAAATTCTTCCCCGCCCGATGCCCCTTTTCCAGCGTCTCCAAGCACGCCCTACAAATCGCGCTCGCCCCCGCCCGGTCGCCCTCTGCGAGGCTCGCCGCGCCGATCACCGCCGCCAGCGTCGAACGCCGCGACTGTAGAAGATTCGAAAGTGTTATCGTGAGGAAGAACGGATCGTTCTGCGATCGGAGGGCCTGCGCGTTGCCGGCCAGTTCCAAGATTTCAAGTGCTGCGAGTGCGCGTTGATTGCTCATAAGTGTGGATGTCTATTGGTTGTCTGTGGAGTTTTGTAGATGTGAGAAAAGCACCCGGCTACCGACCCAAAAGCGAGCAAGCTGCCGGATACGTCCAAAATTAAATCCCAACAACCTGCCCCGCGCAAATGAATGTGCCGTAATAAACGGCAGACCTCTGCCGCATCCCACGGGACGTCCAGAATTTGACATCACACCCCTCCCAGCCGCCCCGCCACGTCCGAAATTGCCCATCACAGTCCTGACAAAAGCCCCGGAACGTCCCCACCCCGTCGTCAGACCTCTGCCCGCCGCCCGAACGACGTCCCCAACCGTCCGTCACACGTCTGACGCCCGATTCTCCACGTCCCCCACCATCCGTCACAAGTCTGACGCCCGATTTTGCACGTCCCCCGGAGCCCGTCAGATGTCTGCCAGCGGAAAAAAGAACGTCCCGCAACCTCCGTCAGACGTCTGCCCGAACCTGTTGGGCGTCAAAAATAAGCAAAAACACCCAATTTTGAGGAACGTGGAGGTTTTCGAGCGCACATCCAAACGAGGCTCACCACTTGTACGTAAACCGTGCGCGGAACATGCGCGGTTCAGCGGGGTGGAGGTGCGTGTCGTCGAAGCCGCCAAGGGGTTCGCCGGCAAGGCGGCTTTGGTAGCGGTATTCGATGTCGTTGTCGCGGCGGTCGAGCAAGTTAAGGCACTCCACGGCGGCTTCCCAGCGGGCGGTGCGGTAGCCGAGATTGGCGTTCACTGTCACGGTCGGGCGGCCTTTGATGGAGTTGTCTTCGATGAGCGGGCGGCCTGCGAATGCGCGGACTCGCGTGCCTGCAAACCAGCCTTCCTCCTTGCCCTGCGCGCCGACTACGAAGCCGCCGCTGAACATCAGCGGCACGCTGTCCGGGATGCGGTCGGCGCTTCCCACGTCGCGGAACCGAGCATGCGTGGCGGCAAATTCCGCATCGAGCGTGAGCCACGAAGTCGGTGCCCAATAGACCGTCGTCTCGATCCCAAATCGCCGCGAGCCAGCGCCCGCTTCGTTCGTGCCAGCGTCGCCGACATAGACCAGCTCGCTGTCGCTATCCAGCCACCAGCCCGCGAGAGTCGCGGTGACTTTTGGGATGATTTGCGTGCGCAGTCCGACTTCCGCGCCGATGGTGCGGACGAGCGCATCCACCGGCGGAACACGGTCGCCGCTCAGCGGGTCGCGCCGTGTGTTTACTCCGCGGGCGTCGTTGCTGTGGAAGCCGGTGCCGAAGTTGAGATACAGCTCCGTTTCCTTCCACGGGCCAAAGATGGCGGCGAACTTCGGGCTCACGATTCCGGCTAGGTCGTCGCCGCTGTTGTCACGGGTGTTGGATGCCACATCGAACAGGAACCCGTCCGCCCGCAGCCCTGCAACGGTGCGGAACCACGGCGTCCACTTCGTCGTCGCCTCGGCAAAAAGCCCCGCGCTGATCTCCGTCACGTCATCCTCGCGCACCGTGTCGAACCGCTGCTGACGCTCCGTTTTGTGCAGCCCGATTCCGTCAATGAGGTCGGTGCGTGTCTGGAAGCCGAGCGTCACGGAAGTGTCCTTATTGAAAGCGCGCAGGCCATCCCAAGTGCGGGTGAGTTCACCGCCGAGGACGTAGCGGCTCTCGGCCTGCTCGAACTGGTCGCCACGTGCGGGGTTGTCGAGGAAGTAGGTGAAGTTTGAGAACAGATCGAGTTCGTAGTAGAGCCCGTACACATTCAGCTTCGTCGTCGCATTGCCCTCCGTCTGCTGCCAGTGCAGTTGCAGACTGTAGCGCTCGCTGTTCCCGCCGTCGGAGCCATCCACAAAGCCGAAGCGGTCAAGCCGTCCATCGCCGATTGCGCGCTGCGGAATCTGGTCGGTGCTCTGCCATTTCCCGCGATAGCCCATGAGCGTGATGGAGAAATGATCCTCCGCATTTCCCTGAAAATAGCGGGCGAATCCGTTCCAGCGATTGAACGCCTCTCGGAGCACCCACGGGCCGTCGTAATAGTTGTATTCGCCCGCGAGCGTCAGCTTCCCCGCGCCGAGCGGGAGCGTGTGCCCCGCCGCGCTGCGGTAGTAATTATTCTCGCCCAGCTCGAACGTCGCAAAGCCGTTTGGTAGCTCGTTGAGCAGTTGAAAGTTCGCGCTGCCTGCGCTGGAGAGGTCGCCATTTCGCGCGGTGTAGTTGCCTTTGTAATAGTTCACCGCATCGACGAGCTCCGGGATGAGCAGATTCATATCCGCGTAGCCCTGGCCGTGCGCGTGCGTGCGCATATTCACAGGCATCCCGTCTATCGAGATGGCGAAGTCGGTGCCGTGGTCGAGATTGAACCCGCGGAGGAAATACTGGTTGGCCTTGCCGCCGCCCGCGTGCTGGGTGACGACCATTCCCGGCACGGCCTCCAGCGCCTCGCCGCGCCGCATCATCGGGCGCGCCCGCAGTTCATCACCGCTGGCAGAAGCCTGTGAAGCCGCGCCCGCTGTGCCGAGTAGATCGTCGCGTTTGCCGACGACGACGGTTTCTTCGAGGACGGTTGGTTGTTGCGCCGATGCTGCGGTGACGAGGCCGGCAAATAGGATGTGTGTGATACGGTTCGTTTTCATGAAGTGGAAAGTGACGGTGCGCTGGCTTTCATACACTGCGTGAGCGCGTCGCGAAAAATAGAATGATTCCCGCGATGGACGCAAGCGCTGCGCCGCCGGTGAGGACGCCGAGGACAAGGTCGCGGGCGTTTTTGTCGCGGATGAATGCGAGCTTGTGGAAGTTGCTGAAGATGTTCGCTTCGAACTGCCGTTCGCGGTCGGTGTGGCGGGTGACGCTGCCGGTCGCCGTGCTCACATAGACGCGAGTCTCCAGCGCGTCGCCTGCATCGAAACGATACACGGGCAGCATGCGGAAGATGTTGATATACTCGGAGTCAAACATGGTGAGAAAGGCGGGCTTCTTCACAACGACGCCACCGAGGAAAGTGGATGCAATCTCGGCGGCATATCGTTCGTCCTGCGCGGGATCGACTCGTCCATCGACGGCGCTGACGTAAGCGGGCGCAGCTTTGGGCGAGTAGATTTGATACCACGGCTCGCCTCCGATTCCGCGGATGTTGATCGCTTGCGCGGCGACACCGGGGAGCTTCGCAAGAGCCTCAGCCGGGCCGACGCGAATGGCCGCGGTATCGAGCGTTCCGCCGGGGCGCGCCTGCGGCGGCGGCGA
>CAMDQC010000071.1 GCA_945905735.1 Prosthecobacter debontii | reverse complement strand
AACAAACAAACGAAATAATACAATGCTACAGAAACTAAACACCAAACGCGGGGGCTTCACGCTCGTCGAAATCATGATCGTGGTCGCCATCATCGCCCTTCTGGCGTCGATTGCCGTCCCGAACTTCCTGCGCAGCCGCCGCCGCGCTCTAGCGACACAGGTCCTTCAAGATCTGCGCATGATCGATGCAGCGATTGACCAATACGCAATTGAGAACAACAAGTCCGCATCCTCTGGGGTGAGCTGGACGGATGTTCGCAATTACCTGAAACAAGGCAGCCGCTTGGAGACCTCCGGCGCGAAAGACATCATCGGCAACACGTTCACCATTCCTGCGGTGGATACGGCCCCTCAGGTGCCTACGGCAACATTCAACGCGCTCTCAAACGAAGCCCCTACGTCGTTCTGGTCGCCGTTCAACCTGTAATCCTCGGTTGACATAATCATTCGCAGCACCCGGCTGGCTGCAAAGCTAGTCGGGTGTTTGCGTAGAGAACTTTATCTCGCTGACTGGTCAGCCCTGTGTCCACACCGGGGGCGAGAACACTCACATTCAAATGCTGCAAAAACTGAATATCAAACGTGAGGGCTTCACGCTCATTGAAATCATGATCGTGGTCACCATCATCGCGCTTCTAGCCATGATTTCCGTTCCGAACTTCCTTCGCAGCCGCCGACGCTCTCAGGCGACGCAGGTCCTTCAAGACCTTCGTATGATTGACTCAGCGATTTCCATGTATGCGGTTGAAAACAACAAGTCCGCATCCTCAGGGGTGAGTTGGACGGACGTTCGCATTTACCTGAAACCGGGAACCCGCTTGGAGGCGTCCGGTGCGAAAGACATCATCGGTAGCACGTTCACCATTCCAGCGGTGGACACGACCCCGAAGGTGCCGACGGCCACATTCAACGCGCTCTCGAACGAAGCCCCCACATCGTTCTGGTCGCCGTATAACCTGTAATCCCGAAGAGTATCGCAGCACCCGGCTGGCCGTAAGGTCAGCCGGGTGTTTGCTTTTCTGGAGAAGGCTGATATTTACGCCCTCAATGTCCGTTCATCGCCGTGCTTTGTCCTATTTTCGCCCTTACGCAGGGCCGACGTGTGCCGCGATGTTGCTTACGCTTCTGGCGAGCGCATTCAATGTCCTGCGTCCGTGGCCCATGAAGTATATCGTGGACACGCTCCTTCCCGCTGCTGCGGCTCATAGCGTCGTCCACGATGGCTGGAGTGTTCCGGCGATCCTCGCGGCCGTCTGCGCGCTCATGGTCGTCTTTCATCTGCTTGCTGGAGGAATTGGCTACATGGTTTCCGTCATTACCCTGCGAGTCAGCTTGCAGGCTCTGCTCCGGCTGCGGACGGAGCTCTATGCTTATCTCCATTCGCTACCGCTAAAATTCCACGATCAACGGCGGAGCGCCGATAGCTCCTTTCGCGTCGCCTATGATTCGCAGAGCATCCAAGCCGTCTATTCGAAGTGGTTCTTTGTCTTCCAAAGTGCCATCGCTCTTGTCGCAACTTTCGGAACGATGTGGGCACTGGATCGTCAGATCGCGGTGCTGTCTCTGCTGATTGTGCCTTTTATGGTTCTCGCTATCTACTGGTACGCCAAGAGGATACGCGAGCAGAGCACGGCAATCGCGGAAAAGGAAAGCGCCGTTCTCACGGTTGCACAGGAAGGTCTCAGTTCTGTGAAAATCGTCCAAGCATTCGGGCGCGAGGAATACGAGGTCGCCCAATTCCAATCGAGCGCCAAACAAAGCCTAGAGGCCAATCTCACCCTCAACGCGACCTCCATGCGCAGCGCTCTTATCGTGGGCACGCTCGTCGCGACGGGCAGCGCTGCGATGTTTTACCTTGGCGCGCGGCATGTCATGGATGGAAAGCTCTCGCTTGGGGACATTTGGTGGCTCTCCACGCTTGTCCTCATGCTCTACCAGCCGCTCGAAGCTCTCACGCACGTCGCGTGGGGATTGCAAGGCGCTGCCGCTGGCACGCAGCGTTGCTTCGAGGTGCTGGATCGCGAGAACGACGTTCCCGACGCTCCGGACGCCAAAGAACTGCCTCCGGTCAAAGGGGAGGTCGTTTTGGAAAATGTCTCGTTTGGCTACGATGAAAAGCGTCTCGTTTTCCACGATGTCAATGTGCGGATCGCTCCCGGTCAGACCGTCGCATTTGTAGGCGGCACCGGTGCGGGGAAAAGCACGATGCTCTCGCTCGTCCCGCGCTTTTACGACCCGGTGAAAGGCCGCGTCAGCGTCGATGGGCACGACCTCCGAACGCTCACAAAGCGCTCGCTTCGCGCCCAGATCAGCATCGTCCTTCAAGACACGCTGCTCTTCTCCACGACTATCCGCGAGAACATCGCCTATGGTCGCCCCGACGCCACCGAGGCCGAGATCGTCGAAGCCGCAAAACGCGCTCAGGCGCATGAATTCATCGCCGCCATGCCCGGCGGCTACGCCTCCCAAGTCGGCGAACGCGGCGGGCACCTCAGCGTTGGCCAGCGCCAACGCATCGGAATCGCGCGCGCCTTTCTCAAAAACGCCCCTATTCTCATCCTCGACGAGCCCACCAGCGCCCTCGATCCGCAGACTGAAGCCGCCATCATGACGACGCTCGAAGATCTAATGCGAGGGCGCACCACGCTCATCATCACCCATCGCATCGCGACGATTCATCGAGTGGATAACATCATCGTCCTCAGCGAAGGCACGGTCGTCGAACAAGGCCGTGGAGATGAACTCGTCGCCAAGGGTGGACGCTACGCGCAGCTCCACCGCGCCGCGCATTTGTCGTAAAGGCGCGCTATCGAGTCACCCGATGGCGGAGATCATCGCCGCCATGCGTTCGTGAGCAAGGGCACGGGCTTTCGCAGCGGTGGCGCGGGCGGTGGGGAGGTCGTGGCCGATTTGCACGAGTCGGGCGGCGATTTGTGCGCCTGTGGTGGTATCCACTTCAAAGACCCAATCGTCCATTTTTAGATCATACCACATGCGACCTTTGCGCGTATCCGTGGGCTGGCGGACTAGCACGGAAGGCACTCCGGCAGCGATGCCCATGATGGGAGAATGCTGCTCCATGCTCACGAGCGCCGCCGCTTGTGCATACACGCTGCACGCCTCCGCAGTGAGCCAGTAACGCTCCATAAAGCGGACGTGCGGCTTCACATCGTCGGGCAATTTATCAAAGAGCAGCGTGCGCAGCAGAGGCACGGCGTAAGTCATCTCGGGCGTGAGGAGCACCCGCATCTTCGTCTCCCTTACCCAAGCCGTGATGCCCTCGCGCAGCTTCGCGTGGTCCTTCTCCGCAAATTCCTCGTTCACTTTGATGCGTTCGAGGTCGGGCTTTCTCGATTCGGGGTGGATTTCCCAATACGGTGTCCAGCGCAGGCGCGGGATGGCACAGAGGAATTTGCCAGGCTCCATGTTGCATTCCTTTAAAAGCGCGGCGGCAGCAGCGTCGTCGCGCAGGTCTATGGCGAAGGTCGCATCCGGCCCGAACTGAGTCTGCGGAGCTTTCATTCCAGTCGCGGTCCCCAACGCTCGCATTGAATCCGTGTCACGGAGGAAAACGAACTTCGCCCCCGCCAACAGTTCACGCTGCCCTGCGATCTCAGCGTCGTTCAGCGTCACACCGCCAAAGCCATACGGCTTGCCCGCCGCCTGCGCGAGTTGTGCCTCTTTCACACCGACCAATCCGGGGCCGGAGCCGTGCAGGAAAAAATCGCACTCGGCCAGCGCAGCGTCCTTCTCCGCCTTACTCTTTGCGATTTTGAGCTTCGGGAAACGCGCCCGCAAAATCTCCTCCACGCCCCGGTCCACGCTACTCGGCCAAAGCGTCACCTCCGCATCGGGTCGATGTTTCTCCAGCAGCGCCAGCATCCCCGGCGTGTGGGCGATGTCGCCGATATTTACCGTCTGCCAAGACGAGCGGAGTAGAATGCGCACGGGCTTTTTGTCCTGCGCGTGCAGAGTGGTGCTGAGGCTGGCGGCGAGGGTGGATGTTAGGAAAGTGCGACGATTCATTGTGAGTCCGGTCGAGTGTTTCTATGGGGGCTTCCGAAGGAGTTCCAGAGTGATGTGTTGCAGATGCGGGCTGGAGTTCTCGGCGAGGAATGGGGAATATCCGGTATGTCGAAATCCACTCGTCGTGCGAAATGGGCTCTCGTGGGAGTCGCGCTGGCTTTAGTGCCTGCTTTGTTGCTCGTGTTTGAAGTCGGCACGCGCATGTTGCGTCCGCACTTAGACCCGCTGGAGGTATTCATCAGCTCGCCGCAACTCCGGCAGGATACGCAGGGCGAAAATACAAAGGGGATGTTCGAGTTCGACCCGTTGTTGACGTGGAAGATTCGCCCCAAGCTCAAAGACGTGTGGTGGGACTTCACCTCCGTCTCCACCAACAGCCGAGGCATCCGCATGGAGCGGGACATCATGCCCAAAAAGCCCGGCCAACTCCGCATCATCACGCTCGGCGATTCGGTGACCTTTGGCTACCGCGTGCCCGTCGCGCGGGACCGGGCAAACCCCGCGCAGGTGGAAATCGGGCGACCTTATCCCGCACTGCTCGCGGAACTGCTGCGCGCAAAATATCCGGGCCGCGAAATCGAAGTCATCCCGCTGGCCTGCCCCGGCTACACAAGCGGGCAAGGCTTGGCGTGGCTGCGGCGCGACATTGCGGAGCTGAAGCCCGATGCCGTGACTGCGTGCTTCGGCTGGAACGACATTCGCGCCGCTGGGCTGCCGGACCGCGAGACCTTCCCGCAGACGGGGGAGCAAGTATGGGCGCGAGAACTCGTGTGCCGGAGCCAAGGACTGCTGCATCTTACAGCAGATGCTGCGGTGAAAAATGCGGTGGCCATGAGCCAACGTGCGCCAGAGCCGAGGTCGTCGCCGGAGGAATACACCGCGCATTTTAGCGAAATGGCCGCGCTCTGCCGGGCGCATGGCGCGTGGTTCGGTATCGTCCTCCCCGTCTATCGCGACCCGAACACTCCCGACACCGACCCCGGCCAGTGGACCAGCGCAGAAGAAGGCCAGCGCATGACGGACTACCGCGCACGCCTGCAAGCCACCGCACAAGCCAGCAACATCCCCGTGCTGGCAATCCCGGAACTGACGGAGGCAAACTGGCCCGCCTCCGCAGCCCTATTCGGCGAGCGTATCCACCCGAACGAAGTCGGCCACGCGCTGATGGTCGAGCGCATCATGGGATTCCTCCCGAGGTGGTGAGCAGCTTTTCAGCATTGCCGCACCGCTCGCCTTCCGCCATTTCCCCGCGCATGAATCGCCGTCGCTTCCTTCAACTCTCAGCCTCCGCAACCGGGCTCTTCGCTCTGCGCCCGCTCTTTGCTGCCGATGGCGCAGCCGTGCCGGAGGGAAAATGTGCGTCTTTCCTCCTCGCCAGCGACACTCACTATCTCGCCGATAAAGAGAACCCCGGCGCGATGGATGAAACCTCCCGCGACATTAACGCCCGCCTCATCGAATGGCTGAACAAACTCCCCGGCACCGACATCCCCGACGAGGCCGGCGGCGGTAAAGTCGCCGACGTGCAAGGCGTCATCCACTCCGGCGATCTCATTGATACCGGCGACAAGAATGGCGAAGCGAATGTCGCGATGCAGAAGACGGAGTGGGCCGCGTTTACCGCCGATTGGGGGCTCAATGGCGGCGACGGCAAACTGCGCTATCCCGTCCGCGAAGTGTGGGGGAATCACGACGGGCCGCAGGGCAAGGGGCACGTCATTGATGGGCTGAAAGAGCGCAACACTCGGCGGAAAGATGTGAACGTTTCCGCGAACGGGATGCACTTTTCGTGGGACTGGAACGGCGTCCATTTCATCAACCTCGGCATCGTCGTCGGAGCGGCAAAAGAGGTCGAGCGCCCGCGCCGCTACGCCTCCCTGGAGAGCCTCGCATTTCTCACCAGCGACCTCGCCGAGCGCGTGGGCGATAGCGGGCGGCCTGCGGTCATCACCCACCACGTTGATGTCGCGCGATACTGCGCGCCGCTCGACGCAGCCTTGGTGAGCAAAAACGAGTGGGACTACGCCGACGTAGCCGCTTACCACGCCGTGCTCGTGAAATATCGCATCGCCGCGATCCTTTACGGACACACGCATGTGCGGAAGATTTTCCCGTGGGA
Source organism: Prosthecobacter debontii (assembly GCA_945905735.1). Classification (GTDB taxonomy): domain Bacteria; phylum Verrucomicrobiota; class Verrucomicrobiia; order Chthoniobacterales; family Chthoniobacteraceae; genus SXWH01. The sequence goes on along the minus strand of CAMDQC010000071.1, from coordinate 18,604 downwards.
TGGCACCACGCCGAAGCTCGGAAAAGACGGGCCGCCTGTGAAGGGAATCGCCGTTTTCAACACCGACAACTCCGCCCATTTCAAAAGCGAGACGCAGGCGCTGATGTATTTCCAAATCACGGAAAAGGAAGTCATCGCCCGCGAGTTTGCCACGCCCGACGCCTGGCTCACCGCAGCTTGGACGCCCGAAGTCTGGCGCTTCCCTATCGCATAAAATGGCACGCTCGCTTCTCTCTCGTTCTCTGGAGCCACTCGTAGGCATTTTGTGGGGGCTCTTCCTTGCTGCGAGTGCGTGGCTCGCCGTCGTGTGGCTCGGCCCGGTGGATGCGACCACGCTCGGCTTTTCCATGCAGGAGGGCGAGCCGCCGCCGCCCGATGCCGCGTTCCGCGCCGCCGTGCTTTTGCTGGCGCAAAATGCCGATCTCATCTGCCTCGCCCTCGCCGTCGTGAACCTGCACCTCGTCGTCACCGCCGCGAACGGCCTCCGCACCGCACGAGCGTGGCTTGGATTCACCGCCGGGAGCGCGTTCCTTCTCGGTTTCCTCAATGTCACAACTCACATCCCGTTTGGCGGCATGGCATTTGGTAGCGGCCTGGGAGCGACGTTCCTAGCCGTTCCCATCGGCTGGCCGCTGCTCTGGGCCACGCTCATCATCGCCGCGCGCGAGACGGTCCTCCTCCTCAGTCCACGCGCCAGCCATGCAAAAGTGTCCGCTTTCGCCGCACTCATCGTCCTCGCCACCATCGCGAATCTGGAGCCCGTCGCACGTCACACGCGGGGTTGGTGGGACTGGTATCTCGACACCCCGCGCAACCCGAGCGGCGTGCATCTTTGGGCATGGGCCGCGTGGTTTGGCTGGCCGTGGCTCGTGCTATTTTCTATGCGGGAAAAAGACGTCGTCTCAGGAGTCGCGTCGCGCTCCGTTCGTCCCGTCCTCATCCTGCTCATCCTCAACGCCGTCGCACTCGCAGCGCGCTGGGGGCGGTGAGGAAAACCGGTTTAACCCGAACGCCGCTTTTTCTTCCGCAGATTTCGCAGATTTACGCAGATTTTCTCTGCGATAGGTCAATCGAGAACGGGACAGAAACGTGCAATGACTGCTGGGCTTGCGGTTCCATCAATCTGCGCAAATCCGCGAAATCTGCGGACCTCAATCGCGGCATTCGGGTTTAAGCGACAGGATAGTTTTGGTGAAAAAACCGTGCACGCGCCGCCTGATTGCTCAAGCGGCGCGTGGCTTTGGTTGGTTGGGCTGATTTGTCGGGCTGACGGCCTTGGGAAAGTTGAGAGTTGAGCGTTGAGAGATCGCGGCAGGTTTCCGTGTTTTCCGCGGACAATGCTTCGGCTCAATCGGCTAAAACCGGGCCGTTTTCTTCGTCTCGAGTTTGGTCTTTGTCGTTTGTGGTCATGGAAAAATGTTTGGTGAGACTGAGGACGTTGGGTCTCTCAGCTCTCAACTCTCAACTCTCAACTACACCCTTGGCTGGTTCCGCATTCGGTGCAGACGCCGCAGGCTCCGGCTCGGATGACTTTGCTGCTGCCGCAGTTGGAGCAGGTGGTGTCCATATACATGTGGCCCAGTGCGGTTTTCAGGCGGTCGGCGTGGGTGTTGGTGGCTTGGGCGATGTGGGGGTGGCCTTCGCTGCTGCCTCCGTGGGTGACGATGTCTATGACGCTCGGCTCGGCGGTGCGCTCTAGGTCGGGGACGGGGCGGTTGAGAGCCTTTTTATCCAGTTCGGCGAGTTCCTTCATCGGGAGTTCGGCTTGGCCTTTGTGGGGGCTAGTGGCTTCTTTGTAGCCTTTGATGAATTGGCAGCCGAGCCAGCGGAAGACGTAGTCGGTGATGCTGCTGGCGGTGCGGATGTCGGGATTTTTAGTGAAGCCGGATGGCTCGAAGCGTTGGTGGGCGAATTTGCGCACCATGCTGTCGAGCGGGACGCCGTATTGCAGGGCCATGCTGGTGAGTGCGCCGACGGTGTCCATGAGGCCGCCGAGGGTGCTGCCTTCTTTTTGCATTTGGACGAAAAGTTCGCCGGGCTGTCCGTCTTCAAACATGCCGACGGTGATGTAGCCTTCGTGGCCGGCGATGTCGAATTTGTGGGTGAGGGCGACGCGAGTGTCGGCCATGCGTTTGCGCAAGGGCTGGTCGGCTTTGGCGCGCAGTTCGGCGAGTTCGGCTTCGAGTTCAGCAAGGCGGTCGGTTTCGTTGTTTGCGATGGCTTCGACTTCGGCGACGGAGCTGGTGGCGTGGGTCTTTTTGTCGGTGGCGATGGGGGCGCTTCCTTTCGAGCCGTCGCGGTAGATGGCGATGGCCTTCAAACCGAGCTGCCAGCCTTCGATGTAGGTGTTCATGATGTCCTCGACGGTGGCGTCTTTGGGCATGTTCACGGTTTTTGAGATTGCGCCGCTGAGGAACGGTTGGGCTGCGGCCATCATTTGGATGTGGCCGCGATAGTGCAGGCTGCGGGTGCCGTTTGCGGGCTGAAATGCGCAGTCGAAAATGCTGAGGTGCTCTGGGCGGAGGCCGGAGCTTTCGCCGCCGACATCTTCGATGGTGTCGTGCTGGTCAATGTGCGCCTCAATGCGTTCTACGTCGCGGCGGTTGTAGCCGAGGTTTTGCAACGCGGGGCGGATGGTTTGGTTAACGATTTTCAAGACGCCTCCGCCTGCGAGCAGCTTGTATTTTACAAGCGCGATGTCGGGCTCGATGCCGGTGGTGTCGCAATCCATGAGGAACCCGATGGTGCCGGTCGGAGCGAGCACGGTGACTTGCGCGTTGCGGTAGCCGTGCTTGTCGCCGAGCGCGAGGGCGCTGTCCCATACGGTGCGGGCTTCCGTTTTCAAAAAGCCGAATCGTTCGCTGACTTGGATGCCGTCCACGCTGTCGCGGTGCAGTTCGATGACCTTGCGCATGGCGGCGACGTTGTCCTTTTGCGCGGGCTTTTCGACGCCGGTGCAGCGGGCGTCGCGGTAGCCGGGGAACGCGCCCATGACTTGCGAAATGCGGGCGCTTTGCTCGTAAGCGTGGCCAGTCATAATGGCGGTGATCGCGCCTGCGAGTGCGCGGCCTTCGTCACTGTCGTAGCCGAGTCCGTAGCTCATGATGAGCGAGCCGAGATTCGCGTAGCCGAGCCCGAGCGTGCGGAAAATGTGCGAGTTCTCGGCGATCTCTTTGATGGGGTAACTGGCGTTATCCACGACGATTTCTTGCGCGGTGATGAAGACGCGCACGGCAGCTTTAAACCGCTCGACATCGAACGAGCCGTCGGCCTTTTTGAACTTCATCAAATTGAGCGACGCCAAGTTGCACGCGGTGTTGTCGAGGAAGAGATATTCGGAGCACGGGTTCGTGCTGTTTTGCCGGGCTGTGCCACGGCAAGTATGCCATTTATCAATGGTCGTATCGAACTGCATTCCGGGATCGCCGCAGACCCACGTTCCCTCTGCGATCTTGCGTAGGAGCGTCTTGGCGTCCTTTTTCTCGCACGGCTTGCCGTCGGTCACGCGCTTCGTCCACCACTCGCGGCCCGCCATCGCGGCGTCCATAAACTCATCACTCACGCGCACAGAAAGATTCTCGTTTTGATACATCACCGAGCCGTATGCTTCGCCGTTAAAAGACGAGTCGTAGCCCTGCGCGATGAGTGCCCAGGCTTTCTTTTCTTCCTTCGTTTTTGCTTCGATGAATTCCTCGATGTCGGGGTGAAAATCCTTGAGCGTATTCATCTTCGCAGCGCGCCGCGTTTTGCCGCCGGATTTCACGACGTTTGCGACTTGATCGAACACTTTGAGGAAGGAGAGGGGCCCGCTCGGTTTGCCGCCGCCGGAGAGTTTTTCGCGCGTGGAGCGGAGCGGGGTGAGGTCGCTGCCGGAGCCGCTGCCATATTTGAAGAGCATTGCCTCGGACTGCGCGAGGCCCATGATGCTTTCCATGTTGTCGTCCACGCGCTGAATGAAGCACGCGGAGCATTGCGGATACTCGTATTGCGTCGGCGCACGCTCGGCTTTGCGGGTGTCGCGATTCACGAAATAGTTACCCTCACCGCGCCCCGTGCCGGTGCCGTATTGGTGGAAAAGCCCGCAGTTAAACCACACCGGCGAATTGAACGCGCCGTGCTGGTTCACGCAGAGCCAAGTCAGCTCGTTGTAAAAAAGTTCCGCCGTCTCCTTGTCGGCAAAATAGCCGTCTGCCAATCCCCAATCGGCGATGGTGCGCGTGACGCGATGCACGAGCTGCTTCACCGACCGCTCGCGCCCACCTCGAAATGGGTCCGTGCCATTCGCGATGTCGCCGTAAAAATACTTCGACACCGCGATCTTCGTCGCCAGCTCCGACCACGTTTTCGGCACCTCGACGTTGTCCTGTTTGAAAATCGCCTTGCCCGAATCATCGGTGATTGCAGCGGTGCGAGTTTCCCATTCGAGTTCATCGAAAGGCGCGATGGCGGCGTTGCTGAAAACGCGGTCAAATCGCAGACCTTTTGCTTTGGATTTCTTGGAGACGCCGCGACGGGTCGCGGCGACGTTTGCGCGCCCAGAAGAGGCACGGCGGATAGTTTGGAGCGTGGGCATGGTTGGCATTGTGAATAACTTGGTGAAAACTTTGTGCGCAAAGGGCTAACAAGTGGTGTCTTTCAGAGTCCATACTGTGAATAACACTCTCCATTGGGCGCAGGTCCGCATGACACCACAATTAGTGGGGGTATCCAAGAAAATTACGGACACCTTAGACAAAAGTTTTTTTCGGTGAATTTCCTCTTGCCATAAAAGCGGTGGACCGCTCCCCATGATGGGAAAACGGCATTTTGGTAACGAGCATGTGGAACGTGCGATCTTACACGGTTTGCGCGACGATTTCGCCGGAAGTGCCGATGAATTCAGGGTGGAACGGATGAGATGGGGGGCTTCGTCATTCGTTATTCGCCATTTCCTACAAATCGCTCGGCGATTTGAGGATTTTCGTTAGCCGCAGCAGATCGTTGGGGACGAGCTCGTAGAGGGGGAGCTTGGGGTTGGTGGCCAAGATTTCGTATTGCCGCAGATCGTAGGCGCAGATGCCGCTGATGATCACGACGACCGCAAGCCACTGCCGATGCTGGAGCCATGCGGTGAGCGAGCCGACCATGAGCACTGCGCCGAGGCGGAAGGGCATCTCCCAGATGCTCGTGTAGCGGAGGTTCATGCCGTAGGGGATGTTGCACATGACGATGTAGCTGGCGGCGACGAATAGGGCGACGAACGTGAGTTCCTTCCGCGCTGGGATGAGCTTAAACACAGCGCCGAGCGCGAGGAGGACGACGATGGGGCTCACGGTGATCATGTCCAAAAAGTAGCGATACCACGGCCCGTCCCCGGTGAGTTTCGCGTATTGGAGATTCTGCGCTTTCGCCACGAGCATCTTGTAGATGGCGATGAATGTGGACGGCCCGCCTGCGAGTGCGCTGAGCAGCGCGATGCCGACGAGCGGCGCGCAAATACTCGTGAGGATAAAGCGCGGCGTGGCGGTGCCAAATTTCAGCCAGCGATTCGCAAGGATGATTGCGCCGAGGCCCACGCAGACGAAGAACGCGTTTTCCAGCTTCGCCAGCGGGAGCAGCGCGAGGAAGACGCCGTGTGCTGCGAGCCAGCGCTTCGACGTCGGATTTTGCAGGCACTCCCAAGTCGTCCACAGCGCCATCATCGCCCAAAAGGCGAAGAAGCCATCAATGAGCGCGTGCTGGCTGAAGTGAATCTGCACGGGGCTAAACGCCATGAGCGCCAGCACGCCGAGGCCCGCGCCGTAGCCGGCCATGCGCCAAGCGCAGAGCCCGCCCGCGAGCATGAGGAGGATGGTGAAAAGACACGCGACACGGTGCAGCGAGGCCAGCGCGGGGTCGCGATGGTCGGCATCGCGGGAGCGGTCGTCATTCACGACGGGCGCTTGCATTTCCGCAGTAGAAAGCGGCGGCGTGTCGCCGAACTGGATGCGCTTCCAAATCCACGATGCGTAGATGTAAAGGAAGCGCGTGGGCGGCAGCTCGCACTCCGTTTTCTCCGAGGCCTGCGAGTCGAGGAAGAGCCCGCATAAATCGGGCATCGCGCCTGCGCCAGAGCCCTCCACGGTGATTTGGTAGGGCACCATCGTCATGTCGCGCTGGAAGACGCCGACGGTCGTTTTCCCGCCATCCATCATGTTCACGTAGCGGCGGTAAATAATCTCATCGAACCCGACGCGGCGGAACGAGCCGGAGTCGGAGACGCGCAGAGCGGTGCCGACAAGCGCGATGAGCAGGAAGAGCACGGTGAACGTGCGGGCGGAAAGCGCGGGCGCTTTGGCAGAAGATTGGTCGGACATGATTGGGCTGGGCTGCATACATAGCAGACAGCTTGCCCGATAGACAGCCGCTACAGGCTTTTATACAGGCTCTCATACCGCCGGCCGAGCGTGTCCCAGTGGTAAATCGCGCGCGTGCTCTCCGCGATGGTGGCGCGTTGCGATTCGGTGAGCGTGGGCGTTTTGAAAAAGCGCGTGAGTTGGGCTTGCAGGCTGTCTGCGCGGGGCTCGGCGATGTAGCCGCTCGGCGGTGTGAGCGAGCCCCACGGCGTGCCGGTGGTGGTGAGGACCGGCGTGCCGACTTGCAGCGATTCGAGCACGACGAGGCCGAAGTTTTCCGAATGCGTGGGCAGGCAAAAGAGGTCTGCGCCTTGAAAGTAACGGAAGCGCTCATCCCCCCACACGGGCCCGAGCCAATCGATGCGCGGGAGGTTCATCGCGTGGCGCTCGGCGAGGAGGCGGCATTTTTGGGCAAAGGCGGGTTGCTCCTCCGGGCCGACGATGACGAGGCGCGTGTTCGCTTTTTGCTCCGCACCCGCGAGCGCCGTGAGCAGCAAATCGAGCCCCTTCTTTTCGTGGATGCGTGAGAGGTAAAGCAGCACCGTCTCCTCCTCGCGCCAGCCCAGCGCAGCACGAGCGGCGGTGTAGTCGGGCCGCGCATCGCTCGTGAGCCCGAGCGGGATACTCTCGATGCGCGTCGCGGGCAAAAGCTCACGCAGCCGCGCCCCCTCCGGCTCCGCAGTGGCTAAAATGCAGGCTGCACGGGCCAGCCAGCGTTTCTCGATGAGGTGGAAGTAAGGCAGTTTCTTCCAGCGCTTATGATTCAGCGCCCACGGCTCCAGCATCCCGTGCGGCGAAACGATGACGGGGACGCTGGCCTTCCCCGCACGCGCCGCCAGCGCCGGGTATCCGCGCTGCCACAGCCCATGAAAATGCACCACATTCGGCGGCTCGCGGTAATCCGTAGGATTCACGAGCACCGTGTGCCCGAGCGCCCGCAGCGCCGCCTCCATACTACGGATCGCGGCATCGAGCCCCCCGAGCTTCTGCGCGGGCGGTGGTTCGTGGAAATGAATGTTCACTTCATCAAGTATAGCGCCTCGTAGTCGCGTGCCATCCGCGCAAAGCTAAATTTTTCTTCGGCGAGGGCGCGGGTGTTGTGGGCGAGCTTGGCGAGGTGGGCTGGGCTTTGGAGGGGCTCGCGCCATGCGCCATCGTCGGAGAGTGCGACGGATACTTCGGGGGTAAGGAAGGGGAGTTCGGCGAGGAGGTTTGCCGTGATGATGATGGGGAGCCCGGCAGAGAGTGCCTCCAATAGAGCGAAGGAGAGCCCTTCAAACTCGGCAGTGTGCATGAAGGCGTCGGCGGCGAGGAGGTAGCGAGGGACGTTATTGGTCCACGCTACGCGGTGGACGGGGAGGTTGCGCGCGCGGGCAGTGCGGTCGAAGTCGTCTGCAAGCTCGCCGCCGCCGACCCACACGAAGCGGGTGTTGGGGAGTTGGCGGTGCAGTTTATCTACCCAGTCGAGCCAGAGGAAGGGGCGCTTTTGGGGGACGACGCGGCCTACGGCGAGGATGATGTTTTGGTCGGCGGGGATGTTGAGTTCGGCGTGGACGTCGGCGCGGGAGGTGGCGCGCTGGGTGAGGTCGATGAGGGGGACGCCGTTGACGACGGTGTGGATGCGCGCTTGCGGGCCGACGAAGTCGCGCAGCTCGCGTTCGCGCTGGTCGAGTGTGGGGATGAGGATGCCGGGGAATTTCTTGAGGAAGCGGCGGGCGACCCAGTCGCGGGGGGCGGCGTACTTGGCGCGGAGGTATTTTGCGTCCTGGGTGATGTGGATGGTGGCGAGGCTCGGGATTTGGGTGAGGCGGGCGGCTTCGAGGAGGTCGAGGCAGTCTTCGAGGTTTTGTTTGTTGAGGTGGATGACATCGGGTTTTAGCTGGCACCATTGTTGGGCGATGCGCTTGGCGATGGTGCCGCCGAGGAGGTGGTTGAGGGAGCGGAAGCGGTAGTCGTAGGTGTTGGTGTAGGGCGCGCGGATGACTGGGCCGATGGGGGCGAAGAGGGCGGCGAGTTCGTCCATACGCTCGTGGGTGGACATCCAGAGGGTGACTTCGTGGCCGCGCTCGCGGAGGGCTTGGCCGAGGTAGAGCTGGTAGAGTTCGCCGCCGCCACGGGAGCCGGAACTGCTGGAGACGAGGAGTGTTTTCATGCGGTGATTGCTTGGAGTGCGGCGAGCCAACGCTCTGCGCCGCGTGCGGGCGTCCAGTCGGCGGCGCGGGCGCGGGAGGCTGCGCCTTGGCGAGTGGCGAGGGTTTCGTCTTGGGTGAAGCGGCGCATTTTTTCTGCGAGGGATGCGGTGTCTCCGGCGCGGAAGATGGCTCCGTTTTCGCCGTCGAGGACGAGGTCGTGGCCTGCGCCGACTTGGTCGCTGCAAATGATGGGGAGGCCCGCGCCGAGGGCTTGGTTCACGACGACGCCCCATCCGTCGTAGCGGCTGGGGAGGACGAAGACGTCGGCTTGGGCGAAGTATTGGGGGAGGGCGTCGGGGGCTTGGAAGCCGGCGTATTTCACGCGGGCGCGGACGCTTTCCGGCAGGGCGGCGAGGAGCGCGGGTAGCTCGGCTTCGCGGCCTACGAGGAGGAGACGGGCGTGGTCGGGGAGCTGTGCGAATGCGGCGAGGAGGAGGTCGAGCCCTTTGCGGGCGATCATTTGTCCGCAGAAGAAAAAGGTGACGGTGCCGGGCTGGCGTGCGGGGCGCGGGGCGTCGAGGAAGGGCTGGAGGTCGCAGTGGTAGGGGATGTTAAAGACGGGGACGCGGGGGAAGCGTGCGCGGTAGTCGCGCTCGGCCCAGGAGCCGATGGCGGCGATGCCGCTGGCGCGGTGGAGGGGGGCGGTGAGGATGTCTTGTTTGCGGCTGCGGGGGCCGAGTTTTTCGCCGAAGAACATCCACTTTTTGCGGCGCAGCCGGGCGCGCATGAGCCACTGGCCAGTGAGGGAGACGGTGAGGGTGTTGATGATGGTGATGTCGTAGTCGGCTGGCGAGGGGAGCTGCCAGTTGCAATGGATGCGCGCTTTGCCGAGGCCGAACCAGAAGCCGGGGAGGTAGCGCTCGTAGCTGGCGAGGGGCTTTTGCGGCCAGGGCGAATCGGGGGCGGCGTGCTCCATATAGAAGACGCTCAATTTAACCTCGGGAAGCGCGGCGATGGCGGCGAAGAGGTCGCGCTGGTAGGGGGAGGGTAGGACGGAGACGAGGGCGACTTTCATCCCACTGCGGGGAGGTAGGAGTGATACCATTTCCAGCGGCCCGTGCGGCGGAGGTATTCGGCGTTGACCTGTCGGCGGACTTCGCGCCAGCGGAGGTATGCCTTGCGCGAGATGGGGCTGCGGTGGCGGAGGAAGGAGGGGAGTAATTTGATCGCGAAGAGCAGTCCTTTTATCGCGATGAGCGGGCGGCGGCGGAGGATGAGGACTTGGAAGAAATAGAAGAGCTGCAATGCGGGATACCAGAAGAGCACGCCGGGAAATGGAAATTTGAGCAGCGCAGTGCCAGCGACCATGACGACGTCGCATAAGTTGTAGCGCGCGCTGTTGTCCTCGTCGCGGCCCGTCAGCTCAGGGATGTGGATGCTGGAGACGGTGGGGATGTAGTGGATTTCTTTGCCGATGCCGTAGAAGCCGAGGCTGATGACGCGCTCTTCGCCGTAGAGCCAGAAGTCTTCGTAGTACCAGCCCGCCGCCGCGAAGTCGGTGCGCCGGAACATAGTGCCGCAGGCGATGAAGGTGTAGTGCGGCATCGCGTCGGGGGCGTCGAATTGCGGGTTCCAGTCGCCCGTGCCGTCGCCCACGCGGAAGGCGAGGCAGGCGGCTTCGGGGTGCTCCTGTGCGTATCGCACGGCGGTGCTCACGTCGTATTGGGAGTGGAAAAAGCTGTCGTCATCGTGGAAGACGACGAACTCCCCGCGCGCTGTGGCGACGAGGATATTGCGTGCGGCGGGGAGTGGGATGGGGTGGGCTGTTTTGATGCTCTTTACTTGCGGGTATGCTTCGAGCAGCCAGCGGTGGATGTCGTCCTTGGGGGAGTTGTCGAGCACGAGAATTTCGATGGCGGGGTAGTCCTGGTCGAGCGCGCTTTTTATCCCGCGCTCTAGTGCGTCGCGGCGTTGCCAACCGACAAATGTGACTGTGACGAGTGGTGTGATCATGGTCTGCGTGGTGGTGGTCCTGGGCGAGCGGTGCGCATGACCTGCCGCGCTCGATTTCCGCCCCGGAAGCCGAGGACGCGCGCTTTTTCCGCGAGGTAGCGGACCAGGTAGGTGCCGCCGACGATGGCGGCGACAGTGGGTAAAAGGGCGGTGGTGTACGTGAAGAGGCTGCGCATCGAGATGACGGCGGCGAAGAAGCCCGAGGAGTAAATGAGGATGCCCAACTCCGAGTTGCGCGGCGATGCGAGGTGCGACCACCAGCCGTTGACCGCGCCGAAGAACATCCCGAACAGCATCACGGCAAAGACGCCGCCGGAGATGTAAGCCTCGCCCGCGAAGCTCGCGGAGATGGTGATGTTTCCTTTGTCGTAGCCGAGCGCTTTCTCGATGGTGCTGGAGAGTCCCTCGGGCTTGCCCGGCCAGAGAGCACGCGGGACGGGCCGAACTGCGGCAAGGTAGGCTACTTCGAGGCCCAGGTAGTTGAGGCGCTTTGGGAAGACTTCGGTGAGCTTGGAGATGTTGTAGAGGTTGTAATCCACGTAGAGCGAATCCGTCTTGCCGACGGAGTGTGGGAGTTCGCCCGCGAGATATTTTTTAAGCCCCACAGTGCGGATGTGGATCATCGTCAGCGTGCCAAACACCAGCAGCGCCGCAGCAGCTCCACCGATGAGGAATAGCTCCTTCTTTTTCCCCTTGGGCGAAGCGAATGCGTAGCCGATGACGAATGTGACGAGGAACGTCGCGAGCACATTCCGAGTGCCGCCGCAAAACGCGAGAAACAGCGTCAGTAAATACGCCAGCAGGATCAGCAGGAGCGCGACCCCGCCAAAGCGCTGCCGCCGTGCGAGGATGATCCCGGCCAGTGGTGGCACGAGATTGATGAGCATATTCAGTTCATAAATGAGCGCGCCGAAGTCGCCGAGCCGTCCACGACCCCACGGCTGCTCGAAGCGCGCGGCCATCGAGTAATCGATCCACTTTACGAAATCCCAGCTCACCTTCGGCGCCGTCCACTGGTGCATGTAGCCCACGCAAAACGCCACCCAGAACAGCCCCACGAGGAACCGCGCTGGAATCTCATACGTGAGCACTTTTTGAAAAGGCTGCACTTTCGGGTGGATGAAGTGCCGCCCGATCAGCATCCCGATGAATGCCGCCAGCACGATCTGCGTCGCGAACATCGCGCTCGTCGGGTGCGCCAGCGTGTCGAAAAGCGTCTGCGGAAAGAGAAACTCGAACAGCGTGAGAAAGTAGAACGCCAGCATCGCCATCACATCTGCGCGGATGAGGTTTGAGAGCCCTTTTTTGAGGTCGAAGAGGAAGCTCAGAATGAGCGCGCTGAGCGTGAGTTTCGCCCCATAGGCAGCGACGGCGGAAGGAAGTTCGCCCTTCAGCGTCAGTAGTCCGATGGCGATGATCATCACCGCCAGCGTTGTCCCGATGGGGTCGGGCCGGGGGCAATCCTCCACGATCGCCGCAGGCGTGCGCACAAAGACGCCGGCGTTGCGGCGTGGTGGTGGATTGTCTTTCGGTCGATTCATTCGGGCTGAGCTTTATTAGCAAGACCCGTGCAGGGCTGGTCCACCTCTAAATATAATTAGCTCGGCGCGTTTGTTCGCGGTGGTCACAGTTTCGCCAATCAGTATGAAGATTCCAATCATTTCAAGGGATTCACGCTCTACGACCGCGAGTTTCCGGCGGACGCCGATATTTTTCATCGGGGTATTCTTTTTCTGTCTCCTTTGCAGCGTGGTGGGCGCGCAGGGGAACTGGGTTTTCCTCGATAATGGGAAAGTCCGACTGGGGGTGAATCTCGATGCGGGCGGCAGCATCGGCTGGTTTTCGCGTTCTGACTCGAAGGACAATCTCCTGAACGCATTCGACCACGGCCGCTACGTGCAGCAGTCGTTTTATGGCGACTCGGATGGCTCGGATTGGAACGGCCAGCCGTGGCGTTACAACCCCGTGCAGGGTGGGAGCTGGAAGGGCGTGCCCGCGACCGTGCTGGAGAAAAAGGAGACGCAAACGTCCCTCTACGTGAAGACCCGACCGCGCCAGTGGGCCAGCGGGAAAGATGTGGACGACATGATCCTCGAGGAATGGCTCACGCTCGACGGCGCGCTCGCCCGGATGAAGTTCCGCATGACTTACACCGGCAAGACCGAACACAAAGCCCGCCACCAGGAACTCCCCGCTATGTTCGTCCAGCCGCGATTCGATACGCTCGTCTTTTGTGACAAGGCGACAGGAGCCATCGTCCGCCAGCAGCCAGGGAAGCCGAACGAATACATCAAGTTCAGCGAACCCTGGCTCGCCTGGGTCGATGCGGTGGGGCAGGGGATCGGCATCTACGCCCCGCACACCGACTTCGCCACCGTCTATCGGGTCCGCGACTCGGGCAAAGGCGATGTCTCCTACGCCGCGCCGCTCCAGACCTTCGGGCTCAAAGCGGGCCTCGTCTTTGAATACGACAGCGCCCTCATCATCGGCACCGTCGAGGAGATCCGCGCTGTCTGCACTAAACTCAAAGCCGCACGCTGAACCCTGAGACTTGAAAATTGAACCATGTCCGAATTTGTCCCAAGAACTCATGCACAAGGTATTACATGATGAACATGGACCAACCACCCGCCGAAGACCGGACGAAGGAACTGGTGCTGCTGATGACGCAGAACCAGCGGCGCATTTTCGCGTATATATATACGCTCGTCCCAGACCGGCACTCGGCGGAGGACATCCTGCAAGAGACGTCGCTCATCATCTGCGAGAAGTTCCACACCTTCCGCCCCGGCTCGGACTTCGTGGCGTGGGCAAACCAGATCGCTTGGTGGCAGGCGCGGGCGGCGCGGACGAAGTTTGCGCGCTCGAAGGTGGTGTTCGACGACACCGTGCTGGAAGCCGTAGCGCACACGCATTCCGAGTTGGCTCCCGAGATGGATGCCCGGCACGAGGCGTTGGCTAGTTGCCTAAAGAAACTGCCGACCCGCGACCGCGAGTTGGTGATGACGCGCTATGAGCCCGGCAGCAACGTGGAGGAGGCGGCACAGCGCAGCGGGCGCTCCCTCGTGGCCGCCTACAAAGCGCTCACCCGGCTGCGCAAAGTCTTGCACGATTGCGTGCTCAACCAAATGGCCAAATCCACACCATGAACGACCTCGACCGCGTAGAACTCAATGAACTGTGCAGCGCGCTGGTGGATGGCCAGCTCACGGAGCCACAACACGCACGGCTTCAAAAGATGCTCCTCGATAGTGCCGAGGCGCGGCGCTTTTACGTCCGCTCGATGGAGCTTTCCGCCAGCTTGTACAGCTACGCCAGCGAGATGCAGAGCGAGCCTGTGGAGCCGCGCAATATCATCCGGCCTACATTCTGGCGGCGCTGGAGTGTGCCGCTGGCTGCTGCGGCGGTGGTGACGATTGGCGTGTGGATTGGCCGCTCGCTGCTGCCCGAGTCGCTCGCGCCGGGCGACGATGAGCGTGAGTTTATCGCCCGCATTTCTGGCTCGAAGGATCCGCTGTGGGTGGGCGGGGTCGCTTTTCAAAATGGCGACGAACTTCATCGCGGACAGCGGCTGGAACTCACGTCGGGCTTTGCCGAGATCACGTTCGACTCCGGTGCGCTGCTCGTCGTCGAGGGGCCGGCGAGTATGGACCTCGACTCGGCGTGGCAGGCGACTTTGCGGAGGGGGACGATCAAGGCGAATATCCCGCAGGAGGCGATTGGCTTCAAAGTGTCCAACGCATCTGTGGATGTCGTGGACCTCGGCACGGAGTTCAGCATGACGGCGGAGGACGATGGCACGGCGGAGGTGTTCGTTTTGAACGGCCAAGTGGAAGTCGAGCCGCGCTCCACTGATGCGTCGCCGGCGAAGAAGATCTTGATGAAAGAGAAGCAGTCGCGGCGGTTTGCGCTCGGAGGAATGAGCGACGTCCGTGATAGCGACCAGAAGTTCGTGAAGCTGGCAAAGCGTGTGACGCTCGACCTTCCGAAGAAGGCGGCGAGCTATGTGCATTGGTCGTTCGACGGGAAGGATGGCGATGCTTTCCAAGGTGAACTGTTCGGGCCTGTGCGCAGCACGGGGTCTGCGGCAATGCCGATACGCTCGGCATCGGCGGCGCAGGGGAAGTTTAACGATGCGCTCGTGTTTTCCGCAGACACAGGCGGGCAATTTAACGTCGCAGATGTTGGGATGAGGCCCGTGAAGACGGTGGCGTTTTGGGTGCGCTTGCCGGAGGACGGGAGCACGGCGGATGGCGGGACGTTTGCGCGGTTCGCATCCGTGGAGCTGGGCTGGAATCGCAGCCCTGCCGACGGCTCGAAAGGCGCGCTCCGCATCGCGAATGCACGCGGCCACGCAGTCGCCAGCACATCACTCCGCGACGGGCGCTGGCACCATGTCGCAGCAGTCGTAACCTCAAACGGCAAGTCCGCCGGAAAGTGGCAGGCGAAGCTCTACGTGGATGGCCGACTCGACGCATGGACGGGCCGCAGCCCAACGCGGAAGGGCGTCGCATTATCCGCAATTCCGGCGGATGCGCTGGTGATCGGCAGTGTGGGAGCCGAGCAAGGCTTTCGTGGAGAAATGGACGAGCTGTACGTCTCCGACCGCGCGCTCACGCCGATGGAAATCCGCTCGCTGATGCGGACGAATCGTCCGTATCTGCCCGAGAGCATCGCGGCGAATTGATTCAGGTCGTTTGCTCGGGCTTTCTCCGCCGCATGAGGATGCGCCCGAGATCGTCGAAGAGCGCGTAGGTCACGGGTGTGACGAGCAGGCTGAGGAGAAGGCACATCATTTGGCCGCCGATGATCACTTTGGCCATGCTGGCGCGGCCTGCGCTGCCGGGGCCGGTGCCGAGAGCGAGGGGAATCATCGAGGCGACGAGGAGCAGCGTGGTCATGAGGATAGGGCGGAGGCGGACGCGGTTGGCTTGGCGGATGGCCTCGTCGCGGGGAAGGCCCTGGGCGCGTAGGACGTTGGTGTAGTCGATTTGCAGGATGCCGTTCTTTTTCACGACGCCAAAGAGCATGAAGACGCCGAAGATCGCGTAGATGTCGAGCGGCTGGCCGAGCCAAATCATCGCCAGCAGCGCAAACGGGAGCGAAAGTGGCGTGGCGAGCAAGATGGAGATGGGGTAGATGAAATGCTCAAACTGCGCAGCCAAGATGAGATACATAAAGAGGAACGCGAGCAGTAGCGCCTTGAGAAAGTTGTTGAGCGTTTCGTCGAGGCTCTTGGCGCGGCCCGTGAAGACGATGTTGTAGCCTGCCGGCAGCTCGGCGGAGGCGGCGAGTTCGCGAGCGCGGGCCATGCCATCGCTCAGTGCGAGGCCGTTCAAATTGGCGAGCACAGTGACTTTGCGCGTGCGCTGGAAACGCTCGATTTCTGCGGGGCCACGCGCCTCGGTGAAGCGCACAAAGTTCGCCAGCGGGAGCAGCCCAGTCTTGGTGCGGATGGCGGTTTGCTCGATGGTTTCTTGCGAGCTGCGGTCGGCTTTTTCGGCGCGCAGCCACACGTCGTATTGCTCGTCGCCCTCCTTCCACGCCGAGACGATTTCGCCGCCGACTGCGGTGCGGAGTGTGGCTGCAACCTCCTGCACGCTGACGCCAAACTGGCTGGCTTTCTCGCGGTCGATGCGGGCTTGCAGCTCGGGCTTGCGGTTGGAAAGTGAAACATCCACGTCGATGAATCGTCCGTCCGCAGTGAGGGTGGCGGAGAACTTTTCCGCCTCGCGGATGAGCGTCGCGAGGTCCGGCCCGGTGAGCCCGACCTCTAGCTCTGCGTTGCGCGAGCCGCCGGTGCTGACGCGAAAGATCGACTGCACGCTCGTGCGGAAATCGGGATACGCCTTCACCACGCGGCGCGCCTGCGCCATCGCGTCGAGCTGCGACCACTGGCGCGTCTTGCCGCGCCATGTGTCCACCATTCCGCCCAGCTCTTGAAGGCGGCAGTAGATGTTGCACTTCGTTACATTTCCCTCGCCTCGTGCGGCGCGTCCGCTCGTGTCGCCGATGGTCACGAGGGTGTCGGTGATTACTTGCTGGTCGTTCAAACGGATCGCTTTGAGCCGAGTTTCGATTTCATCCACGATGGTTTTCGTTCGCTCCAGCGAAGTGCCCTCGGGGGTTTGCAGGGTCACTTCAAATTCGCTGGCGTCGTCCTGCGGGATGAACGCGAAGCCGACATTCTTGATGAGCACGGGGATTGTGCAAGTGACGCCGATGGCAATGACGATGATCACCCACCGGTGCCGCAGCGACCAGCCGAGCAGCCGATCATACCAGCGAGTCAGCGCCCGCATGAGCACGCCGCCTTCCGCGCGCTTGCGGCGCAGCTCCGGGTCGGCGGTGTGGCGCAGCATTTTCGAGCACAGCATCGGAGTGAGCGTGAAGCTCACAAACATCGAAACCAAAATAGCGAACGTCACCGTGACGCCGTAGCTGGCGAAGAACCTGCCCGTGCGGCCTTCCATGAACGGGATGGGCAAAAAGATCGCCACGAGCGAGAGCGTCGTCGCCAGCACAGCCAGCGCGATTTCGCGCGTCGCCACCATCGCGGCCTCGCTGGCAGAGAGCGCTTTTTCCTCCAGCGTGCGTTGGATGTTTTCGATGACCACGATGGCGTCGTCCACCACGATGCCGACGGCGAAGACGAGGCCGAGCATGGTGAAATTGTTTAGCGTGTAGCCCATCACGCGCAGCAGCGCGAACGTCGCGATAATGCTCATGGGAATCGCCAGCGTGGCGATGAGCGTGCCGCGCCAATCGTGCAGAAACGCGAACACCGTGAGCGCCACGAGCATCGCGCCGAGCAGCAGGTGGAAGCTCACTTCATCCAGCGACCGCTCAATGAACCGCGACTGGTCGCGCATCACTTCGATTTTCAAATCTGGCGGCAACTCCTCCGCAAGCAGTGCCAGCCGCGCTTTCACGCCACGGATGACTTCCACCGTGTTGGTGCCGCTCTGTTTCAAGACGACGAGCGAGATCGTGTTCACGCCGTTCAGCCGCGTGAGCGAGCGCGGCTCCTCGATTCCATCCGTCACCGTCGCCACGTCGCCGAGCTTGATGGAGACGCCGCCCCGGCTCGCCACGTTCAAGTCCGCAAACTCCTCCACGCGCTCCAGCCGCCCGAGCGTGCGCAGCGTCAACTCGCGTTCACTTTGATCCACTCGCCCGCCGGGAACCTCCACATTTTGCGCCGCAAGCGTCGTGCGAAGGTCCGCCATCGTCAGCCCGCTGGCCTTCAGCCGGTCCACATCCACGGCGACTTGCACTGCGCGCCGTCGGCTGCCGACGAGATTTACCGCGCCGATATTCGGCACCGTCTCCAGCCGTTCTTTGATCTGCCGCTGCGCGATGAAAGATAGCTCTTTCATCGAGCGCGGCCCGCTCACGCACACCTGCATGATGGGCGATGCGTCCGAGTCAAACTTCCCAATCACCGGCGGCTCGATGCCCTTCGGTAAGCGGGGCAAAAGCTGGTTCACCTTATCGCGCACATCCTGCGCTGCGGCGTCTTTCGTGCGCGAGTAAAGGAAGCTCGCTGTTACGCGACACGAGCCCTCGCTGGTGTTCGACGACAGCTCATCCAGCCCCTCGATGGTGTTGAGAACTTCCTCCAGCGGCTTCGTCACCGTCGTCTCCATCTCCTCTGGCGAAGTCCCCGGCAACTGCGCGCTCACCGTTACGACTGGTAGGTCCACGTTTGGAAACTGATCCACGCCCAGTTCGCGGAACGAAATGACTCCGACGATGAGCAAAAACAAATTAATGACCGTCGCGAAGACGGGCTTACGAATACACAGGTCCGCAAGCGAAGTGCGCTCACTCATCGGCGACAGCGAGTTGGAAAAAGAGACAGTTCAAAGCGTGCGCACCGTGGCGGAGTGGGGAACTCGGGGTCAAGGCGCAGGTGTGGCGCAAGCGACTCCGGGGTGTGATTAAAAGTGGAATAATGCCAGTGGCTTGGGCGTCTCGCCCATGAAGGCGCCACACTCATGGGCGAGACGCCCAAGCCAGTGCGCCTGCACATAACCAAAGAAAGAAGGTGAAAGACCTGACCACAGAAAGACATGAAAACTG
>CAMDQC010000070.1 GCA_945905735.1 Prosthecobacter debontii | reverse complement strand
CCTGGGCCAAAGCCCAGCGCACGCAGCGCGTGATGAAGCAAGCCGCATAAAAGTTCGTAAGTTCCATATACGAACTCCCTACGCAATTTATACCTCAGCGCCGACGTAACGCGACTCTTGCTCAACGGTGCCCGGCGTGACGCTTACATACCAACGACATGACCTTGAGAGTTTAGTAAAGGTCCACCGCTGTTTCCGGGATTCACCGCAGCGGTATGTTGCAGGAATGCCTGCCCTTGCAATTCGCGTTCGACAGACGAGACGATTCCTTCTGTAATCGATTGTTCTAGAAGTTCGTTGCCGAGTCCCGGGCTTCCGATGGCGTAAACTCGCGCTCCGGTTTCAGGATTATTTTTGGCGAGCGGCAACGGCTTCAAGCTCGGCGGCGGATTGTCGATAGAAAGCAATGCGATATCACGCTTCTCGTCATTATAGATCACGCGGGCATTCCTGCCGTTCATTCGCTGCAGCTTTCCATTCGTCATAAAGTAGGGGTAAACGAGAATATCGCCGCCGACCCCTCCGATAACGTGCTGATTGGTCAATACTACACCATCGGCCACGCAAACTCCGGAACCACTGCTGTTTCGCGCTTTGATCAGAACAACGCTGGGGGCCGTCGCCGCGAAGAGCTTTACGGAGTCCATCACTGCGCCAGGCTCGGGCACAATTAGTTTGGGCATTCCTTTAAATGTGTTCTCTTCGGGAGGGGCGATCATGCTGTTGCTCGCTTCCAAAAGCGGTTTCGCCTCTGCGCCGATACCGGCTTCATGGAAGAAGCTCTCGGCCTCACGCGCAAACTTCGGGTTCGCCTTGTCCAATAAAAAGACCGCAGCGTAGCAGTGCGCTGCGGGTATCGCCTCCTTCTTTTGCCGGTGGATATGCGCAAGATTCCGCAACGCTTCGATCGTCACCGAGGTTCGTCCCTCATCCCCGTGTATCGCTTCGATCTGAGAGGCCGCAGCCTTGTCCAGTTGTCCAGTCCGGAAATAGGCGAACCCGATGAGGACTTTCAGCGAGGGATTCTTCGCGTCCGCCTCCAATAGCTTCTTCAATTTAAAAATCGCGATCCCCGTGTCGTTTCCTGAGACGAGTTTGAATGTTTCCTCCAAATCGGAGCGTTTGGTCGCGCCTGAAGTGTAGGGGGCGTAGTCGATGTCACGAATCGGTTTCGTCGTCCTGCCTTCGCGAATCGCACTCTCGATAAGCTTGGCGACTTTTTCCTTTGAAGTCGCGGGCTGAAATTCGCTGAATCCTGGCACTGCCTGCGCAGTGCTCTCGCGATGAAGTTGAGTGATGGACGGCCAGCTTTTCTTAATCTCTGCAACCAAGGTCTTCGCCAGTTGCGTTTCTTCTGCGGAACGCTCGAGTTGAAACGCGCTGATGCCCGTTTCCTTGGAAGCCGCATAGAATGTGAGCCCGGCGCCATCCCACGTAGATGCATTTCCGAAGGAGCCGGCGAGCTCGACACGCTGGTCCGGCGATGCGAGGTCGCAGAACCACACGTTTTTTTCGTTAAACGTCGCGACTAGGCTCGCCACTGGATTCACCGCCGCTCCCTGCGGGTAAGCTTCGGTGGCGTAAAAGCCCTGAACATTGTTGAGGTCGTCTGCGCTGAACACCGCCACGCCATAGCCTGTCTTCCCCTCTACACTTGTTGGGCGCCATCCACCTCCGCCGACCACTGCAATCCAGCGCCCGTCGGGCGAGACATGTAAAACCCTACCGTTGGAAGCTGCGTTCAAGCGGAACGAGGAAACGAGCAGTTCGTCATCAGCGATCGCATGACGGACAAGTGACGTCTGAGCCCAATCCCCGGACGACCGCTGGAAAAAAACCGGACGCCCACCTACAATCATGTGCCCCGAATCATTGCGAAAACCGGGATGGATATACGAGTAACAGAACTTCTGCCGCGGATCGACCCGCACTTTCGTGCAAATGAATTTCGTGGACGACACTTCGGAAGTTTGAAGATCGAGAGCCTGGATATTTCCGCCAACTGGAAAAAATGCGCGGTTTTGAATCGGGTAAACCGCGACCGATGCGGACGTTGATTTTAGCAACCATTGTTTATCGATCTTTCCCGTGGTTGGATCCACCTTTGCGAGTGCCGACGGGGTTTTGAGCATTAGATACAAGCTTCCACCATTCGCACAGGCAGACACGATACTGCTCTCGACGGGGACTTTCACGGAACGTTCCGGAGCTTTACCCTCGAAGACGTAGTAGTGGGAAAGTTCGCTCCCGAAGGCGAAGACACGGTCTTGAATTGGGTCCACTTGAAGGTCCGTAATTTGTTCTCCCACTCCGGTGATGGCGAGTGGCTGAATCTTCGTCGGTTCCTTCCGCCGCTTTGGGGCATCGCCCGACGCTGGGAAATTCAACGGGGTCCCCACCTCTTCAGTCCCAATCGCGTCCAGCATTTGCTCAACCATCCGCACCTCAACCAGCTTCGGGTTCGCTTCATAAGCATTGATCGCGCAGAGCGCAGCGGAGAAGGCTTGCTTCCGCTTGCTGAAGGCGATGGCCATATTGCGGTAGGCCTTGTAAGCCATCTTATGCTTGTCTTTCGGATCAAGGAGGATGGCCTGGGAAAAGTAGTGGGTCGCCTTTTCGTCGTCGCCCAATCGCCCGTAGGTAAGCCCAAGGTTGATCGCTGAATCCACCGTGAAATTTTCGATTCCCGCGCGGCGCCCGCGTTCGATGATCTCTTTAAACGACGAGATGGCACGATCGATTTCACCGAGGTCCGATGCAGCTGTCGCCACCCAGTAAAGCGCAAAGGAGCACTGAGGATCGATGGCACAGGCTTTCTCGAAGTTCTTCAGCGCATCCGCGATGCTCTTCGCCTCCATCATCTTCATACCGTCAGCAACGAGTTTCGCCACTTCCATGGAACGCGTCCCATACTGCTCCCGTAGATCTTCGTCGGCGTGTGCTGAACATGCCCAAGCAAAAAATATCGCAACTATGCGTAACCAGTATCCAGACAAACCAAGGCCCCGTATTAATACGCGGCGGTCATCGTGGACTCTGAGAGGCGTTTGCGCGGGAGTGGTCCGCAGCCGAGGTTCTTGAGTTCGGGATTTCATTGGAACTGCTGACTATTTGAAACGAGTTCGGCAAGCCATGTCAAATTTCAGAACGCCCTCTAGCGCCAATCGTTTTCAACGGGAACTCCGCACGCCGGAGAATATCCTGCCCGCCCTGTCTTCCGGCTTTCAAACCGCTGCGGATACACATCTTCCCGCCCACGAAACAGCGAGCGGAAAAGCGCGATCTTCTCCGTCGGCGTTGAGGCGTTTGTGATAGTGTTCAAGTTCGTCGCGCGGTCTTATCGGCAAAAGGCGCAGTAGGCGAGATTTGCAATTTCGCTCTCGCAGCGCCGAAGGCAGTGGCCGTTTGCGATATCCGAGAGACTACGATTTGCCGATGTCGACCGTCGAACGAGCGATATGGCAAATCTCGCCGACATTGCCGCCTCACAGGACAAGCATCGAGATGCTTGCTGAAAACCCTCGGCGACGAAGCAGAGGATGATGTGGCTGTACCTTCGTGGCGTCGGTGGAGGCGTGCGACGATATGCGAGGCGGCCTTACTTCTTCTGCTCAATAGCCGCGAGCTGCTTCTCTGCGGCGTCTTGTTTGGCGAGAGCTTCGCGAATCGCTTTCAGACCCGCGTTGAATTTATCGAGCGCGGGTTTCTTCTTAAACGTGATCACCCCTTTTCCATCCGCTTTCCAATTGCCCCACTCGGCATCTAGGAGCGCGTAGATTTCCCCGGCGGTCGCAGCACCAGTGCGGTCGGCGCTGTGAATCGCCTTCTTGAGCGGCAGCTTTTTGTTCATGCCCTTCATGAAGCCCGTGACCATTTCCTCCTTCGCAGCATTGCTCACTTGCGCTGTGGCGAGCTGCGCGCGCAGTGTCTTTTCCATCCCGTCCAGGAACACCTCCGATGACTTCGATGTGGTCACGAACTCATCCAGGATTTTTCGACGGGTCGCGATGTCGGCTTTTGTTTTGACCGATGCAAAATCGAACACCTTGCCGGCTTCAGCACGGGCCGCCACCGCCTTCATCCGTGCCCCCTCAACCACAGCCTGCCCGAGCATATACCCCATCACCTCGCTCAACACCTTTGCTTCTTCGCTTGTGGCGGCAGCCGGCTTGGGCGGTGCAGTCTGTGAAAATGAGTCCGAAGTTGTGAGTGCGACAATGAACGCGAGAGCGGCAATTAGTTTCATCGCTAGGGTCAGTCTCACGCGATGATTGGCGCGGCAAGTCCAAACAAATAGCAAAAGCCGTCGTAGCTTTTTAGCCCGATTTCCGGTCGAAGCTCCATCGTCTCCATAAGAGTGTGTGAGCCGAGTTTGCGTGCGAGCGTGCGGCGATAAAATCCACACTCGAACAACTATTTGCCAGACTGACAGTGGCGCTCTCGTTTTGAGCGCGTCGGTCAGAAGCCTTCGGCTTCGAAAATCAACGCTTCTCCCGTGTCCCATCACGGATGTGTGGTGCTATTCCGTTTCATGCTCCTGCGCTCTGTCATCGTATTCTTCTTCGCCGCAACATTCGTCGTCGCGGCAGAAACAAAGCCGAACATCATCTTCATCCTCAGCGACGACCTCGCGCAGGGTGACCTTGGTGTTTACGGGCAAAAGCTCATCGCCACTCCGAATCTCGACCGCATGGCGGCGGAAGGCACCCGCTACACACAGGCTTATTGCGGCACGAGCGTCTGCGCGCCGAGCCGCGCTTCGCTAATGACCGGACTGCACAGCGGTCACTCGCCGGTGCGCGGAAACTGGGAGATCGCAGCTGGCGAAGGGCAACTCCCGCTGCCGGAATCGACGGTGACAGTTGCGCAGATTTTGAAGTCCGCAGGCTACGCGACGGCGTGCATGGGCAAATGGGGGATGGGCATGTTCAACACGACCGGCAGCCCGCTAAAAAAAGGGTTCGACCATTTCTTCGGCTACAACTGCCAGCGCCACGCCCACTCGTATTTTCCGACGTATCTTTATAACAACGACCAGCAGTTCGAGCTGCCTGGCAACGATGGGAAAGGCGTGGGAAAAACGTATGCGCAAAACCTCATTCAGGACGACGTGTTGAAGTGGGTGCGGGCGAAAAAAGACAGTCCATTTTTCCTCTACTACGCCATCACGCTTCCGCACGGGCGGCATGAAATTGACAGCTTCGGAGCATACGCTGACAAGCCGTGGACGCCGCAGCAAAAAGCGTATGCGGCGCAGGTCACCCGCATCGACAAGGATGTCGGCGAACTAGCTGCGCTGCTGAAAGAACTGAAGCTCGACGAGAAAACTCTCATCATGCTCGCGGGCGACAATGGCTCATCGTTCGCGCCGAACTCGGAGATCGGGAAAATATTCGAGCAGGACAGCAACGGCCTTCGCGGGTTCAAGCGCGGGCTTTACGAAGGCGCGCTGCGGCAGGCTTCTTTCGCGCGCTGGCCGGGCGTCGTTCCAGCGGGCCGTGTGAGCGACGAGCCGTGGGCGTTTTGGGATTTCTTGCCGACCGCAGCGGAACTCGTGGGTGCGAAAATCCCTGCGGAATGCAAGACCGACGGACATTCGCTCGTGCCGTTTCTGAAAGGTGGCGCAGCACCAAAGCGGAGCCACTTTTACTGGGAGCTGCATGAAAGAAAGCCGATTCAGGCGGTGCGCTTTGGCGACTGGAAAGCCGTTAAGAACGGTCCAGACTCCGAAGTGGAACTCTATGATCTTGCGACTGACGCGGGCGAAAAAACGAACATCGCTGCGCAAAAGCCGGATGTGCTGGCGAAGGCCGTGGAGTTGATGAAGGCGAGCCACTTGCCCGATGAAAACTGGCCGCTGAGCGGAGTCGCCGAAAAGCGGAAGCGGAAAAAATAGCGGCCTGGTGTTCTTGCCCTGAACGATTCAGGCAAAAAGTGGCATTGGTGTCCCGCCAATGAGAGTGGCCCGGCGGCCTCTGCCGGGTGCGGTGACACACGCAAGCCCCTCGCCTTCGCCCCATTTTAAGGTGATACGTGAGCTCCGCCCCCAACGCTCTTTCCACAAGCGTTTTGGTCAGCAGCGCCACCAGCCCCTTCTCCCCGAATATCGCCTCAGGCGTGTGCCTATGCTCCTCTATCAGTGCATCCAGTGCTTTGTTGGTTTTCTCACTCGTTTGTGTCCTTTCTTTTGCCCGGCCACACAAACTTTCTGATCGGTCCATTTTATGAGAAGGAGAAATGGAACTCTCTGGAGGGGGAATAGGTTTCTGTGAGGGGAATAGTGGGGCTGCGGCGGCTTTGTGGGTCCGCGGACCTACCGAGTATAGTTTCTCATTTGCCATGCTCGGGCGGCGTTGTTTGAGATAAGCGTGGCGCTGATGTTGGACGGAATCTTCGATTTTGAAAGTGCCGGGAAGCACCGAGGCTGTTTACAACGGGCCGCACAACATGAAATCAACTATCCGCTGGAAGCCCGCGCTCATCATTATTGCTCTTGGCGCGGTGGGTTACGCGTTTGGCATCTTCAAGAGCGACTGGCGCTTCGAGCAACTCCGCAGTCACACGCTCATCTTCACCACGTTACTGCTCTACGTGTCGCTGCTCGTTTGGTGGCTGTTTTTCTCCCGTGCGGCGGGGCGGGTGAAGCTGCTCGGCGTGTCCGTTTTCGTCCTGCCGTTTGCACTCTTTCGGTTGCGTGGGATGTCTGGGGATTTCGTCCCGAACTTCGAGTTCCGCTTCGCGAAAAAGTCGGCGGCGCTCGTGCCAGCGGGCGCTGCGAGTGGCGGCGTGCGCACGGATTTCCCGCAGCTCCTCGGGCCCAATCGCGATGCGATGCTCACGGGCATCACGCTCGATGCGGACTGGGCAAAGCATCCGCCCCAGCTCGTCTGGAAGCAGCCCATCGGCGCGGCGTGGTCCGGCTTTTCCATCGTCGGCGAGCGCGCGGTGACGATGGAGCAAGTGGGCGAAAACGAAGCTGTTGTCTGCCTCGACCTGCTCACCGGCAACCGGCTGTGGGCCACGGAAAACTCAGGAAAATTCTCCACGACGATTGCCGGCACGGGACCGCGCGCGACGCCGACGATTGTGGGCGACCGCGTCTTCACCTTTGGCGGCACGGCGGTGTTGCGCGCGCTGTCGCTGGCGGATGGCAAAGTGATTTGGAGCCGCGATTTGATGGCGGAGTTTGCGCTGAAATTGCCGGATTGGGGCTTCGCGTCCTCGCCGCTCGTCCACGAGGGGAATGTGATCGTGAGTATCGGCGGCGCGGGCAAATCGCTCGTCGCCTACCGCGCAACGGACGGCCAACTCGCGTGGAGCGCCGGGGAACGCGGCGTGGATTACAGCTCGCCATTTCTCATCGCGACGCCACAGCCGCAGATCGTTCTCTTTAATAAGAAGGGCATCACCACCCACGACCCGAAAAGCGGCGCAGTGCTGTGGGACCGCGAGTGGGGGACGGGCTTCCCGAACGTCTCGCGGCCCATCGTCGTCTCGCCGGGCAAAGTGTTTTTCTCCAGCGGCTACGGCATCGGCAGCGCGCTACTGGATGTCTCCGGCAATCCAATCTCGGAGGTCTGGAAGACGCCGCGCTTTCAGGCGAAGTTCTCGAACCCCGTCCTGCGTGAAGGCCACATCTACGGTGTGAGCGACGGCATTTTCGCCTGCCTCGACGTGACCGATGGTAAGGTGAAATGGAAAGGCGGGCGCTTTGGCCACGGCCAAGGGCTGCTGCTCGGCGAGCACTATTTGCAGATGACCGAGAGCGGCGAACTCGTCCTCCTCCGCCCCACGCCCGACGCCGAAAACGAGCTTGGCCGGGTGCGCGTCTTCGACGCAAAAACCTGGAACACCATCGCCCTCAGCGGCGATCTCCTCCTCGTCCGCAACGACCAAGAAGCCGCGTGCTTGCGGCTGGCGCTGAAGGCGGGTAATTGAGCGGCCACATGGACCTACTCACACTCGACCTTCCCGGCGTGCGCAAACTCGCCAGCGGAAAAGTCCGCGAAATCTTCGACCTCGGCGAGCATTTGCTCTTCGTCGCCAGCGACCGCATCTCGGCGTTTGACTGCATCTTGCCCAACGCCATCCCGCACAAAGGCGAAGTGCTCACGCAGCTCTCGGACTTTTGGTTTCGCAAAATGACCTTCGTGGAAAACCACATCGTCGCGGTGGACTTCGCAGACTTCCCCGCCGCGCTGCGGCCCTTCGAGCGCGAGCTGCGCGGGCGCTCGATGGTGGTCAAAAAGGCGCGTCCTTTACCCATCGAGTGCATCGCTCGCGGCTACCTCATCGGCTCGGGCTGGAAGGACTACTGCGCGACGGGCAGCGTCTGCGGCATCCCGCTGCCCGCCGGGCTCCAGCAAGCGCAGCAGCTCCCCGAGACGATCTTCACGCCCGCGACCAAAGCCGCCACCGGGCACGATGAAAACATCCCGTGGGAAACCGCCGTGCAGCTCTGCGGCGAGGAGGTCGCCCGGCAAGCGCGCGACCTCACCCTCCGCATCTACGAAGCGGGCCGCGCCCACGCTGCCGAGCATGGCATCATCCTCGCGGATACGAAGTTCGAGTTTGGCCTGCTCGATGGGCGCGTCATCTTAATAGACGAAGTCCTCACCCCCGACAGCTCGCGATACTGGCCCGCCGCCGACTACCGCGTGGGCATCAGCCCGCCGAGCTTCGACAAGCAATTCGTCCGCGACTACCTCGAAACTTTGACGTGGGATAAAACGCCGCCCGCCCCGCCGCTGCCCGCCGAGGTAGTGCAAAAAACGAGCGAGAAATACATCGAAGCATTCCAGCGGCTCACCGGCGAAAGTCTCTGCTCGTAGCGGGAACGCTTTTCGCTACAGTAGTTGGCATGTCACGACAGATTAAACTCAACGGACGCGAGCAAACGATGATGCGGAGCATAGGATTTGGCCAAGGCGTCACCGGTGCCGAAATACTGGACCGTATGCCCATGAGCGCGGAAGAACTCGTGGATGTGCTGAATAGCCTTCTCTCAGCGGGCTTCATCGAGACCGGAAGCACGAAGGAGTCCGTCACCTCCGCGAACTTCGCCGCAGAAAATTACGAGATCAATCCCGCGTACTCCACCGACCTGAGGGATGTGCTAAAGCGCAATTAGCCTTTCAGTCGCGCTGCGACGTCGGCTTGGATCCACGTCCACAGACCGCCGAGGCCTTTCGATGCGGCGGCCTTCACTTTCGTGAGCTGCGCGGGCGATGAGACGTTCGCTTTCGTGAAGAGGTAAAACTTGATCTTCGGTTCTGTGCCCGATGGGCGCACGGCGACGCGGCGACCGTCGGCGAGATCGAAAATGACCATCTTTTCGTTCGGCAGCGACTGGCCTTCGCAGTCCTTGTAAGTGTTCTTCGTGTAGTCGCGCACTTCTACGACCTTCGCGCCGTCCATCGCCTTCGGAGGCTCGCTGGAGAAGCTGGCGGCGAGCTTCTTGATGATCGCTTCGCCCGATGCGCCGCGATACTCGATGGTCTTGTTCTCCTCCAAATAATAGCCGTAGTTCGCATACACTTCGTCGAGCAATTGGTCCACGGTGAGCGCGCGGGATTTCGCGTAAGCACAGACTTCGGCGAAGAGGACGACAGCGGCGTTTGCGTCCTTATCGCGGACGAAATCATGCGCGCTGTAGCCGTAGCTCTCCTCACCGCCTGCGACGTAATAGACGCTATGCTTCAGCCGGAGAGCGCGCGTTTTTTCCTCGGAGAGCGTGCGATAATTGGCGCGTTCTTTCGCGGGGATGGCGTTCTCGTATTGGCCGAGTTTCTCGCCGATGTATTTGAAGCCCGTAAGCGTCTCCACGCAGCGGAGGCCGTGTTTCGCGGCGATGGCCTTTTGCAGGTCCGTGGTGACAAGCGTTTTGATGATGGCGCAGCGCCCCGCGTTGTCCGGGGTGATGACGCCAAGCGCCGTCAGCTTCTCCACGCGATACGCGGCGATGAGCGATCCGATTTGGTTGCCCGTGAGGAGCTGCATTTTGCCGTCGCGATTGCGGATGGCGACGCCCATGCGGTCCGAGTCTGGGTCTGTGGCGACGACGACATCGGCGGCTTCTTTTTCCGCGAGTGCGATGGCCATTGAAAGGGCTTCGGCGTTCTCGGGGTTTGGCGATTTTACGGTGGGGAATTGGCCGTCGAATTTGTCCTGCTCGGCGACGACGGCGAAGCGGAAGCCGAGGCGCTTGAGCATGGGCTTGATGATGACGCCGCCCGTCCCGTGGATAGGGCTGAGGACGACCTTGAGACGGCTCGCAGCCTTCACCATCGGGCGATCCAGAAGGAGCGTTTCGAGGCGGTCCATGTAGGCGTTGTCCGCCGCAGCGCCGAGGACGATGCGCTTGCCTTGCTTCGCCTTCGGGAGCGGCGTGTAAGTGTCGCTCGTCACCGCATTTACTAGCCCGATGATGGCGCTGGCGTGCGGCTCGACGATCTGCGCGCCGTCGGAGAAATAGACCTTGAATCCGTTATCATGCGGCGGGTTGTGCGAGGCGGTGACTACGGCACCAGCGGTCGCGTTCATCAGCCGCACGGTGAAGGAAAGTTGCGGCGTCGAGCGCGGCCCGGCGAAGACGTATGCATCGCAGCCGAGGTCCGTGGCGACCTTCGCAGCCAGCTCGGCGAACTCTTTAGAAAAATGCCGCGTATCGTGCGCCAGTGCGATGCTCGGGCGGCCTTTCACCTTCGCCTTTTTGTGCGCCTTCCACATGTAGGCGACGAGCCCTTGCGTGGCGCGGCTGATGTTAAAATAGTTCATCGCATTTGTCCCCGCGCACGGCTGGTCGGGGCGAGGGCCGGTGCTCTTTCCGCGCTCGGAAGGTGTCACCACTTCCCCGATGCTCCGTCCGCGGAGTCCGCCCGTGCCGAAAGCCAGCGTGCGGTAAAAGCGGTTCACAATCTCCGTGTATTGCCCGGCGTCCTGTAGCTCGGAAATTGCCTGCAACGAGGCAGCAGAACCGTTCGCCGCTGCCTGGTTGATGTTCCCGATAGTCTTGGCGAGCACGTCGGCCACGGAAGCCGCGGATTTTGAGAGCGAGTCGTTTGGAGTCTTTTTGGTCATGAGCGAGAGAAAATGCACATCCTCGCAAATCCATCAACGCGCGAATGCCCCGGAGCCGTCATTTTTATCCATACGGAGTCGCAGGTGCATCCTCGCGCTCATGGGGGAAGTGCGATCGACAAACCATTGCCACGCGGCGCAGCACCGTCTAACTCACCGGCCGCATGTGGATTTTCACTCCGAAGTATATCAAACAGGGACGGCTCTACGTTAAGGCTGCCGAGAAGAAACTCGCCTATAATCGCGACCTGTGGTCGGCGGAGGCTTGCTCGCAAATGGCGGGGCATGTGGAGTCGCTCAAGAAGGCGCTGGCGGAGAAGAGCAAGGAGGGTGTGGCGGATGCAGAGAAGGCGATCGAAGAGTTTTGCAAGGTGCATTGCCCGGTGGGGGAGAACGCTTGGATTTCGGAGAACGTGGAGGTGGTGCTGGTGGCGATCATCGTCGCGCTGGGCATTCGCACTTTTATCGTGCAGCCGTTCACGATCCCTACGTCGTCCATGTCCCCGACGCTGAAGGGGATCACCGGGACAGAAACAAAAGAGTCGCCGCCGAATTATGGGACTCAGGCGCTCCAGTTTGCGACGCATGGGCGGACGTGGCATGAGGTGGTGGCGAAAGAGGATGAGACCATTCAGGAGATTAAGGATTTCCAGCGGCCCTTCCCGAGGAATTTCTTCACCTACACGCGCATCAAGACGGACAAGAACGAGTATTTCGTGAACGAGAATGAGAAGACGGTGGCGGAGGATTTCCACCTGATGCGTGGGCAAACCTACGCGAAGGGCGAGCCTATCGTGCGAGGCTATACGGATACGGGCGACCACGTTTTCGTGAACAAGTTCATCTACCATTTCCGCAAGCCGTCGCGCGGGGAGGTGATCGTCTTCCTCACGCAGAACCTTGAGTTTCTCGGCAATCCGGGGCCGCCGCCGCGCAAGCCGTCGCAGTTTTACATTAAGCGCCTCGCCGGTGTCCCCGGCGATGAGCTGGCCATCGTTTCGCCGCATCTTTTTGTAAATGGACGCCCCGGCGAGGAGCGGGGCTTCCAGCGAGTCGCGGAGGGCACGAGGAGTAACCCCGCAGGCGACGGCTACATGGGCTACGGGCATGACCCCAAGCGCGGCATGCCCCCAACCTATCTCATCGACCCGGCGAAGAAATATACCGTGCCGGAGAAGTCCTACTTCCCGCTCGGCGATAACAGCTACCATAGCCAAGACGGGCGCTACTTTGGCTCCGTGCCGCAGGATAATATGTGCGGCTCGGGCTTCCTCGTTTATTGGCCGTTCATGCGGGATAAAGGGACGCACTTCGGGCTCATCCGGTGAGCCCGGCGTTTCAAAAAGACGCTCCGCCTCGCCATTCATAGCCCCCCCGCTTATGGCGTCTCCAGGTGCCGCGAAAACGCCGCCGGTGACGGGGGCGTTCGTGCCACTGGGTTCCAATTCTTTATTCACCCCCGTTCGCGCTGGCGTAGCGCGCCCGCTTTCCGCCACGGTGCGCGGTATGACAGAAATTATCGTCGGCATTGATCTCGGCACTACGAACTCGCTCATCGGCGCGATGGAGGCGGGGTTTCCTATTTTGCTCGCGGATGCGGCGGGCGAGCGACTCGTGCCGTCGGTCGTTCACTTTCCGAAAACTGGTGCGCCGATCGTTGGGCGGGCGGCGCTGCGGATGCGGGCGGTGGAGCCGGAGAGCACGGTGTATTCGGTGAAGCGGTTTATGGGGCGGCGTATTGGCGAGGAGGCGGATGATGTGGCCTACAAGCTCGCGGGGAAGCCGGGTGAGCCTGCACGCATCAGCATCCGCGAGCAGGAGCTTGCGCCGGAGGAAGTGGCGGCGCACATCCTCGCTGCGCTGAAAGCGGAGGCGGAGCGCGTGCTGGAACAGCCGATTTCGCGGGCGGTGATTACGGTGCCCGCTTACTTCAACGACGCGCAGCGCAACGCCACGAAAAAGGCGGGCGAACTCGCGGGGCTCACCGTCGAGCGCATCGTGAACGAGCCCACGGCGGCGGCGCTGGCGTACGGACTGGACCGGCTGAAAGACCGGAGCAAGATCGCGGTGTATGACTTTGGCGGCGGGACTTTCGACATCTCGATCTTGGAGCTGAATCAAGGCGTCTTCCAAGTCCTCGCGACGAACGGAAACACGCGACTCGGCGGCGACGACATTGATGCCGCCATCGTCGCGCACCTCGCCGCGCTTGCAGGCGTAGAGCCCGGCCCACGACTGCGGGAAGTCGCTATCGCGGCAAAACACGCGCTGTCTTTTGCCGATGAGACGCGCGTGGAGCTGCCGTTCCTCGAAGGCGTGCGCAGCTTTTCCCACACGCTCACGCGCACCGAGCTGGAGGCGCTCGCACGGCCCATCGTCGAGCGCACGCGGCAGCATTGCCTCCGCGCTTTCGCCGACGCGCGGCTGGCAGCGAGGGAGCTGGACGACGTGATCCTCGTCGGCGGGCAGACGCGGATGCCGCTCATCCGCGAGTTCGTCCGCGCCATTTTTGGACGCGAGCCGAACGTCTCGCAAAACCCGGATGAAGCCGTGGCGCTCGGAGCGACCATCCAGGCAGGCATCCTCAGCGGCGCGGTGCAAAACGTTGTGCTCCTGGATGTGACGCCGCTCTCGCTCGGCATCGAGACGTTCGGCGGGCTGATGAACGTCATCATCCCACGCAACTCGACCATTCCCACGAAGCGCGGCGAGCTTTTCACCAACGCCGTCAGCGGCCAGCGGTCCATGCTCATCCGCGTGCTGCAAGGCGAGCGCGAGATGGCGAAGGACAACTGGGAGCTGGGGAAATTCGCGCTGGAGTTCGAGCCCGCGCCGAAGAACCAAGCGCGCGTCGGCGTGCAATTCGAGATTGATGCAAACGGCATTCTGCATGTCTTGGCCCGCGACACGAAGACCGGCGCGGAGCACGTCCTCGCGATGACGAGCGCCGTGGATGTGAGCGATGAAGCCGTGGAGAAAATGCTCGAAGACTCGCTAGAGCACGCCTTCGAAGACATGAACGACCGCGTCTTCACCGAGGCCAGCCTCAAGGCGAACGAGCTTCTCCCCGCCGTGAAAATGGCCCTCGCCCAAGTCGGCTCTGCTTTACCCGAAGCCGATCGCGCCGAGATCACGCGCTGCGCCGCTGATGTGGAAGCTGCGCTCGTTGCCGGAGGAGCGCCCGGTTTGAAAAAAGCCGTCGCCGCCCTCGATGCCGCGACGCAGCACCTCGCCGCGATCCTCGTGGAGCAGGCGATGCGCGGGGCGTCTAAGTAGAGGCGGCAGGCATCCGCTGTGCTCTAGCGACAGCGTGAAATGTCCAAATCAGCCCAATCTATTCCCATGAAAAAGAACGTACTCGCGCGCCCGCATTCCATCATCGAGGCACTGGAAGGCCGCATCGCGCCAGCCGTCCTCGTCGCCGGCGGGAACCTTCTCGGAGGTGCTGGTAATCCCGCTTCTGGCGAGTTTTCCATCGGCGAAAATAGCTTCGCATATGTGAAGGTGCTGAGCGGGCAGGCGGTGGTGTGGTTCGACGGAATCATCCGCGGCATCTCCGTTGGCCCGAATACGAGCCTAGAAATCGCGGGCGGCGTCTTTGGCGACATCGTGGCAAATCTTGATGGCAGCGGACGGCTGACAGATTCCGACAGCGACCCGACTAACGGCCTCGACGGGAAAGTGCTGCTTCCCAATGCGATCAAGGGCATCAAGCTCAAGGGCGGAGGGAGTGACCGGCATGGCAGCGTCGGGAACATCGTCACGGGCGGATCCATCTCGGGACTCAACATCGCTGGAGAGATTCAGGGAATCTACGCGGGCGACGGCGTGTTCCATGCGGAGTCGGATTTGGGCGGCTCCGGCAGTTTCACCTTCTCCGTTGGAATCGACACGAACCCCATCGCGCCGGGCGAGCAAACGAGCTTCACCCTATCGAAAGCGAACGCGCAAATGGCGGCGGGCGCGGGCGTATCTTCGAGTTCCATCGGCGAGGCGCTGGAACTGCAAATCATCGCCGGGAGCGGCAACCCGACGAATGCAGTATTCACAGACACCGCCGGGCCCGCAGGCGGCAGCGTGGATGGCGTCACAATTTTCAAAGCGGCGGTGATTTCCTCCACATCGAGTAATCCAAGCTACACGATCCTCGCGGGCGATGGAGC
The DNA here is from genome assembly GCA_945905735.1 of Prosthecobacter debontii. GTDB lineage: Bacteria > Verrucomicrobiota > Verrucomicrobiia > Chthoniobacterales > Chthoniobacteraceae > SXWH01. The sequence goes on along the minus strand of CAMDQC010000070.1, from coordinate 9,850 downwards.
CTCTGGGAAAAGCGGCGGAGCTGGTGGAAGCATCACGAAACTCAGCGAGAAATCATCGTCCGGCACGATTAACATCCAGGCGGGAAATGGCGGCAATGGAGCTGCGGGTTCGGGCGGGGCTGGTGGCTCGATCCGGTTTGCAGACATCTCAAGCCTCAGCGGTGCATACACGTTGCGGTCGGGCGATGGTGGCTCGGGCGCACCGGGTGGTGCTGGCGGCGTTGTAAGCGTCGCAAACTTTGCGAACGTCTCGCCAAATTCTAGCCTCATAGCGGCGTCAGATTTCGACGGTGATGGGACGGACAAACTCGTGATGATGGATGCCGCTTCGGGCGATTTCGTGGTCGCTCACTCGTCCGATAATGGTGCGACTTTTAACCTCGTGGTTCAGGCTCTTGACTCGGTTTCTCTCGACCCGATTTACATCGTGAAAGGAGCGGGGCTCGCGACGGACTTGGACATCGTGCAGAACACGAACGTGATGATCACCTACGCGAACACGGGCGCGATGACGATCTATCAGGGCGACGCAGACGGAGACTTTCTCTCGGCGACCGGCGATGCAAAGACCGAGGAATTCTCGTACTCTACCGATGGATTCGTCGCCAAATATGCGGAGCTCGTGGGTTCGAATTTGTTCGTAGCAGCGATCAACAAAGGTAAGTCACAGATCGTGAAACTCCCGATCGGGAAGAACGCGCCCCCATTGTCCGTGGTCGTCTCAGTGGCATCCGAAGCGAGTTCGATCACGACGAGTCCGGCGGGAGATACTTACGTCGGCTTCGTATCCGGGCAGATATTTGGGATGAGTTCCGGCGGCATACTCAGCGCGGCTCCTGTCGCGGTGGGCGGTGCGGTGGCGAGCATGAGCATCGGGGACGATGGAACGAAATTGGCGACGCTCAGCAAGGACCGTGTCTTGTCCGTCTTCAGCCTCACCATCGGCGGAAATATGACGGCAGACTCTACGGTGTCGTTGGCGGCGACGGACGGCACGCTGCAACAGGTGCGCTTTGTCCCGGATGGCGATCCGTTGGTGCCGGACAATCTCATCGTGAGTCACCTCACGACGACGGCGACTTTCGACGTGTATCAGCGCACCGTCACGACGTCGCCGTATGCACTCGGCACGAGCCTCCCGTCGCAGAGTCCGTTCAAGCAATTCACCGTCGCGAAAGTAGTTGGCGGCTATGCGCTGGCGGGACTCACGGGCTCCGCGAACCTTTTTGGCTACTCGAAAAACCTCGGTGCTTTTGAGCCGTATGTGCTGCCGTTTAATGGCAAACAGGTGAGCATTTTCTCGGGCCGTGGCGGCGATGGCATCAACGTCCTGAACGTCCTCGGCAAGGGCGGCGCGGGCGGCTCCATCTCCGGCGTGAATATCGATGCCGTGACCATTCAGCTCACGGCTGGCTCGGGCGGAAATAGCGAAGACGGTCCTGCGGGCGCGGGCGGCGGCGTGTCCAATCCGGCGACGATCACCACGCCGAGCGGCACCGTCATCCCGCCCGGATTACTAGCGTTGGAGTCGCTGGAAATCGTAGCCGGATCGGGCGGCAGCGCGCTGGGAGTTGGTGGGCTAAAGGCGGCGGGTGGCGCGGGTGGCAGCATCAGCGCGCTCAAGCTGGAGCTTAAGTCGGGCGACATCCAATTGGCTGCTGGCAATGGCGGCAATGGAAACGGCGGCAGCGGCGGAGCGGGTGGCGGTTTCGCGAGCATTCGTGCAACGGGCAAAGCGGCGGGCATCTTTGCGACTGCGGGGACCGGCGGCAGCACTTCCGGCACTGGCGCAAAAGCGGGTGCAGGCGGTGGCTTCGCGGCGTTCAACTTCACGCTCGCCAACGAGCCAGCCACGGAAATCGACGAGCGCTATTTCCCCGTCTCCCTCACAGCGGGCATCGGCGGTGAGTCGCCTGCGGGCATCGGCGGAAGCGGCGGCGGCTTCTCTTCCGTGGCATTGAAACTGGATGGATCGGACCGCACGTATAACGGCTTCGATGCTGATGAAAACCCGCTCGTGGATGCGGACCTCGACTCCACTGTGGAAGTGCTCGTGAACGCTGGCAACGGCGGCGCAGGCGCGACTGGTGGAAAGGGCGGCGACGTTGTCGGGCTCAAGGTTTCCACTGCACACGATCAAGTGGAGCCTGTCTCCAAAGGATTCTTCACGCACTACATCGCCTCTCACATCGTCGCTGGAAATGGCGGCGGTGGTTCGACTGGCGACGGCGGCGCTGGAGGCAGTGTCAACGGCTCGGTCTTCACCGGCGTCACCGATTACGACAAGGACTCCCACGAGTTCGGAGATACGCCGCTATTCGTCCAGGCGGGCACCGGCGGAGCAGGCGGAAACAAAGGCGGTGCAGGCGGAAACGTGCTCTCCATCGTCGCGCAAAACGGGCCGACGGATACCGGTGCATTCCTTTCCCAGACCCACCTCGCAGCGGCGGAAATCTACGCGGGCGCAGGCGGCGACGGCGGCCTCAGCGATGGCGGCACGGGCGGCAGTGTTGCCGGCGCGACCGTCGGCGCAAACGCTCTGCTTTTCACCGTCGCCGGAAATGGCGGCATCGGCGGGCTCACTGGCGGCACTACTGCGAAAGGCGGTGCGGGTGGCTCTGTTTCAAAGAGCACGTTCGCCTTGATAGACACGCCGCTCGGTTCCGCTGGGCTCATCGCCACATCTGGCAATGGCGGCGGCGGGCGCGCAGCCGGCGGCGCGGGCGGCGCGCTGGCGACTATCACCGTGAATCTTCCCTACGCACCGCTCGGCCTCGGAGCCGTGCTCACCGCGGGCGACGGCGGCAGTGCTTCGGGGACTGGCGCGCTTGGGGGAAAAGGTGGCGATGTCACGGGCATCACAAATTCCAAAGACATCCACAGCGCCATCTCGCTCATCGAGGCAGGCGATGGCGGCAACGCGGCGGCGGGCAAAGGCGGCTTCGGCGGCAACGTCAGCAGCATCCGTGTCGCAGGCTTTATCGGGCGCGTGCTGAACGACATGACCGCGCTCGGCTCGTTCGATGCGCTCGGCACAGCGGGCGCGTTTGGCGCAGCGGTGCACACGAATCTCGTCGCTGGAAAAGGAATCGCGCAGGGCATCTTCGTCGGGCGCGCTGGAACTGGTGCGACGGCGGGCCTCGCGGGCAGCGTCTCCAAAGTGCAGGCCGAAGCGATCTCAGCCATCGGCGCTTCTGTGGACGCGATGGGCGTCTTCGCGCTCGCGGAGAAAGTCACCGACGTGAGAGCCAGCTTCATCGGCTACGACGTGGATCACGACGGCGCGTTCGACGCTGGCGAAGACGGCTTCATCCTCGCGAAAGCACTCTCGCTCGTCACCGGCAGCAAGCCCGCGTTCGTCTTCACCTCGTAGCCCTACTGCACGCCCCGCAGCTCACCCATCCGAGCGCGGCTGAAGTCATCGCGGCAATCGCGATTGGCCGCTTCGCCGTATGCTCGGAGCGCGATGGCGCGGTCGTTGAGCCGCTCTCCGAAGCGCGCCAGCGTGCGCCACGCCTCGGCGCGGTAGTCGTGTGTGTGGAGCGTGCGGAGCAGCTCGGCGTAAGCATCGGCGGTCTTCCCTTGCCTCTCCAGCGCCAGCGGATATGCGCGCACCATCGTCCAGTTGCGCGGCGACGCGGTGGCTGCTTGAGCGAGGAAGTCGAAGCGCGGCTTGCCCGTCGAAATGAGGTGGAGCTGCGAGCGGAGGAGCAGGACTTCCGATGCGAAAAATGGATCGCGCGCCGCCTTCGTAAGCGCTTCTTCCGCACCGGCGGTGTCGTTGCTCCCGAGAGCGATGCTCGCTTTCATGAGCTGCAATCCCGCGAACTTCGGGTCGCGCTCGGTCGCTTCATCCAGCAGTACTTTCGCCTCCGCAGCTCGCCCTGCGTCCAGCTCCAGCCCGGCGAGATTCCCGAGCATCCGCGTGCCGCGTCCGGCGCGCTCTAGCGTGGTCGTGAAAAAGGTGCGCTGGTCTTTCCAATACGACTGCTGCACCGAAGTCTGCGCCGCGAGAAACACCACCCACACCGCCGCCGCGATGGGCAGGAATCGCCACTGCACACACCGCGCAGTGAAGGCCAGGGCGGCGATGAGGAATGCCGACGGGATGTAGAGCCAGTGCTCCGCCATCGTGGAATTGAGCGTGAAGAGATTGCTCACCGGCAGCCACGCCACGCCCGCGCACGCCAGCGCCAGCGCAGCATCCGGCGCACGCCGCCGCGCCCACATCGCCCAAGCGACAAAGCCTGCCAGCACAGCACCGCCGAGCACGGCTTGGGCGACGGGCTTCTTTGAAATGTCGCGCTCCATGTGTAGCGCGTGCGGTGCGAGGAAAAGGCGCGTGTATTCCGTAGCGGCGCGCGTCACCAGTCCCACGCGCTCGACGAGCGTCGTCGTGCGCGAAGAGTGCGGCGGCGGTGTGCGGTCCGCCGTGTCGCGCAGGGAAAGATACACACCGAACACCAGCACCGCGCTCGCCCCGAAAGCCACCCACGACAGCCGTGTGCGCCCGCGCGCCACGACCCACACGAGCCACAGCGTCAGCCCCGCGACGCCCGCTTCTTTGCTCAGCAGCGCCAGCAGACACAGCACTGCCGCGCCCATGATCTTCCACGCCGCTGGGCGGTCCCCCGACTTCAGCCCGCCGCCCGCATAAGCCCGCGCCACCAGCGCCAGCGCGGAGAAGACGAACAGCGCCGCCAGCGGGTCCGCCCGCCCGCTCACGTAAGTCACCGCGCTCGTATGCAGCGGATGCACTGCCCATATCGCGGCGGCGAAAGTTGAGAGCTGAGCGTTGAGAGTTGAGGGACCGCCCACGCTTTCCAGCCACGTTCGCAGTAAGAAAAATAGCGCGACGGCGGCGAGTGCGTGGATGAGGACGCTTGTGAAATGCCAGCCGGGCTGCGGGGTCGCGAGGACTGCGCGCAGGTCTGCTGCGTCGCCTGTGTCGGGTGCATTCGTCCGCTTTCCATCGGCGCGCTGGATGCCCCACAGCGCGTAGTCTGCAGTAAAAGTCAGCCGCTGCACCGGGCGGTAAAATGCGCTGGCGGTCGCATCCAAAAACAAGAACTCGCGGAAGCCCTCCGGCACGAGCCGCCAGTGGCGCACCAGCGGGTCGCGCAGCACCAGCGCCGTATCATCCCACACGAAGCTGTTGCGCATCGCGGGCAGGTAAGAGAGGAACGTCACCGCAATGATGACCGCTATAGGAAAAATCGAACGACGAAACACGCCCGCCACCATCTGCATTGCCCGTCGCTGCCGCAATGCCCTTTTCCTCCTCTTCGTCCTCGTGGCCATCGCCTGCCCAGCCGCCGAGCAGCTCATCGTCAGCATCGCTCCCGCGTGGGATTCCACGCGCGGCATCCTCCAGCGCTACGAGCGCGACGGCGCAAAATGGACCGCCATCGGCAAGCCTTGGCCCGTCCTCTACGGGCGCAGCGGCCTCGCTTGGGGCACCGGCCTTTACGGGCAAAACGAAAACGGCCTCCACAAAAAGGAACGCGATGGCCGGGCGCCCGCAGGCATTTTCAAAGTCGGCAAAATCTACACCTACGACAGCGCGCTCCCCGCAGGCTCCGACTACCCATTTCACACCGTCACCGCCGCCGATGTGTGGCCCGACGATGTCACCCACCCCGACTACAACCGCCACATCACGATAGACCTAAAGAGCCCGCCGCCGTGGTATGAAAAACAGCGGATGCGCCTCGGTGATTTCGCCTACCGCTGGCTCGTAGAAATCCGCCACAACGCCGAGCCTCCCGTGGCGGGCGGGGGCAGCGCCATCTTCTTCCACATCCGCCGAGGCCCGGAGAAACCGAGCGTGGGCTGCACGACCATGGCCGAGGCCGACTTACTGACTCTCATCCGCTGGCTCCGCGCCGATGCATCCCCACGCTACGTCCTCATGCCCGCTGCGGAATACGCGCAGCGGCGCGTGCGGCTGAAGCTGCCGTGAGCCCCTCTTTTGGCGCACGAAAGTAATCCACGACTTTAGGAAACTCCTGGAAACTCAAGTCGGGGAGCGCAACGCGCCGTGCAGTGCTGCTGCTCATAGGTTTTTTGTTAGGTTATTGTAGTGAAATAGCGCTGGGAGGCTGCTGGGGGCGATGTATCTGGGGTCGCCCAATTCCAGCAAATACGAGGAACTTCCTCATCGAGCGTTCACGTCATCGTAGCACGTCCAGCAGTCCCGAAAAATCGGTCTCATCAGAGTAGAATTCTCATAAGGGTGAAAACAACGACGTGGACACCGAGCCTCGTCCACCCCGTTGCACGCGCTGCGTCCACGTCTCCATTCCCCGTCCTGGAAAACGCCGCGCCGCCCGCCAAGTGCGCAAGACGACGCCGCAACCTAGCACTCCCCGAATTGTGACTAATCACGGCCTTTACTCTGCTGTCGCCTCAGACTTTTCGCGCTCGTGTCATTGAAGCGCGATAGCCGGAGCTATTTCTTGAACCGGGCGCAGAAGGCTCCATCTACGCCGTCGGCCCACGGGCGGATGTGGCGTTTTTCTTCGAGGATGAGGCCGGGGATTTGTTGCTGGGCGGTGTCGCAGACTTGGTCGTTCTCTTCGGGCTCTAGGGAGCAGGTGGAATAGACGAGGGTGCCGCCCGGTTTAAGCAATGTGGCGCAGCGGCGGATGAGGGCGAGCTGTTGGGCGGGCATTCGGAGGAAGTCTTCGTCGGTGAGCCGCCAGCGGACGTCTATGCGGCGGCGGATGACGCCGGTGTTGCTGCACGGGGCATCAATGAGGATGCGGTCGAAGCCGCCGGGGGGGAGTTCGGGGGATTCTTTCATGGTGTCTATGGCGACGGCTTTGGTGTTGGTGACGCCGAGGCGGGTGAGGTTTTCGCGGAGGCGCTGGACGCGGGTTTCCCAAAGGTCGCAGGCGATGATGCGGCCTTCGTTGCGCATGAGGGCGGCGAGGTAGGTGGTCTTGCCGCCGGGGGCGGCGCAGGCGTCGAGGATGAGTTCGCCGGGCTGTGGGGCGAGCATGTCGGGGGCGGCGAGTGTGCTAGGGTCTTGGACGTAGCAGAGGCCGGCATCAATCCATTCGCGGGGGATGCGCGGGAGGCGGAGGATGAGGGGGTGAAAGGGATGCGGCTCGGCTTCGGGGGCTTCGTTGCGGAGGGTTTCGACGGTGGTTTTGAGGGTGTTGACGCGCACGAAGACTTCGGCGGGGCGCTGGTTCCAGTCTGCGAGCGCTGTGGTCGCTTGAGTGCCGTGGGAGGCGGTCCATTTTTCTAAAAGGAATGCGGGGTGGCTGGTGCGGATGTGCTCGGGGGCGGCGGCGAGTGCGGCGGTGAGGGCATCCAGCTCGCGGAGGGCGCGGCGGAGGAGTGCGTTGACGAGGCCGCCTGCGCGGCGGGAGAGGGCGACGGTTTCGTTGACTACGGCGTGGGCGGGGACGCGGAGGTGGAAGAGCTGGTAGAGGCCGAGGCGGAGGACTTGGCGAGTCTCGGTGTCCAGCTCGCCGTCGCGGAGGCGGGCGATGAGGAAGTCGAGCGAGGTGAGGTTGCGGAGGATGCCGTAGAAGCATTCGGTGACGAAGCCACGGTCGCGCGGTTCGAGAGGGGAGTCGTCGAGCGCATCATGGAGCAGCTCGTCCGCGAACGGACGTTTCTTTTCCCAGGTGACGAGGAGCTTGAGGCAGACGGAGCGGGCGGACATTGATGATGCCTTGCCGAAAGTCCGGCTGGCGGAGGGAGCCTAGGCGGTCCGTTGGCTGTGCTGGCGCATGAACTCCCGGAGTCTCGCGTAGCCGACCATCTCTTGGCGCTCTTCGTCCCAGAAGCGGTAGCCGAGGGATTTGATGCTGCTGAGGAGGGTGATGGGTTTGACTTGCTGGAAGAGCGGGATGTCGTTGTGGCAGCGCTCAAGGTTGTAGTTTGCGATGCGGGGGCTGAGATGGTGGATGTGGTGGAAGCCGATGTTGCCGGTGAACCATTGGAGGATGCGGGGGAGTTTGTAAAAGGAGCTGCCTTGGAGTGCGGCGGCGGTGTAGTCCCACTCGTCGGCGCGTTCCCAATAGACGCCTTCGTATTGGTGCTGGACGTAGAACATCCAGACGCCCGCGCCACCGGCGACGAGCATGGTGCCGACGATGATCAGAAGATACGTCCCAAAGCCGAAGATGGAACCCATGATGAGGGCCATGATGGCGATGCCGATGTTCATGAAATGGGCGGAGTTTTTCTCTTTCGCACTGGCTTTAGGGGAGGGGAAACGTTGCCAGATGAGGAAGAGATAAAGCGGTCCGACGATGAAGAGGATGATGGGGTTGCGGGTGAGGCGGTAGGAGAAGCGCTTCCAGCGGGAGGCTTCGAGGTATTCTTTGAGCGTCATCATCCACACGTCGCCGGTGCCCCGTTTATCGAGATGGCCGGAACTGGCGTGGTGGACGTTGTGCTCCCAGCGCCATTGGCCGAAGGGCGTGAAGGCCAGCATCCCAGTGAGGTAGCCGACGATCTGGCAAGCGCGGGACGACTCGAAAAAGGAGCCGTGGCAGCAGTCGTGAAAGATGATGAACGTCCGCATGGTGAGCAGACCGAGGAGGACGACGAGGCCCGCCGTGGCCCAGTAGGAAAAGGAGAGGCTCCAATAAATAGCGAACCAAGTGGCGATGTAAGGCACGAGCGTATTGACGAGCTGCCAGATGGCGCGCGGGAGGGACGGCTTTTGGTATTCAGCGATGAGCTTCTTCCAGACGGAAGGCGTGAGCGGCGTTTCGGCGGCAGGGGCTTCTGTGTTTGGATTCGGGCTTTGGTTCAATGTAAAAGGCTGGTTTGCGTGGTCTATTTAGCTGGATTCGGGCCGCTCTCTTAGAGAAACGGCGGCGGATGAATACCCTAGCGCGGAAAAATAGCGAGCGACTATTTTCGGTGAACCGGCGCTAGCTCGGACGGGGCTCCTGATTGTGTTTCAGGGTGAACCATGAGCGGATCAAGCTGTTCGCACGAGCGGCCGTTCCTTCGAATTGCTCGGCGGAAGCCCGTGCGGTCATGAGGATTTGCGGCCCTTCAGCGAGAGTGACGTAGGTGACTCCAGAGCGGAGTTTCGCACCGTTGAGGGTGTATTCGCAGGTGAAGCTGAGGGATTTCCAGCCGTTGATGGGGTGTGCGTCGGGGGTTTCTTCGACGATTTTTGCATCCATGTTCCCGACGGGGAGCTGGGCGAGCGCGGCTTTGCGGTATTCGGGGAGGTTTTCGGTGGCGATGGGTTTGTCTTTCGAGACCGGGCTGGGGTGTAGCTCGACGATGGCGGTGCTGATTTTTTGAAAGGTGAACCGGGTGCCGTTGGCGAGCTTTTCAACAGCCCCATCGGAGTCTATTGAGACGTGGTGGTCTTCCGCAGTGCCAGCGAATCTTACCCGTTGAGTCTCGGCACCATCTGCAAAAAACGTGCGGATTTGCGCTACGAGGTTGATTTCCCCTGCGTGTGCGGAGATGGCGAAGAGTAGGGCGAGTGCGTAGGTTTTCATCGGAAAGGGTTAGTAGCGAGCCATGCGGCCTCGTGAGATAACTACGGCGTCCACGCTGCCAGGAGGTGGTGATGCGTCGAAGTTTGTATCGTAGTTAAAGCAGCGAATAGGCGGGGAGTAGATGTTCCCGGTGTCCCATTTGCCGGTGAACCTTGTGCTGTTGAAGAGCTGTACCATCGAGCCGAAATAAGTGCAGTATTGGCCAGTCCAGTTTTCTAGGGAAACGCTGAATAAAGCGAGTTGAGCAGAGAAGCGCGAGGCAGGGTGGTAGTGAGTGGGGTTCTGAGGCGGAAAGTCATCGAGAAATTGCTGTTTTTGCCCCGTTTTGGTGCGATGCGGGCACGGTCAAGCCGTGAGGGCGA
>CAMDQC010000069.1 GCA_945905735.1 Prosthecobacter debontii | reverse complement strand
GCGCCGGCATTGGTCGTGATCGCAAACGGCACGCTCGCGGGCAGCGTGCTGAGCGCGTAGCCGCTGCGCGATGCGATGTAGCTCGCCACGCCTGCAAAATCGCCGCCAGCCGCGGTGCTCTCGCCGGTGACGGTGGCGAGGTGGTTCACCCATTGGGTCATGTAGGTGCTGTTGTAGGTGGTGTTCACGAGGTCGAGCACATGGCTGTCGAACGTGCGCTTCCATTCCACGTTGAGGAAAAGATTCTGGATGAGCTGGTAGGTGCCGTTGATGTCCGTCGTGGGCGTGAGCGATGCGTTCGTGCCGAGCAGGAACGAGCGGTCCAAATCCCACGGCAGCGCGATGAGACGACCGTCGGTCGGCCGCTGGTAAATGCGCCAGTTATGCGGGTAGAGACGTCCATATTGATCATCGTTGCCGTAGAGCCCCATGAGCGCCCAGGTCCGCATCCACTGGTCCATGTCAATGGTCGCGAGAATTTCATCGATGAATGGCTGCCCCGTGAGAACGAATGCGCGATTCAGCCGCACAATGGGAGCGTAGTCGTCGGCCTTGCGCTTGTTGCGGAGCTGGAAGGCCCAGCGGTATTGCTCCTTGTCGAGCCCGCGGTCCGCAAAGCCGAGGAAGGCGCGCGTGTGGTTGTAGGGGTTGTTCAGTTTCAGGCTCTCGGGATTTCCGTCCACGGTACCGTTTGGCTGATAGAGCAGTTCGTGATTGTAGAGGATGCCGTTGCTCTCCTCGGGGAACAGGCTCTTTAGAAAGACGCCCGTCGTTCGGGTCTGCGCGACGAGCCCGATGTGGTTCATCGCCGGCCCCATCACTTTTGCCACGTCGTTGAAATCGCTCCAGTATCCGCCGCCCGCGCGGTTGAGGATGTGCTTGGTGATGATCTCCTTCATGTTGCCGACGTTCTCGACCGACACGTTCGTATGCACGCCACGGAACGGCTGGTTGGGAGGAAAGCCGATGCTGATTCCCGCCGACGACGGACGGCTCGACGCGCTACCTTTCAAGCTCACGTCGCAGTTGTAGTAAACGACGCGCTCGTCGTGGATGACGGTGCCGGGGAACGGGTGGTTGCCCATGCGGTTCACGTTGAGCAGCAGAGCCGATTCGTCCTCGGGGCGGATGAGCACGCGGAAGTTCCCGCGAATGCCGGACGTGTCTGCGTTGCCGTCGAACACTCGGTAAAATGCGCCGCCGCGGTCGCCAGCGGCGGGCCACTTTGCGTTCGCGGAGAGCGCGTCATTTGCACTGATGTAAAACTGCACGAGCGAGCCGGTCGTTTGTCCGGGAATGGTGCCGGAATGCCTGCCGTTCGCGCCGAGCGTCATCGCCACGCTCTGCCACGCGCCGCTGCCGACGCGGTAGAAAAGGGACGCGCTTGCGACGCCTTCGGGATCGCTGAGAAGCGCGCTGACCGTCGTGGCTGCGCCGTTTGCCGGGACGACTGGAGAATGTGCAACCGCGTTCGCGGTCGGGCCGGTATATGCGATGGCGGTGCTGTTCTCGACGCCCGGCGTGCCCCATTGATTGCCGACCGACAGCAGCGTCGTGCGCTGGCCGTAGTTGAAATACAGGCGGGTGTTGATCTGGTTCGAGCCAGCGAGCCATTTTGCTTTGAACGAAATGCGGTAGGTCCGCCCGAGCACGACTGTGCGGCCGGAGTTGAACGTCGTCTCCGCTTTGTTGTGCTTGTCGTCCGTGTGGCCGGTGCAGACGATTTTCAGGCACTTGTTGGTGCCGTTGTCCGGGTCGGTCGCGACGACGGAGCGGCCGTGCAGTCCGTGCGTTCCCGTGAGCCGCCATTTTAGCGGGGCGCTGCCGACGGTGTCGCTCTGGAATGTTCCGTTTTGGATGAACTCGATATTCGTGCCGCCGGGGTTTTCGATCACGCTCACGTCGTCGAGCAGGACTTCACCGCTGTCGAGAAAGCCGAGCAGGAACTCGTGGAATGCGTCGTTGCCCTGCCCATCATCCGTCGCGACAAAGTCGTAGGTGATCGTCTGCCACGATCCGAGCGGCGCGGTGTTTGAAGGCGACCACGATTCCGGCGCTGCGTTGTCCGCGTCCGAATCGCGAAGCTCCAGACTCGCGCCGCCGCCAGCCGCGAATTCCGGCCAGCGTCCGCCTTCTTCGTAGGCGACTTCATCCGCCGGGTTGCCGAGCGCATCTTCGAGCGTGAGCGAATCTCCGTCGCCGAGGCCGCCGGTGAAAGTGCCCGCGATGGGCCGTCCGGGATACTTTGCCAGCAACGCAGCCGCGTCACTCGCGATCACGAGAAATTGCCCCGCGCCAATCGTCGTGCCTGCGGGAAATGTGAAACCGATGCCGTCGGTGAATTTCCATCCGCTGATGTCCACCGCAGCGCCCGTGCGGTTCTTCAGCTCCACCCACTGCTCCGGCCCTTCGTCGAACGCGTGGTAGAAGATCTCGTTGATCACCACACCCGTTTGCAGCGCGAACGTATTGGCCGCGCCAAATGTCGCCGCGTTCGGACGAAGCCAGCGGCCCGTGCCAGCTACCTGCCGGGCGCGTGGAGTGCCCGCGACTTTCACCGCATCCACGAGCTGCGTCGGCGTGCGCAAAAAGATCCGCGCATTATCCAGCGGACGGAACCCAAGCGTCGTCTCGCTCAGCGTCGTGAAAGCTCCCGCTGCCAGCGTTGTGGCGGGGAATGTGTAAGTCGCGCCGGTGTCGCCATTCACCAGCGTCCAGCCCGTGAGCGTCGCGGGACTCGCGCCGTGATTGTAGAGTTCGCACTGCCAGACGGTATCCGTCGCGCCGGAGACTTCATTGAAAGCGACGCTCGGCAGAGTGGAATTCCACGCTGCGCCGCTGGGGAAATTCTGCGCACCCGGCGTTCCGTTCACTGCGAGGCTCCACGCCCAGTTTGCGGACTGCCCGCCGCCTTGCGAGTCGATCTTCGCCAGCGTGAACCCCGAGCCATCCGGAGCTACCGGCCAGTTTCCGGAATCGCCGTAGCTGAACTCGTCCATCAACCGCCGCCGCGACAAATCCGGCGAGTAGCTTCCGAGATCCGCCGCGCCGCCGCCGCCGGTAGAAGGCACGAATACTTGGAAGCCGCTCCAGTTCACCTCGCCGCCGGGTGTATCCGCGAGACCATTGATGCGCCCCGAGACGGCGTTCGGCGTGATTCCGTTTACGAGCAGCGCGCCGTTCGCGGGCACGGTCTGGTAGGCATTGTCCACCGTCGAACCATTGCCGTCCGTGTCCACCTTGATGCGGATGCTGCGAATCGCGCTCCCGTAAAAGTACATGCTGTAAGTTTGCCCCGTCGGAATCCCCGTGAGCTTCCATGTGATGCTCGAACCCGCATTGCCCGCCGCGAGGAAAAGGTAGTCCGCATTCAGCGCATTGGTCCCGCCGCCCACAGCGTTGTTGAATCCGCTCACCATCCCCGTCATGTCGAAACCGACCGCCGTCGTCGTGCCCGCGCTGTTCTTCAAGTTGGCGAGCGCAGGATTCGTCGAAGTGCCTGACGGTGCCGCGAGCCCCGTGTAGGACGCCACCGCGAATGAATTCCACACATTGCCGAACCCCGCAACCGGCTCCGCTCCGCTGAACGTTGTCGGCGCTGGCTGCCCGCCCGCCGCGTTCACGCCGTCGCCCTGGATGTCCACGCTCCACAATTGATTCGCTGCCGGCGGTGGCGGCGGCACGGGTCGCGTCCGCAGAGCGCGATTATTGTTCCACAATTTGAGCGTCTCGCCGTCATTCGAAAGCGTCCCGACAAACGGTCCCTTCGCGCTCGCAAATCCCGTCGCGGCCTGCAACGCCGCCGGGTCCTTCGCCACGACGATATAGCCGCGCGCAGGAATCACCGTGCCCTCGGCAAACTCGTAAGTGATGCCTCCATCGAATCGCCACCCCGAGAGGTCCACATTCACCCAGAGCTGATTGTGAATCTCCACAAACTCGAGCGCGGGATTTGTTGGGTTGTAGTGAACTTCATTCACCACGACGACGCTGTCTCCGGCTGCTTTCGCAAACGGCGAGAGCGCGACGAGCGCGACGCACGCCGTGATAAAAATTGGATTCATAGAAAGGACGAACGGTCAGCCCCGGCGGCGGCGTGCGAGCAAGCCGAGGCCGGCGAGTAGGAGCACGGCGCTGCCGGGCTCGGGGACTACGGTGATGGTGCCGCCTGCGCCGAGGTCCGTGGTGTCCCACGAGTAGGCGATGTCGAGCGACGGGAGATTGATCGCGGCGAAAAGATTGCCGCCGAGGTCGGGTGCGTCGAAGAGATTGAACGTGTCGCCGGGAACCAGCGTACCGCCGGTCGCGGTGATGTTCAGCGTGCCGCCGTAAGCGATTATGCTGCTGGAGACGGCAAGGTCGGCACTGAGGGTGAGTCCGGTTTTGTTGATTTCAAAGTTCGAGATGCCTTCGAGCAGGATGTCGCCGCCGCTCGCGCTGAATGTGCCGATGCTCGCACCGGGCGCGAAGATCGCGCCGGCCTTGATCCACGCCGTTTTCACCGAGCCGCTTCCGCCGAGCGTGCCGCCATTTACGACGACGTCGCTGCCGGAGATGCTGCCATTCACGAGCAGCGTGCCGGCGTTGACGTTCGTGACGCCTGTGTAGGTGTTCGCGGCGGAGAGGACCATTTTTCCGTTTCCGGTCTTGGTGAGTGCGCCCGCGCCGACGTTCACTTCGTCGAGCAGTGGTGCAGAGACCGTGAGGTCCGCTACTGGGTCGCCAGTCGCACTGACGTTGAACGTGGTCGCCGGAATGGACGTGCCGCCGAGGTGGATGCCGTTGATGGTCGTGCCGGTCGTGCTGATGAACGAGCCAGACGTTCCATTCACCGTGATGTCGCCGCGCAGATTCAGTACTTGGAATCCTGCTGCCGCGCCATTCAACGTATTGATGCGTCCGCCATTGGAGAGTGTGACATCACCGATCGCCAGAAAGCGGCCTGCGCCGTTTTCGAGCGTGCCGCCGTTCACGTTAAACACGACGGGCGTCTTATACTGGAATGAGCCCATCGCGTCCGACGCATTGAAAACGATCTTCGATCCGGAGGGCACGGTCACCGTCTTTCCCGCCGTAGTCATATCGCCGAGACCGCTCGCTGTCGGCGTCGCATTGTTTGCACTGACATTGTTCGTGATCGTGCCCGCTGAAACCGTGACGTTGCCGGTGAATGTTCCCGCGCCGCCGATAATGAGGTTGCCCGTGCCGAGTTTGGTAAATCCACCGTCGATGACATTGTCGCCGCCGACATCGGAATGGAGCAACGCTTGATTGAGCGTAATGGCGTTTGCGAGGGTGTCGATGCGCGCACCGCCGTTGCGGATGTTTGCGCGGGTGAGGCCGTTGAGCACGACGCCAGCACCGGTTGTGACCGTCTGTAAAGTGCCGCCGTTGAAGTTGAAGATCGTGCTGCTCCCCGAGCCGTTTGTGATCGAGCGGGAGAGATTCAGCGCGCCGCCGTCGAGATTCACGGTACTCGTTCCGCCGCCCGAGCCGTACGGGTTCATCCAGAAATTCGTCGCATCCAGCCCGCCCAATCCGCTCGACCCGGTTCCCGCCGCTGCGACATTCACCGTGCCGCCCGCTACGGTGAGCGTTCCGTTGCCGAGTCCCGCGCCTGTCGAATCCCTGCCGCCGATGCCCGCGAATCCTCCACCGTTTCCGATGTTCAGCACACCGCCGGTGTTGACCACGACGGTTCCGGTCGTGGAGGTCGCGCCCGCGCCGATTCCAAAGCTGCCGCCGTTCGCCACGGTCACCGTGCCGTTTACGTTTAGCGTTCCGCCGCCTTTCGTGTTCACCGACGGGACGTTCGCGATGGAGCCACCTGCGTCCACCGTCAAAATGCCGCCAGCCGCGCTGACGCTCGATGAGCCGGAAATGGACGCGCCGTTTCCGACGACGAGCGTGCCGTTGGTCGCGGTCGTGAGGCCGGTGTGCGTCGCCGTTCCCGTGAGCGTGAGCGTATTCGTGCCGAGCTTGGTGACATTGCCGGTGCCGTTGATTGCCCCTCCGAACGACTGCGCCGATGCGGGGTTGAACGCGAGCGTCGCGTTCGTGGTGATAGTGCCCGCGACGCTGCCGTTTGCCGCGCCGTCGCCGATTTGCAATGTGCCCGTCGAGACCGTCGTGCCGCCCGTGTGCGTGCTCGTTCCAGTGAGAATGAGCGTGCCGCTGCCTTGCTTGTTCAGTGCGAGCGAGCCTGCGCCGTCTTGGAGAGCACCTGCAAATGTCGAGGTCGTGGCGCTGTTCACGTTGAGTGTCGCCGGGCTGGCGATGCTGTTCGTCACTATGCCGCCGCTGCCGCCGAGCGCGCCGATGGTCGGGCTGATGCCACTCACGTCGAGCGTGCCGCCGTCCACCGTCACCGATCCGGTGCCAAGCGCTGCGGCGTTTCCAATTGCGATGGTGCCTGCGGTCAGCGTCGTGCCGCCCGTGTGCGTGTTGGCATTATTGATCGTCACTTTTCCCGAGCCGCTCTTCGTGATTGCCGCCCCGCCGGAGATGCCGTTTGCGCCGCTGAGCGTGTAGTCGTTGCCGGTCGTATTTGTGAACGCCACCGAGGCAGGCGCGACGTTTCCGCCGGAAATGCTCACGGTCTTGTTCGTCGCGGTGTCGTCAAAAATGACGATGTCATTCGCGAGGAAGTCGGTGCCCGCGCTGTTCGAGTTGAGCTTCCAGTTGTAGGTCGGAGCCTGACTCGCCGTGCTCCACGTCGAATTGTTCCCGCCGGTCCAGATGAGCGAGTCGATGCCCGTGACGTTGAGCTGAATGAGCCCCGCCGTGCCGAAGTCCAGCGCGCCCGCCGCGCGCCCTGGAAGCACGCCGAGCGAAAACGCCGACTGACCGGTGCCGCCAATCGCGCCGTTGTATCCGACCAGTTTGTAAGTGCCGGTGCTCAGCCCGCCCGAGAAAGTGAACAGCACCGATTGCGCAGCGCCATTCGCCGCGAACGCGTTGGTGCCGGTGACATTGATGCCTGGACTCGCGAGGTAGTTCGTCGCACTACCAAACGAGAACGTCGCATTGCTTGCAAGCGTGAGCCCGCCGAGCGTCAGCGTGCCCGTGCCGTTTTGTCCGGCCTGCACCGCGCCGCCGCTCGCGACGGTCGCCGTTCCGCCCACCGTGCCCGTTCCGCCGAGCGTCGTGCCCGCAGCGACCGCGACCGCGCTCGCGACATTCGTCGAGCCATTCACGAGCAGCGTGCCGCCGTCCAGAATCGTCGCACCCGTGTAAGCGTTCACGCTTCCAAGCAGCATCGTGCCCGCACCCGTCTTGCGAAGCACTCCCGCGCCGGCGTTGTTGTCGGGGCGGTTGATGAGAGGCGCATTCACCGTGAGGTCCACCGCCGAGCCCGTGGAATTTACGATGAACTCGTTGTTTCCGTTCACGCCGAGGTGGATGCCCGTATTCGTCGTGCCCGTTGTCGTAATCGTCGAGCCGCTCGTGCCGCCGACCGTCACCGAGCCGCGTAGCGTCCACGTCTGAAATCCTGGGACAACGCCATTTCCACCCGTCATCGTCGCACCGCTGTTGAGCATGATATTCCCGATGCTCGTGAAGAACGTGCCGTGCGAAAGCGTCCCGCCGTTCACGATGAAACTCGCGCCCGTATTAGCGATCGTCGTGGAGCCAATAGTGTCGTTATTTCCAAAAACCAGCGACGCCCCGTTTGCGATGGTCACGGTCTTCCCCGCAGTCGTCATATTGCCGAGCGAAGTCGCGGTCGGGGTGGGGGTATTCGATCCACCAGTGAGCGTGAGCGTCCCGGTGCTCACGAGCACATTTCCTGTGAACGTGTTGGCGGCGATGGAGAGTGTCAGGGTGCCGTTCCCGCTTTTTGTGAGCCCTCCGTCAATCGCCGCATCTCCGCCGATAGCCGAGTGAACCATCGCGCCGCTGACTGTCGCATTCAGTCCGTTCGTATCCACGATGGCACCGCCGTTGCGAACACTCGCTGTCAGCGTCAGCAGATCGATCCCCGCAGCAGCCTTCAAGGTGCCACCGTTGAAATTGAACACCGCCGCCCCGCCGCCCGCGCCATCCTGCACAGGCCGCGCCGTGCTCAGGGTGCCGCCATCGAGATTGATGCTGCTACTCCCCGTCTGTCCGTAAGGGTTGATCCAAAGGCTGGAGCCATCGAGCCCGCCAGGCCCGGTCCCGCCCGCCGCGACATTCACCGTCCCGCCAGCGTTAATGGTCAAGTTGCCACGTCCCTTCTGCCCGCCGCTGCCCGAGTCGCTTCCACCGACCGCCGTATATCCCACGGTCCCGCCGCTGCCTGTGCCAATCGTCAGCACGCCTCCATTGTTCACCGTCACAAACCCCGTCGTTCCAGTGAGCCCCGCCCCGATAGCGAAATTCGCGTTCGCCGTCATCGAGACCGTCCCGGAAATCGTAATCACGCCACCGGTCTGCGTGTTGATTTTCGGCGCATTCGTCACCGTTCCACCCGCTGCGATATCGAGGGTGCCGCCCGTCACGATCGTATTGCCCGTGTAGCCGTTCACGCCGCTCAGTGTCATGGTTCCCGCTCCCGTCTTCGTAAATCCCGCCGCCGCACCGCCCGCTGCATTGATCAGTGGCGCGGAGACCGTCAGCGTCCCGTCGGTGACGTTGAAGATGTTGTTGGTGACGTGGAAGCCGTTGAAGTTTGCCGGCGTGCCCGTCGTATTGATGAACGATGCGCCACTGGAGGTGACCGTGTTCTTCAACTGGAATGCCTGAAAGCCGCTGAGCGCCCCGCCGGTGGACGTGATGGTGCCGCCCGTGAGGTTCACCAGCCCGAGTGTGGTGAACGCCTGGCCAAATGCCGCAGCCTCGTTGCTCAGGGTGCCGCCGTTGACGTTGATCGTGAGCAGGGGATTCTCCGCCGCTGCACCAAAGGTGTCGTGGTCTGTGAAATTCACCGTGCCGCTGTTGATCGTGTAGGTGTCCGTGATCGCAGCGCCGGTCCCGCCAGCGACGAGCACGCTACCGCTATCGAGCCAGTGGACGCTGGGCCAGGTGTTCGTCGAGCCGTCCCAAGTGAGCGTGGCGGCGTGAGCCGAAGTTGAAGCAATAGCCAGCGCAGCGAGGCGTAGCGCTGGAGCGGAGATGATGGACGAGAGGATAGAGTGACGATTGGTTTTCATGGCGAGAAGTTGGTTTATGACTCCTGAATGATAACCGGCGTAGGACAAGCTGCAATGAGCCGCTTTGCACCAGTAACAGACGAAAATCCACATCTACGCGATGGGGGCGGAGGCTTTATCTCGCAAACCGGACCGCGCCGTTGCCCTCGATCTGCAACACGGCCCCGCGACTCGATTTCTCGTCCTGGTCGTGCCCGGAGAGCAAAATCTGTTGCAAGCCAACCGAGAAAACAGGCACGCGAAACGGCTGGTCCCACGGTGCTTTCAGCGCGGGCGAAGCGAGACCATTTGAGAGCGAAAGCGTCACCTTCCCGTTGCTGAATTCCGCCGACTTTACCCGCACCGCATCGACGCCGATGGCAATTTGCTTCCCGGCATCCAAATAGAGCCCGCCGAGTTCCCTGCGCGCTTCTGCGAGCCCGGTGAATACCGAGCTGCCTTCGCCCCACGACGGATGCGTGCGCATCGGACACTGGGGGTGCGCCTCGTGGTCGATATTCTCTGGCGACAGTCCGACCGGATAGAACCTCGCGTGTGGAAAGATGCCATTTTCCGCATGTCGCGGATGCACGATCAGCACGCAGCCTGAATGCGCCGCCGCCACGCCGCGCTCGATGAAATCCGCACGGCCCATCGCTTTCCCAAAGTATAGAAATGGACGCACGGTCTCGGCCTGACGCTGGTCCAGCATGGGGGCGCTATCGCTGTTATCCACGCCAAAACCGCCGAACGGGTTAGCCGTGTAGATGTAGTGCGGCTGCCACACACATTGCGTGAAGGAAAGGTAGTCCAGACAACGCGCGCCGTCCTTCAGCCAGCGCGAATCTTGATCGGCGCGATGAAGCGCGGCGAACCCCTCCGCAGCCCAGATCACGCAAAGATTTCCCCGGAACCATTGCGCCTGCCATTCATCGCGAACCATCCCGAATGATTTCGCTCCGCACGAAAGATACTGCTCGAAATCAATCCAGCGGGCGGCGGGGAGCACATCGCGCTCGATGAACATCGCGATTTGCGTCGCTGCTTCCCGGAAGCGGTTGTCCTTTGTGGCGTTGAACATCTCTGCGAGGAACCACATCGCTACGGCCGACTGCGCACTGTCGCGCAAAATGGGGGACGCCTCCATCTTATCGGTGACATACGAAGGCACCGTTCCGCGTTCATCCACGGAGTTCGCGAGCCACTCGGCAAACGGGCGCAGATACGCGACGATGCGGGCATCCGGTTCCGCACGGAGGTGGTAGTCGAGCAGATGAGCCCCCGTCTTGCACAAGGCTGGGATCTCGTAGCACCGTGAGTCGCGGAGAAACAACCGGTTGTTGCCCGTTGTGGGCTCCGTCCAGCTACGGCCCCATGTTTTTGCACCCGCGTTGAAGAGTGTCGCGAAAAGGCCGTGTTCGTTGCGGGGGGCCGCGAGGCAAAAATTCACAATGCGTCGCGCTCGGCCCGCGAGTTTTTCGTCGCCTAACTCGCGGCCCCAATAGGCCATGCCCACGGCGTCGCGGGCACTGTTCCAAAACGGGGAGTTGTGAATCACGTCATTCCAAAACGGGGCGGCGCATCGGAACCCGCCAACCGGCGTCCCGTCCATGTCCCATTCGAGCCAGGAGCCCGTGTCTTCGTAGCCTTTCACTGGAGGGTCCATGACACCGGCAGGCGTGGAAACCGGCTTCCCGTCGGCCATGCGAATCGGCGAGAAAATCGTCTTGGTGACGAGTTTCGCGTACTCCTCAAAGGGCATCGCCAGATGCGGTCGGGCGGAGAAAATCGGGTGGCCAAAGCGTTTCCACTGATGCTGCGCGATCTTTTGGTAGCCGGCTCCTGCGGGTTCGTTTGCGGAGACGAAAAGATCGAACGCATATCCTACACGGTTCCCCGAGAGCGTCCGCACCATCACGCCTTCGGGCTCCGGGCGGACATATCGGATATGGTGCCCTATCAAGGCGTCCATCAGGCCAAAAGTCATCACCGGTCGGTTTGTCAGACCGCTCCTCACATTCAGATCGATGCCCGTCGGCATCGATAGCTTCGTATCATCCCAAGGCAGGGAAAATGCCCCGCGCTGGATCTTCATCGCGCGCCGCGCGTCGGGAGAAAGCACTTGGTAAGCGTTGATCGCAGCAAGGTCCGGCACCAGCGCCGTGAAAAACCCTGCTTCCTGAAGAATCACCGCTGGCGCATGGAATGAACGGTCCCCGGTGATCTGGTCCCGCCCGGCACCCGCACGGGGATCGTCGAATTTTACGCCGGGAGTGTGGATGAACGAAGGCGCGCCATCCCGTGCAAATGTGTAAGCCGAAAGGAGGAAGTCGAGTTTTGCAGGGGAGCCGGGAAGCTCTGCGGTCACATCGATATGCGCAAAGGTCTCTCCGCTTTTGAGGCTGATGGTTTCCGTGATGATCGCGCCTTCGTACTCCGATTTCAGCTCGATGATTCCCTCGTCGCCACCGTCACCGTTCGAAATCTTGCATTTCGCTTCGAGCGCGGTGACCAGGTGGCGATGTGCATTTTTCCTCGTATCCCAGAGTCGCACGGCACCCGCTCCGGCACGCGTATAGTCTGGTGCAAAACTCTCCGCGGTCAGTTTCCACTCCGCGCCTTCTATTGCGAAGAATTGCTGCGTTGCCGGAGCTTTCTCCGGCGAGCGTACGACCACCCGCACCCGCTCGTTCTCCATCGCGACCATCTTATCGCCACGCTCGATTCGCACTGCTGCCCGAGCATCGGGCGAAACGGAGAGCGCGAGTAGGGCAACGAGCGACACACGGGAGGAAGCGAGGGTTCGTGGAAGCAAACAAAGCCGTGTAAACATACGCCCAACATACGTGCGGCACCGCTCATGAGAAATCCAATGAGCACACCAATAACCGACGAAAACGCACATCAGCGTCCTCGGGTTTACTTCTTCGTGAACTGCACGATCATCCCGGCGGCCAGTATCTCTAGTTCTCCGCTCAGCTCAGATTTCCAAACGTCACCGTCTTTGAGGAATGCGCCGGTGTTGCCGGCTTTCACGGTGTTTTCCCCGACGGCGCGGGTGATGGTGCTGACGACGAAGGTGGAGTCGCCTGCAACTACGTGGCCGATGAATTTGACCTCGGACTTGCGGTAATGGTCGAGGAGGCCGGGGTTTCCTGCTGCGAAGTTTTTCATGAACATCTCGAAGAATGCTTCGGCTTTCATGGACTTGATTTTCGCTGCGGAGATGCCGCCGAAGACTTGGTCCATGGCGCGTTTGGCGGCTGGATTATCCGAGGCTGTGGCGGCTTCGGCGGCTTGCACCATGAGGCCGTGGAAGCGAGTCATGGCGGTGGGATGCATGGTGGCGGTGAACTTTTTCCAGTCGGCGGCGCGCATGGCTTCGAGTTGAATCTGTGCGGCTTCTTCAGGCGTGCCTTCGGCGAGTGCGGAGATGGTGAGTGCTGCGAGAGCGAGGAGTATGGTCTTCATGATTTGGTGTGTAAAAATGCGGTGAGTGGGCTGGTGGCGGTGGCGGTGATTCCGCGTTCGGCGAGCCCGGTTTCGTAGGCTTCGCGCCCGGCTTCCACGGCCATGCGGAAGGCGCGCGCCATGCGGACGGGGTCGGGGGCGATGGCGATGGCGGTGTTCACGAGCACGGCGGATGCGCCCATTTCCAGAGCCTCGGCTGCTTGGCTCGGTGCGCCGATTCCGGCATCGACGATGACGGGGATGCGGCATTGGTTGAGGATGATTTCGATCTGGGCGCGGGTCTCGATTCCCCGGTTGCTGCCGATGGGCGAGCCGAGGGGCATCACCGTCGCCGTGCCTACGTCTTCGAGGCGCTTGGCGAGCACGGGGTCTGCGTTGATGTAGGGGAGGACGATGAAGCCTTCCTTTACTAAAATCTCCGCCGCTTTGAGTGTCTCAATCGGGTCTGGGAGGAGGTATCGAGGGTCGGGGTGAATCTCCAATTTTACCCAATCGCTGATGCCCGCCGCTCGCGCGAGTCGTGCGAGTCTCACGGCTTCCTCGGCATTCATCGCGCCGCTTGTGTTGGGCAAGAGGAGATACTTTTTCGGGTCGATAAATTCGAGGATGTTCGCAAACGGATCGCCTTTGCCCGTGAGGTCCGCGCGGCGTAGGGCGACGGTGACGATCTCCGTCCCGCTCTCCGCCAGCGCGCCCGCCATCGCGGCGTTGGAGGGGAACTTCCCCGTGCCGAGTAAAAGGCGCGAGCTGAAGGAGCGTCCGGCGATAGTCAGTGGTTCAGTAGGCATGAGCGGCGGGACTATAGTGTGCGGTGACAATGTGGCGAGTTCCGCGATGAGGAAAAAATGAGCGATTGGCAACGGCCCGCGTCTCCGGTATCCGCCGCGCTCCAAAATGTCGCGCGTCCTCATTCTCACTGCTGGCTATGGCGAAGGCCACAACGCCGCCGCCTATGCGCTGGCGGAGGGGGTCCGTGCGCTCGGCGGCGAGGCGGATGTGCGCGACCTTTTCCTCGAAACTTACGGGCGCAAGCAGGTGACGTCGCGCCTTCTCTATCTCCAGTGCATCGACCGCGCGCCGTGGCTCTGGGCCGCCGTCTATCGCGCGATGGAACTGCCGCCCGTCGCATGGATCACCATGCACACACTCTGGCCGCTCAAGGCCCGGCTGCGCGCACTCATCGCCGAGCAGCAGCCCACCGCGGTCGTCTCCGTCTATCCCGCTTACGGCCATCTGCTCGACCAGCTCTACGGCGGTGCGGCTCCTTTCGCCGAGCATACGATTATCACCGACAGCATCTCGGTGAACTCGATTTGGTACACCCACGGCCCACGCGGCTACATCGTCGCGAACGAAGTCACCGCCGACATCGTCCGCAAGCGGCAGCCCAGAACGCCTGTCCACGCGCTCGGCTTCCCCGTGCGCACCATTTTTGCCGACACGCCGCGCACGCGCCCCGTGCCCGGCGAAGGCACACCGCTGCGCGTCCTGCTCATGGTGAACCACGCGAAAGCCGGCGCGGCCTCACTCGTCCGCCGCCTCCTCGCGCTCCCGCACATCCGCCTCACCGTCACCATCGGGCGCGACGAGGCTCTCGGGCGCGAACTCCGCGCAGCCGCAGGCGGCAAAGCACTCACCATCCTCGGCTGGGTAAAGAACATGCCCGAGCTGCTCATGGAGCACCACATCCTCATCGGCAAAGCGGGCGGCGCAGCCACGCAGGAGGCCCTCGCCTCGCACACGCCCATGCTCATCACCCAAATCGTCCCCGGCCAAGAAGAAGGCAACGCCCAGCTCATCCTCGACAACGAATGCGGCGCACTCACCACCACCACCGACGCCGTCGCCAGTGCCCTACAAGAACTCGCGCACAACGACTTCGCCCGCTGGAAGCACTGGGCAGCCCAGTGCGTCAAACTCGGGCGACCCGACTCCGCCCGCACCGTCGCCCGCTTTATCCTCACACCACCATGATCCGCGCATTCCTTTTCGACATCGGCAACGTCATCGTCCGCTTCGACTTCAGTCGCGCCCTCCGCGCCGTCGCCGCATTCAGCGAAGTCGCCGATGAATCCGCCGCCCTCCAGCGCATAGACGACATCAAGCTCACCTACGAAGACGGCGGCATGACGCGCGACGCCTTCCTGGAGCAAGCCTTCGCACTGCTCAAATACCGTGGCACCCGCGAGCAATTCATCGCCGCGTGGCAGGGCATCTTCACCGCCAACGAGCCCATGCACGCCCTCATCCGCTCGCTCCACGGGCGCTTCCCCATCCACCTCCTCAGCAACACCAACGACATGCACGTCGAAGGGCTCATCCGCGATTTCCCCGTCTTCCAGTGCGTCACCACCGGCGTCTATTCGCACGAAGTCCGCGCCTCCAAGCCCCACCCCCGCATCTACGCCATCGCCTGCGAAAAATGCGGCATCGAGCCCGCCAGCACATTCTTCATAGACGACCTCGCCGCCAACATCGCCGCCGCCCGCGCCGCCGGATTCCAGACCCACCACTACAGCCCCGACAACCACCCAGCGCTCCTCGAAGCCCTCCGCGCCGCAGGAGTGGAGTGAAGCGCCTCCCTCTGAAAACCGAAATTATTTCCGCCTCCCTCGAAAAAGTGTTTGCCGAACGCAATCCAGCCAACTACCAACACGCCTCCCAAATTTAAGGAGTCTTAGCTCAATTGGTCAGAGCGCCGCCCTGTCACGGCGGAGGTTGCGGGTTCGAGCCCCGTAGACTCCGCCACTTTGCGAATGGATGCGAAGTGGTGTGGATGTGAGAGTTGCGAGACGTCTCGCTTTTGCCTTTGATCGACTATGCCAGCCGCGCGATGAGGCTCACCGCCGTAGCGCTGTTTGAGCAGGCTGTTGACTCGTTCCAACCTGCTGCGTTCGCAGAAGCGTGCTTTGCGTGTGGGTTCAAACGCTCTCCGTTCTTTTTCCTCGCGTTGCCCCGCACAATTCAGGCATCCCAAGCGCGACATCATGCCCGTTCAGTTTTTCGACACTTACACGCGACAATTAGAGACGTTTCGCCCGCTCGACCCTGCGGGGAAGGCGGTGAAGCTCTATACGTGCGGGCCGACGGTTTATAATTACGCGCACATCGGGAACTTCCGCGCTTACGTCTTTGAGGACTTGCTCCAGCGTCACCTCGAAGCGCGAGGGTATGTGGTGGAGCGGGTGATGAATCTCACGGATGTGGACGATAAGACGATTCGCGGTTGCCGCAATCTCGGGGTGCGGTTGGCGGACTTTACCAAGACGTTTAAGGATGCTTTTTTCGCGGACCTCGACACGCTACGCATCAAGCCCGCGCAGGCGTTCCCGGCGGCGACGGATTACGTGGAGCGGATGATCGCGATGATTGCGGACTTGGTGGAAAAGGGGATCGCTTACCAAGCGGAGGACGGCTCGCTTTACTTCCGCATCAGCAAGTTTCCCGACTACGGGAAGCTGGCGCATTTGAACCTCGACGAGCTGCGCCCGAGCGGTCGCATCGCGAACGATGAATACGAGAAGGAAAGCGTGGGCGATTTCGCGCTGTGGAAGGCGTGGGATGAGGCGGACGGCGATGTGCGCTGGGAATCGCCGTGGGGGCCGGGGCGGCCCGGCTGGCACATCGAGTGCAGCGCGATGGCGACGGCGCTGCTGGGCGACGAGATTGATATTCACTGCGGCGGGGTGGACAACATTTTCCCCCACCACGAAGCGGAGATCGCGCAGACGGAAAGCTGCACGGGGAAGAAGTTCGTGCGGACGTGGCTGCACAACGCGCACCTCCTCGTGGATGGCGCGAAGATGTCGAAATCGGCGGGCAATTTCTACACGCTGCGCGACCTCGTGGAGAAGGGCTGGACGGGCCGAGAGATTCGCTACGCGCTCATCACGGTGAACTACCGCTTGCCGCTGAACTTCACGCTGGATGAAGGGCTGCCCGGTGCCCGCGCGGCGCTCGGGCGCATTGATGAATGGGCGCGTCGGCTCGCGGAAAAGGCGACCGCTTTACCGTCTGCCGCGCCCGCTGAACTGGCGGCGCTCGTGGAGGGATTCTTCACCGCGCTGGACGACGATCTGAACATCTCCGGCGCGATGGGCCAGCTCTTCGACCTCATCCGCGACAGCAACCGCGCGCTCGATGCCGGGACTCTCGACGACGACGCCGCCGCCGCGCTGCTGGCCGCGTGGCAGCGCATCAACGCGGTGCTCTGCTTTGAGGCCGACGCCGTCGCCATTCCCGCCGAAGTGCTCGCGCTCGTGGAGGAGCGCAAGGCCGTCCGCGCGGCAAAAGACTTCGCAGCATCCGACCGCCTGCGCGACGCCATCGCCGCGCTCGGCTGGGTCGTGAAGGACAGCAAAGACGGCCAGAAACTTTCACCGAAATAGAACACACCATGACTTTCCCACCGACCGACTTTCTCGACCTGAACCGCTCCGAGCATCGGATGCTCTTCGACCAATCCGTGAACGCTTGGGACGCGCTGAAGCAAATCCCAAGCTACCTGCAATTCCGCCTCAAGCCCGCAATCCTCGGGCGGCTCGTCGGCAAGCCATTCATCAGCGGCGCGGTGTTCGTGGGGAAGGGGACCGTCGTCGAACAAGGCGCGATGATCAAAGGCCCGGCGTGGATCGGCGAAGGCTGCGAAATCCGCAACGGCGCATACATTCGCGAGAACGTAATCATCGGCAGCGGGTGCGTCATCGGCAACTCGTGCGAGCTGAAAAACTGCATCGTTTTCGACGAAGCGCAGATCCCGCACTTCAACTACGTCGGCGACAGCATCCTCGGCTACAAGGCCCACCTCGGCGCAGGCGCGATCCTCAGCAACGTGAAGCTCGACCATAGCGAAATCATCATCTCCACCTCGCGAGGTTTGCTGCCCACTGGGCTGAAGAAATTTGGCGCGCTGCTCGGCGACCGCGTGGAAGTCGGCTGTAACTCCGTGCTGAATCCCGGCAGTATCGTGGGCCGCGACAGCATCATTTACCCAGGCACGATCTGGCGCGGTGTTGTGCCCGCACACTCTGTGGTGAAGACGCAGCACGCCTCGGAAGTGATCGAGCGCCGACGGGAATAGCACACACCTTGAAACGCGAACCTTTTGCCAAGAGCGCAGACGGTCAGGCCGTCGAACGCATCACAATCACCAACAAGAACGGACTCACCGCTCGCTTCATCACTTGGGGCGCCTCGCTCACCGAGCTGCACGCGCCGGACCGCGCAGGCAAGTTCGCCGACGTGACGCTGGGCTTCGACACCGCCGAGCCGTGGCTGAAGCCGCACCCGTTCTTCGGAGCCACCGCCGGGCGATTTGCTAACCGCGTGGCGAAGGGGAAGTTCACCATTGATGGCAAAGAATGGACGCTCGCGACGAACGACGGCGCGAACCATCTGCACGGCGGAGTCGTCGGGTTCGACAAACGGAATTGGACTTTGGAGGCGACGAGCGAAAGCTCCGCGCGCTTTACCTACACAAGCCCGGACGGCGAGGAAGGCTATCCCGGCACGCTGAAAGTCAGCGTCACCTACACGCTCACCGACGCCGACGAACTGCGCCTCGACTACGAAGCGACGACGGACAAAGCCACCATCGTCAACCTCACCAATCACACCTACTGGAACCTCGGTGCCAGCCCCGACATCCTCGCCCACGAGCTACGTCTCCCCGCCGCAACCTACGTCGCCGTGGATGCCGCGAGCATCCCCACCGGACGGCTCGCTCCTTCCGCCGAAGTGATGGATTTTCAAAAAGCGAAAGTCATCGGCAAAGACATCGCCGCCCTCGCCAGCGCGCCCGGCGGCGGCTACGACCACAACTGGGTCATTGATGGCTGGGCAGCAGGAAAGCAGACGTTTGCCGCCGAGCTGTTCGACGCCACCAGTGGGCGAGTCATGCGCGTCTCCACGACCGAGCCCGGCATCCAATTTTACTCCGGTAACTACATCAACAACGTCGCAGGAAAAAGCGGGCGCACCTACGGCAAATTCGCGGGCCTCTGCCTAGAAACGCAGCACTTCCCCGACGCCCCGAACCAGCCCGCCTTCGCCCCCACTACGCTGCGCCCCGGCGAGACATTCCGCAGTACGACGGTGTATCAGTTCAGCGTTCGGTGATTACCGTGCGAGCCGCAGCACCCGGTCGTTGTAGCTGTCCGTGATGATCAGCGCGCCGTCGGGGGCGATGGTCACGCCGTGGGGGCGATTGAGTTCGGAGGTCAGCGGATCGTCCGTGAGCAGCGCGCCCTTTTTCCCACTGCCGACGATGCGTGTGAGTTCTCTCGTCTTCGGATCGAAGCGGCGGATGACGTGGTTCTCCGCGTCCGCGATAATCACGCTGCCGTCGAGGTCGAAGCAGGCGTGCTTCGGGCCGTTGAGCGTGCCGCTTACGACGGTGCGGATGCGCCCTGCGGTATCCACGAAGCGCAGCGCATTGCCGTTGCGTTCAAGGATGTAAAAGGAGCCGTCTGCTGCGGGGATGACGGCGCGTGGGTCGGACAACGGCGACTCCACAGCCAGCGCGCCATCCGGCGGTGTGCCGCCTTTGCCGTTGCCCGCGACAGTGCTGACGAGCTGCGTATCGAGCGCGATGCGGCGGATGCGGCGGTTGTCGATATCGGCGATGAAGATGTGTTTCCCGGCAGGGTCGAGCGCGAGCTGGATGAGCGTGGAAAACTCCGCATCCTTCGCAGCGCCACCATCCCCGCCAAAGCTCTTGCGGCCTGTGCCGGCGAAGGTCGTGGCGGTCCCATCCTTGCCGAGCATTCGGATGCGATAGTTCCACGAATCGGAGAGGTAAATCGTCCCGTCCTTCGCGATGGCGAGATTGTGGATGCCATTAAACTGCGCCGCCGTGGCCGCGCCACCGTCGCCGCCAAAACCCTTCTTCCCCGTGCCCGCGAGCAGCGTGAGCTTGCTCGCTTTATCCACTTCGAGGACGCGGTTGCCCGACACCATTTCGGCGATGAGCATCTGCCCGTCCGGCGTGAACTCCACTGCGAAAGGCTCGCGCAATTTACACTGCGTCGCCGGGGCGTCTGCCTCCGCAAGACCGCCACCAGCGATGACTTCCAGTTTGCCAGCGAGGGCGGGGGAGAGGAGTGCGAAGAGTGCGACGATGAGTTTCATAGTCTTGCGAGCCTACGGCTTAAACTCCACCCAATCGAGGTTCATTAGTCCGCCTTTGCCGGGATTCACGAACACGGCGAAAATCGCGGCGCGAGGCGTGGCGGCGAGTGTCGCGGTGGGGTCTATGTATTTGTCCCAGCCGCCGGTGTTCGGCACTTCCACGGTGGCGAGGAGGTCGCCGGTGGGGCTGCCGCTGCGGAGTTCGATCTTGCCGCCGACATTGCCGCTGCTGGCGTGGAAGGTGACGCTCTTACTGCCCGCGAGATTGAGCGTGCCGAGGTTCACGTGATGCCCGTGGTCCGTTGCGCCGACGACGGAGCCGAGGTTTTTTGCCCCGGTGATTTCGCCACGCTCGGCCTCGATGCGGCGGGAGCGGAGGGCCACGGTCGCCTTGCCGCTGAGCGAGCCTGCGGTGCCTCGCCCGGCGTCGGTGAATACGGCTTCCAGCACGTAGCTGCCGGGCTTGTCGGCTTTGGGCGGGACGAGTTCGCCGGCGAGGCCACGGATGACGACGGGGCCGCTGTGCCCCTTGCCCAATGCGAGCACCCAGCGGAGCATGATGGCGACTTCGTCCATCGTGTGCTGCGGGTGCGGGAGCATCGGGATTGGCCCCCAAACTCCGCTGCCGCCTTCGCGCACTTTCTTGTTCAGCAAATCCGCCGCGCCGGCTTGGCCGCGATACTTTCCGGCGATTTCGAGCAGCGTGGGGCCGAGGATTTTTTGCTCTACGCCGTGGCAGTTAAAGCAGTCGCTTTGTTTCATGCGCGAGAGGCCGGGGTCGGACGCTTCTTCTTTGCCATCGGCGCGGACGAAGCTGGCGCTGACGAGCGTGCGGACGCTGAATTCATCGGGCTTCGCGCTGGATGCGCCGTCTTCTAAATCGGTCGCGCTCACGCGAAACGGGACGGCGACTCCGGTAGTGAAAAAGTCGCCTTCTTGCGGCTGCTCGAATTTCACCGTGGGCGCGGAGTTGCCGACGATGAGCGGCGTGCTGGCCGTGGCGGTCGCGCCTTTGTCGTCGGTGATGCGGACCTCGACCGTGTAGCTGCCGGGTTCCGCGATGGTGGCGCTGAGCGTCTCGCCCGTGCCGAGCATTTTCCCGCCGGGCTGGAGCGTCCAAGCGTAGGTGAGCGCGCCGCTTTCCGGATCGCGTGAACCAGCGGCGCTGAGCGCGACCGCGAGCGGTTCGCGGCCCGCTGCGGGCGTGACTGCGGCGCGGGCGAGTGGCGGGAGATTGCCGCGCACGTAGCGGATGCGGAGGAGCTGGGAGTCAGCGTTCGCGCCCCACGTCGCGCCGTAGTCGAGGAGGTAAAGGACGCCGTCTTTGTCGAACTGCGCATCCACCGGGCGCTTCACGAGCGTGGCTCCGGCGTCAATGAGCGGCTGCACTTTTTTCACTTCCTCGTCCTTGTTCGCGACGACGACGGCGTTTGTGAATGGCAGCAGTTCCACGAGGTTCGAGTTTTCATCGAGCCGCGCCCATTTGATGAACGGGCGCTCCCAATCCCAGAACAGCAAGCAGCGCGAAAAGTGCTGCGGGAAGCCGTCCGTCTTCGTGACCTCCCCGTCGCTATAATACACTGGCCCAGCGCAAGCGGTGCGTCCGCCTTGCCCAAGCTCCTGCCACTTCTTCGGCTCGCGATAGGGCCAGTAGATGAATGCGGATGTCGCAGGCGGAAGCTCGCGGAGCCCGGTGTTATTCGGGCCTTCGTTGATGGGCTTCATCGCATCGAAAAGCGGGCCAGCCGTCTTCGTGGCGAAGTCGTAGTCGGCATAGGCGAAGTTCTCGCCGATGAAGTACGGCCAGCCGAAGTTGCCCGCCTTTCTCGCCTGATTGATCTCATCGTAGCCGCGCGGCCCGCGCTTCCCATCGCCGCCCGCATCCGGCCCCACCTCGCCCCAATACACAAAGCCCGTCTTCGCATCGATGGACATGCGCCACGGATTGCGGCAGCCCATCGCGTAAATCTCCGGGCGCGTCTTCGCCGTGCCGACGGGGAACAAATTGCCCGCCGGAATCTCGTAGCCGCCATCCGCAGTCGGGCGGATGCGATTGATTTTCCCCGCGAGGCTCATCGTATTTGCGGCGGACTTCTGCGCATCCCACGGAGCCTTCCCCTCGCGCTCATCGATCGGCGCGTAGCCCTCGCTGTCGCCGTGCGGATGCGTGTTATCGCCCGTGCTCCAGTAAAGATTCCCATCCGGCCCAAACTCCACGCTGCCCGCATGGTGGCAGCATTCCTTGCGCTGCTCCTCGTATTTCAGCAGCACCTTCTCCGAGGCCACATCGAGCACATCGCCCTTCATCGTGAAGCGCGAGAGGCACTGCCCATCATATCCCGGCGGCGAGTATAGGCAGAAAATGTAGCCGTTCTCCGCAAACTTGGGGTCCAGTGCGAAGCCGAGAAACCCATTCTCCTGCCCGGTGAATACCTTCAGCTCTCCCGCGAGCGTGATCTCATTCGTCGCAGGGTTGAGGATTTTCAACTTGCCCCCGTATTCGTTAATAAAGACGCGACCATCCGGCGCAATCTCCAGCTCCATTGGCTGCGCGAACGGCCCAGCGAGCCGCTCGACTTTGAAACGATAATCCTCCGGCTGCTCAGCGAGCGAGGCGACGGCGACAAGGACGGCAAACGAGAGTATTTTCATGCGCGGGAAATACCGCGCGAGCGCCCGCAAATTAGGGGTTGTCCGCGCTACCAGTTTTTAACCCACTTTGCCTGCTCGTTCGAGGCGTCCTTGCCAGCGCTTGGCGCCGTTGTGGAGTTGCTTCCGGCGGTGCTCCAGAGGTCGAAGGTCACGGTATTGAAGCCTTCTGCTTCGTCGTCTCGTTTGCGTTCGGCGGTCCCATTTTTCCGAAGTTCCGAAGTGTATTCCTGCTCCTGCTTTGCGGCAGCGGTGGAGTATCCGTAAGGGAATCCGAACGGGTCTTGGAAATATTTCACCTCGGTCTTATTGATCCCGCCCTGTGTGTTCTGAGAACGCTTTACGATGCGTAGGTCGAACTCTTTGAGATATGCGGGCGCGTCTGCGTCGGGGACGCCATCGGGCTTGGCGCGGTCTGGCCCTTTATCGCCTGTGAGTTCGCGGTAGAAGGCGAGGCTGGCTTCCTCATACTTCTTGCTGGTCGGGCTGAAGTCTTTGCGAGGGTCGAGCTTGTCGGTCTCATCGGTTCTCGGATAGCCGCCGTTGTCGTTCTTGTAGGCGTCCGCAGCCACCTCAAGCATCTTAATTTCTACCCTCGCGCGCTCTTTGGCGGACTTGGTCTGCACCATGCCGGCCACTCCGACGACCATTGCTGTGAGGATGGAGATGACGAGGAGGACCGTCATGAGTTCGAGAAGTGTGAAGCCGTGGTTCGCGGGGCGTGTGTTCATAGTATGCGGAAGTTACGAGCGGCTAGAGAGTTCGCCACTGTATTTGTTGTTACTTTGGCGACTGCATCTTGTTGATGATCTCGATGAGCGGCATGAAGAGCGCGATGACGATGGTTCCTACGATGACTGCGAGGAAGACGATCATGATCGGCTCCAGCAAGGACGTGAGGCTCTCGACGGCGTTGTCCACTTCGTCGTCATACACTTCGGCGACCTTCAGGAGCATCTCGGGCAGTTGTCCCGTCTCCTCACCGACATCCACCATCGAAATCACCATCGGCGGGAACACCCCACTCGCTTCCAGCGGAGCCACGATACTCTCGCCCTCTTTCACTGCGTCGTGGACCTTTGTGATGGCGTCGCCGAGGACGACGTTACCGGCGGTCTCCTTGGTGATGTTGAGCGCCTGCAAAATCGGGACGCCGCTTGTCACGAGTGTGCCGAGTGTGCGGGTGAAACGAGCGATGGAACTCTTGCGAATCAGGTCGCCGAAGACGGGAGCCCGCAGCTTGATCTTATCGAGAAGCTGGATGCCTTTTGGCGTATTGTTCAGTGCCCACCAGCCCGCGTAGATGATGGCGACGCCCGTGATGGTGAAATAGAGCGTCGGAGGGAAGAACATGTTCTTCACAAAATCCGACACCGCCATGACCCAGCGCGTGATGGCCGGGAGCTGCGCGTCTTCGCCGAGCATGTCCTTAAAGATCGTCGTGAACTTCGGCACGATCATCGTCAGCAAGAAGACGAGGATCAGCATCGCGATGGCGAGCACCACCACGGGATACGTCATGGCCGACTTCACCTTGTTTTTGATCTTCTGTGCCTTTTCTTGGAACTCCGCCAATCGCGTGAGCACCAACTCCAGCACGCCGCCCAGTTCGCCGGCCTTCACCATGCTGACGTAAAGCTTATTGAAAATCTTCGGGTGCTGCCCCATCGCCTCGGAGAACGTGCTGCCGCCTTGAACACCGTCGGCCATGCTGTTGATCGCGGCTTTGAGCGTCAGGTTTTTCTCCTGTTTTGCCAAGACCCCAAGCCCTTTGAGCAAGGGTAGCCCCGCATCAATCAGCGTCGCGAGCTGGCGGGTGAAAATCATCAGCGTCTTGCTGGGGACGCTCTTTTTGAGCAGCGAGGAAGTATTGTCTTTCTTGGTGGCAGTCGCGCCGACTTTGGCTGCGGGCGCTGCGGTCTTCCCTTTCTTTGCGACCTTGGCTCCGCCTTGGCCTTCCACGACGACGCTCGTCGGGAAGTAGCCGGATTGGCGCAGTTGGTTGACAACGTCGTTCTGTGTATTGGCTTCGAGAACCCCTCGGTTTTCGGTGCCTCGGGCGTCGAGGGCGATGTATTCAAATCGTGGCATGGTATTCGGAGAAAAGAGTGTTTTGGTTTTGGGAGGCTAAAGGAGCGGTTTGTTAGTGAGCGTGCGGACTGTTGTCCACTTGGATTTGATTCGCGACTGGAAAATGAAAGCTCACGACTTTTTCACGGTGGTTCATTACGTGTATTTCAGCACTTCCTCGATGGTCGTCAGACCGTCGTAGATGGACCGCAGCCCGTCATCGCGCAGCGTCATCATCCCCAGCTCGATGGCCTTCTGCTTCAGCACCACGGAGGGCGCACGCTGATTGATCATCTCGCGAATCGGGTCCGAGACTTGGAGCAGCTCGTAGATGCCCTTGCGGCCTTTGTAGCCTGTGTTGTTGCAGACATCGCAGCCCTTGCCGAAAAAGAACGTCTTGTCCCCGATGTCCATCGGCGACAGTCCGAGCTGCGCCAGCACTGTCTCGCTCGGCTCGTATTCTTGGCGGCAGCTTGTGCAGACCCGGCGCATGAGCCGCTGCCCCAGCACACCTTCCAGCGATGCAGAAATCAGGAACGGCTCCACGCCCATATCAATGAGCCGTGTCACAGCGCCCGGCGCATCGTTCGTATGCAGCGTGGTGAACACCAGATGCCCTGTCAGTGACGCTTGAATCGCGATCTGCGCCGTCTCCTTGTCAC
>CAMDQC010000068.1 GCA_945905735.1 Prosthecobacter debontii | reverse complement strand
CAAACTCCAACTCGCCAAACGCATGGCCCGAGGCTTCCGCAACTTTGAGTTCTTCCGAGCCATCTCCTACCTCAAAGCCGCCGCTCTCAACCTCAATCTCCCCTCCCTCAAACCCTCATGATTCTACCCACTCTAAACAGCGATGAGCCGTCTTTCCGAGTCGGGATGCTTTTGTCCCGCACTCGAACAGCACACCGCCCACACCATCTGCGAAATCTGCGGACAACAATCGCGGCGTTCGCGTTTAGCACGGCATCCAAGGTCGTGCGCTCCTGTTGAGCCTGTTCCGTAAGGTAATCAGCCAAGTCATTGTCCAGATGTAAGTAGGCATTCATGGTCTTGGAAAATCTGTGAAAGTTATCTATGGCTATGCCTTCGAGTGTAGAGGCCGAAAAAGGGGCTGAGCGGGGAACGCGGGAACGGGGTCACTCTTTTCCAACATCGGCATCTCGCTGGAGCGTCTGCGCTCGCTTTGCCTCGTCGCGGAGGCGGGCGGCATTGCGGGCGGGCGCTTTACAGCAAGCGCACATTCTCAAAGGCGGGGCTTGCCGCGTGAGGGGAATCCCGATATGCACCGCGCCTCTTTTCAAAATATCATGGCCAAAAAGACTGCATCCAAACCCGCAAAAAAAGCACCCGCCGCACAGGCGAAGAATGAACTCGGTGGAGTCATGTCCGGCGCGGACATCCTCGTCGCCGCGCTAGAGCGGGAGGGCGTGGACACGATTTTCGCGTATCCCGGCGGAGCCTCGATGGCGATGCACCAGGCGCTCACGCGCTCGAAGAAAATCCGCACCATCCTGCCGCGCCATGAGCAAGGCGGAGTGTTCGCCGCGCAGGGCTATGCTCGCGTGACGGGCCGTGCGGGTGTCTGCATGGCGACTTCCGGCCCCGGTGCGATGAATCTCGTGACGGGAATCGCCGACGCTTTCCTCGACTCCACGCCGCTCGTCGCCATCACCGGCCAAGTGCCGCGCCACATGATCGGCAAGGGCGCTTTCCAAGAAACGGACGTGTTCGGCGTCACCGCGCCCATCGTGAAGCACAACTATCTCGTGATGGACATCAACGACCTCCCGCGCATCGTGAAGGAGGCGTTTCACATCGCGCAAACTGGGCGTCCCGGCCCCGTGCTCATCGACATCCCGAAGGATGTGCAAATGGGCAGCACGCAGCCCGTTTGGCCGTCCACCATCAATCTTCGCGGCTACAACCCCGACGTGCGCGTGGGCGATGCGGAGCTGAACGAGCTCATCGGCCTCATCCGCCAATCCAAGCGGCCCGTGATGTATATCGGCGGCGGCATCATCAGCGCCGAAGCGCATGCGGAATTGCTAGAGTTTGCAGAGCGCGCGCAGATTCCTGTCGCTACGACGCTCATGGGCGTCGGCGCTTTCCCCGAGACGCATCCGCTTTCACTGAAATGGTTCGGAATGCACGGCACCGTCGCCGGCAACAACGCCGCAAACGAGGCCGACCTCATGCTCGCTTTCGGCGTCCGCTTTGACGACCGCATCACCGGCAAGCTGGAGGCGTTTTGTCAGCACGGCACCATCGTTCATCTCGAAATTGACCCTTCCGAGATCAACAAAAACAAAGTCGTGAAACTCCCCATGCTCGGCGATGTCCGCGACGCCCTGAAGCGCGCGAACGTCCTGCTCACCAAGGCTGGCTACACCCGCAAGTCGAAAAACTACGACCTTTACCCGGAGTGGCGCACGCTCATCGAGGGCTGGAAGCGCGACTTCCCATTTTACTACGAGGAGACGGACGACGCCATCCAGCCGCAATACGTCATCGAGCAGCTCTACAAAGCGACGAAAGGCGAGGCCATCATCACGACCGGCGTCGGCCAACACCAGATGTGGGCCGCGCAGTTCTACCACTTCGACAAGCCGCGCCGCCTCATCAGCAGCCTCGGCCTCGGCTCGATGGGCTACGGCTACCCGAGCGCCATCGGCGCGAAAATGGGAGCGCCTGACCGCGAGGTCATTGATATTGATGGCGACGGTTCGTTCGTCATGAACATCCAAGAACTCGCCACCGCCCGCGTCGAAGGCATCGCCGCAAAGGCGCTCGTGCTGAACAATCTGCACCTCGGAATGGTCGTGCAGTGGGAAGACCGGTTCTTCAAAGGCAACCGCGGCCACACCTTCCTCGGCGTGTTCGACGATAAAGAAATGACCAAGCCGAACACGGATCAGATTTACCCCGATTTTCAAAAAATCTGCGAAGGTTTCGACATCCCGAGCCGTCGCGTATCGCACAAGAAAGACCTAGCAGAGGCCCTCAAGTGGTTCCTCGCGCAAAAGACCGCGTGCCTTTTGGAAGTCATGGTGCCCTACACCGAACACGTCCTCCCGATGATCCCGGCGGGTGCGACCTATAAAGATTTGATTTACAAAGACGACGCGGTGCGTAAAACCCTCGTCCCAGGGAGCGGTCTGTAAGACGGCTCGACAAATTCCCACAAGAAAGCAACCGCCACCGAGGGCACCCTATTTGAGCCCACGGTGGCGGTTGAACTTTGTACGGGGGGAATGACGAATGACGAATGACGAATGACGAAACTGGCAAACTTCGTCATTCGTCATTTGAGAATAGCCCATCGTTTCACGACGTTCGCACCACTACTCCTCCGCGCCGAGTCGCCGGAGTTCCGCTTTGTAGTCCATTTTTGGGAAATCGTAGCCATCGCGCCGTGCTGCGAGAGCGGGGGCGATGATCTCCGCGCGGACGTTGATTTCTTTCCCCCAAAGCTCCTGCCACAGCACACGGGTATTCGTGGTGATGTCGCCGATCATTTCCTCATCGAAGTTTGGCCGATAAAGGTCCACCGCAAATTGGAGTTCGCGCCGCAACTCGTCCTCCGTCGGGTGGCCGGTGCGTTCGATGACGAGGCGGAAGGCGGCGAGGTCTTTATCCGCAAGGCGATGGAGCTTCGCGATGAGGATGTCGAGCGGGTGGGGGAGCGTGAGCGTTACGTTGCCGACTTGCGTAGTGAACGCGCGTTCTTTCCAACGTGGGCTGGTGCGGAAATTTCCCGGCACGCAGACTTGGACGTAGAGCCGTTCGTCGTTCTTCGCCAGCCCAGCTTGCTCAACGACAGTGGTCAGGAACTCACGTTCATCGTAGCTTCCGAAAAGGTCCACATCCGCGCTCAAGAACGAAGCATCCAACCCGAGTTGCAGCGGAGAAGAGCCGAAGAGCGTGATGTGAAATCGTTGCTCTTGCGGCAGTTTCGCAAACAGCGTTTTGAGAGCGACCGCTGCGGGTGTGCGCCAATCGATTTCTTTAAGCCACGACATTGCAGCTCCTTTCTATGCGATGACCGTCAGCGTCGCGCATCCACGGTGCGAGCCAATATGCGAGCCCTTGCTCCACGAGCCGATTCTCCACCGCACGGTCATCCGCGAACAGCCTCGCCAGCCGCTTATCGCGCGCGTTGAGCGGGCGCTTCCTTGCTTTGAGCAGGATGCGCGCGGCGATTCGCGCCTTGTGCCATGATGGGTCCACCTTTTCTTTCACGCCCCGAGACTACCTCGCAGCCGCGCACTCGCAAGTCGCCATTCCCGTCGGCTGCTTTCCCATTGCCACGGGCTTTCCGTTTCTGCACAAGCGGTGCCCTATGAAATTTCTCAGCACTGCTATTATCGCCATTTCGTTTTCCGCCATCGCTGCGGATGATTCCATCACCTACGAGCCGAAGGACGGGCCGGGGAAGGGAAAGCACATCGTCCTGATCGCGGGCGATGAGGAGTATCGCAGCGAGGAGGCGTTACCGATGTTGGGCAAGATTCTCAGTCAGCGGCATGGCTTCAAATGCACGGTGCTTTTTTCTGTAGATGCGGATGGGACGATCAATCCGAACAACGGCGCTTCGCTCAGCAATTCCGCCGCGCTGGATTCAGCGGACGCGATTGTGACTTCGCTGCGCTTTCGCAAGTGGGCGGATGCGGACGCGAAACACTTTGCGGACGCCATCGCGCGCGGCGTGCCAGTGGTGGGCCTACGGACTTCGACGCACGCCTTTCAGTTTCCCGGCACGAGCGCGTTTAAGGAGCTGAACAGCTTTGGGAAAAAGGCGCTGGGCGAGCAGTGGGTGAGCCATTGGGGCAGGCACAAAGCGGAGGCCGCTCGTGGCGTGATCGAGGCTGCGGCGAAGGGCGAGGCGATCCTCCGTGGGGTGAGCGATGTGTTCGGCACGTCGGACGTTTATGAGGCATATCCGCCAGCAGATGCGAAGATTCTGATGCGCGGTGTGGTGCTGAAAGGAATGATGCCGACGGATGAACCCGCAGATTACAAAAAGAAGCGCTCGACCGACAAAATGGAGCAAGGAGTGAACGACCCGGCGATGCCCGTCGCGTGGACGCGCATCCACAAAAACGAAGCGGGCAAGGAGAACAAAATCGTCTGCACGACGATGGGCGCGGCGAGCGATTTTCCGAGTGAAGGGCTCCGCCGTTTCGTGGTAAATGGCGTGTATTGGGGGCTCGGCATGGAGGTGCCGGAGAAGGCGAATGTGGAGTTCGTGGACCCGTTTAACCCGACGATGTATGGCTTCGGTAGCTTCCGTAAAGGGCTGAAGGCATCGGACCACGCGCTCGGCAAGGAATTGCCCGCAGGCGCGGCACAGGAAAAGAAATAGTGGCGCTCGACGCGCTCCTTCTTCGCGCACTTCGGGAGGCGAGAGTTCATTTGTTACCGAGCGACCTCGCCGGGCAATGTGGGCGCTCGATCGCGGAAATCGAGACGGCTCTTTCGCGTTTGCGCACGGCGGGGTTCGACATCGAATCGAAGCCTGGCCTCGGCTGTCGCTTGCTGGGCGGGCCGGACCGGATCATCGCCGACGATCTTCTATCGCGCCTCGATGGATGCTCGATTGCACGGGAGATTCTCGTCTTTGAAGAAACCAGCTCGACGAACGATGTCGCCGCTAAGCTCGGGCGGCAGGGGCATCCGGGAGGGCTGGCCATTTTCGCCGAACGGCAGACGGCGGGGCGGGGGAGATTCGGCAGGCGGTGGGTCTCGGCGGGGCACGAAGGGCTGTGGTTTTCGCTACTCTTGCGCCCGGAGATTCCGCCCGCGCACTGGCCGCGCCTCACGACTTGCGCGGGTGTCGCGGTGGCAGCGGCGGTGGGGCCGATGGCGCGTATCAAATGGCCGAACGATGTGCTCGTGGGCGGAAAAAAGATCGCCGGCATCCTCATCGAAAGCACCACCGATGACGCAGGCCGCCCGTTCGCGATTGTCGGCATCGGTGTGAATGTGAACCAAACCGAATTCCCCCCCGAACTCGCCGACCGTGCTTCGTCGCTGCGGCTGTCGTTTGGGCGAGCGATGGATCGTGCGACCTTTGCCGCGACGTTGCTGATGGAGATCGATCATCGGCTCTCGACGCTCGCCAAAGACTTCCCCGCGATCCTCGCGGAGACGACGCGGCGCAGCGAAATCCTCGGAAACTGGATACAGCTCCACGCGGGCACGGAGATTTTCGAGGGAGTGGCCGAGGCGTTCGACGCGGATGGAAACCTCCGCCTGCGCTTGGGCGACGGCACTTTGCGCACGATGACAGCAGGCGAGATTTCCACGAAGCCGAGCGCTGAAAGCTCGGCGCGGTAGATTTCTCAAAATAACCCCCGGTTCGAGAATGCCATCTGCTTTTTAGTCGTGCAGCCCATGCAAATCATTCTTTCCGACTATCAAGACCAGCTCGTCAAAGGCTTGTCCCATAGGATGAACAATATTCTCACGCTCTTCCACGGCTACCTAGGGCTGCTTCTCGACAACGAAAAGTTGGACCCCGTGACTCAGGAAGGGCTCGCAAAAATCAAAGACGGTGCGCGCGTTGCCACCGAATTGATGGACCGCACGAATGCACTCGTTCGCCCGAGCAATCTCATGCCGCGCGAAATCGCGTTCGATGAGTTCCTCAACCAACTAGCTCCCACGTTTGAAAAGCTGCGCACGTTCGGCACGACGATCTCCATCGAATGCGCCGACGATCTCCCGCAAGTCTGGGCCGACGCCTCCCGCATCCGCCTTGCACTCACAGAACTCGTCAAGAATGCCTGCGAAGCGACCGCTTCCGGTGGGGCCGTCCGCATCGTCGTCGAGGCGACCGAAGCCAGCCCGAAAGAATCCTACTTCCCCGCCAGCCAGCCCCAGCCAACTTCGTGGGTGACCGTGTCCATCATTGACGACGGCGCGGGCATCGCAAAAGGCATGGAAGCGCAACTCTACGAACCCTTCTCCACCACAAAAAAGAAGCACATCATCGCGGGCCTCGGCCTCACTGTGGCGATGGGCTGTATGCAGCAAATCGGCGGAGCGATAGACCACGAGCGCTCCGGCGGGAAAACGACCTTCCGCCTCACCCTTCCATCCCGGTTGGGTGGGAAGTTGAAGGCGGTCGCATAATCTCAGCCACCCGATACCCGAATCCCGTCGGGCCGAGTGTGGATAGATCGAGCACGCCTTTGCGGCGGTGGTAGATACCGGGGTGGATGCGGGCTTCGGCAGTGCTGGCTTCGGGGTAAAACTGCATTGCGTTACTCTCCACGCCCATGATGGTCCCGGCGTGTGCGGCGAGGAGGACGTGGGGGATTTGCGCCAGCATCGGGTTTGTGAGGTCTTGCACCATGAGCTGCATCCCGTGCGCCCGCGCCCAGCACAGACTGAGGAGCGCGCCGGTGAGGGTCTTGCA
Organism: Prosthecobacter debontii; assembly: GCA_945905735.1. Taxonomy (GTDB): domain Bacteria; phylum Verrucomicrobiota; class Verrucomicrobiia; order Chthoniobacterales; family Chthoniobacteraceae; genus SXWH01. Next base: position 18,387 of record CAMDQC010000068.1, on the reverse strand, counting down.
AGTTTTCAAAGCGACGCCCGTCCAGCCGAGTTCGCGACCCAGACGGACGAAGCGCCAGTCGTGCGCGCTCTCGTCGAGGAAGAGCGGCTTGCGCTGGCTGACGCTGCGCACGTTGATGCGATTCGCTTCGAGGTCGTAGGGGAAGGGCTGCTCGATGTAGAGCGTGCGGCGGTGAATCTCGGGGTGCTCGGCGAGCAAGCGGTCGAGGATTTCGCAGACGTAGGCGGGGTCGGTGACGGTGCAGTTGAAGTCCGCCGTGAGGTGCTCGCAGCCTTCTTCGGCGGAGATTTGGCCGACGCGGACGAGGCGCTCGTAGTCCCAGGTGGCGTCGGTGCCGCGCAGTTTGATTTTCAGGCAGTTCAGCCCGTCTGTGCGAATCCAGTCGCGGAGCAAAACGGGGTAGCCGTCATCCGGCTCGCCGCCCGTGAGGTCGCACGCTTCCAGCGGATCGAGCCCGCCGACGAGGTGCCAGACGGGGAGGCGCGTCTGTTTTGGCTGGAGGAAGTCGGCGGGCGTCTTGCCGGAGAATTGCGCGTCGCCATCGAGAAAGTGCGCGAGGTCTTGCGAGAGGAACTCCGCGCCGAGTGTGGAGAAAACGGGGCGCTCCAGCAGCGTGGCGAAGGCGTCGTAGATGGCGAGGTCGAACAGCGAGTGGCAGACGAGCGCGGCGAGGTGCGGCATCCCCGGCTGCGTCTCCGCGAGCAAGTCGTGCAGCCGGTGGCGCTGGAGTTTGTCGCCCAGTTCCATCGGATGTCCGACTTCGCCGAACGCGACGATCTCTCGCGATAGCAGCTCGGTGAATGCGCGCATCCGCCGCTCTCTTTCATCCCAATCGAGCGTGGACGGCCAGACCCACGCGACGCTGAGCGGCGTCTCGCCCCAGCCTTCGGCGCTGCGCCCAGCGCGATCTTCGACGCGGACGCGGACGCGGGCACACGTCACGCGAGTCACCGTCTGCGCGCCAAATTTCAGCGGCACACGGAGCGAGATGGGGATGTAACTCAGCGCGGCCTCGGTGACTCGGATGTCGGTGGGCTTTGCCATAATGACGAAAGACGAATGATGGAATGCGCGAACTTCGTCATTCGTCATTTCCTCCCTACTCCTTCTTCGGTTCTTCCTCTGGCGGTTTGGCTTCGGATGGATCGTCGGGCTGCTCTTCTTCTTCGGTCGGCTCTGGTTCTGGCTCTGGCTCTTCTTCGCCTTCTTCCGCGTCTTCGTCCTCATCCTCGTCGTCGAGGATGATAGGCAGCGGCTCGGGGATGGCGTCGAGTTCTTCGTCGTCTTCTTCCACTTCCTCTTCGTCGATGACGGGTGTCGGGGGCGGCGGGATGATTTCTGGCGGCGGCGGCGGGAGTTCGGCCTTGGGTGCGAGCTGCACGCCTTCCGCGATGAGCACGCCGAAGATGGTGCGCACGATGGCGCGGTGATGCTGGCGCACGACGAGGTCGGGCTCTTGGTTTTCCAGCGCGAGGTAATCGGCCCAATGCTCACTGAGCTTCAGCGAGAGCAGCGTGCGGAGCTGCGTCGCAGCGTCGGGCACTACGCCGTCGGGGCCGGGAGTCATGCTCTCGGCGCGCTGCTCGCTATCGGTGGTGAGTTCTAAAATGCGGGTCTCTTGGTCGGCCACGCGCGCTTCGAGTTGGATGATGAGGCGGCGGAGTTCGTCCGTGCTGAGGTTCGACTCCTCGACGGAGAGAATGGCGCGGTCGCCCGAGCCAGTGCGACGGGAACGCCCGCCGCCTTCCTCTGCACGACGCAGACGAGTCTGCATGGTGCCCAGTTCGTTGCGGAGTTGGGCGACGTACTTATCAATGCCGCGCAGGGCATCCCCGAGGTTGTACGGTGCAGCACCACGAGTCTCTTGCTCGCGGGAGACGTAGGCTGGGCGCTCCTTTTGGCGCTCTGGCTTCTCCGGTGGCTTCTCGCGTTCGCGCTCGCGTCCTTGGTCGCGGCTCTGTTCGCGCCCGCCGTCGCGACCACGGCCACGATCTCGGCCACGTCCACGGCGGTTGTCGTCTTCGCGGTCTTCTTGCGGTGCGGCTTCTTCGGCGGGCTTGTTCTGCCTGCGGGAGACGCGCTGCGTTTCCAGCCAAGCGTTGATTTCCTGCGTCGCTGCGGCCACGGCTCCTGGGTCGCCGGCTTCGGCGGCTTGCTTGAGTTTCTCCTCCAGTTCGGGTGGGAGCGGGGGCTGCGTTTCCGCTTCGGCGGTTTCCTGTGCAGGGCCGCGATTGTCGCGATTGCCGCGTTCGTTGCGGTTGCCGCGCTCATTGCCACGGTCATTATTGTTGCGTTCGTCGTTGCGTTCGTCGCCGGACCCCTCGGCCTTGAGTGCGCTCGAAATGCTCTCCGGAAGGACGGGGCAATCGCGGCGGAGGGCGCTCTGCCATTTGCCACTCCAGCGGCCCACATTTGCTGCCACCATCGCCTGCAAGTTTGGGTGCATGGTCCCCAGACGAGTCACGCCGTAGCGGAGGAGGCTGAGCTGCGTGATGGGCGGGTTGTTCACGTTGAAGACGGAGAAAATCAGCGCCGACACGATGGCCGTCGCGTCTGCTTCATCGAGCGTGTCGAGCGGGAGTTGAAGCACCCACGGCTTGCCGCGTCCGATGAAGACGTTGCCGATGAGCTTCGATTGGTCGGCGGAAAGGGAGCCGTTTTCCGGGTTCACCATTCCACTGCAAACCGACGCCGCGATCTTCACCGCCACGGGCAAGTCCATCCGCATCAGTGCGCGGGAGACGCTCAGACGCAGGCGCGCGGCCTGCAAGCCGCCCATCTTCTCCAGCCCATCCAGCAAAAAGGGACGCGCCTCCGGCACGAGCGAGGGCCAAGCCTGCTCAATCGCCCGCACCGCGAGAATCCACGGGAGCTTCGGCATCGCATCCAGCGACCCGAGGAAATCCTCACCGCCAGCGAGCAAGCCGTCGCGCATCAGAAGAGTCGCCTTTTCTTCGGCGGCGTTCGAGAGCCGACCTTTCGCGCCAGCGTCGGCGAGTTCTGCCAGCGTTCGTTCTTCGGGCCCCTCGGAAGGCGCCTGCGGTGCTTCCACTGCGGCGGGCGCTTCCTCCGCAGGTGCCTCTGCTGCGGGGGCAGCGGCGGGCTCGGGTTCGGGCTTTTCGGCCTTCGCAGGCTTCGCGGTTTTTTCGGCCTTCGCCGGTTCTTGTGAGATTCCTCGTTCCTTGGCCTCGATGATTGCGAGGTTTACAGGTGTTGGTCGTTTTTTGAGAGCCCCCTCGGTTTGGGGCTCGGTCGTTTCGTCTGCCATGATGTCGTGTGTATGTAAAAAAGTGGGGCGCGTATGAATGGCCCCCTTTTCTCTGGTGGCGAGGAAAATCCTCCGAGCGGGGTGTTTTGGTAGTGAGCAGTGGACAGTGGGCAGTTGGCAGCAATCGCTTTCTGCCTACTGCCTACGGACCTACTGAACACCAGCTACTTCACCGGCCAGTCATCGGTGCGGAATGGCGATGCGGGGAGCCCGGCTCCATTAAACAGATTCGGCTCGGCGTCGTGGCTCCAGCCAAAGCGCACCGCTGTTACCTTCGCCACGCCGTCTGCGGTGACGACGATTTTGTCGCCTACGATCTCCGCTTTTGCTGGGACGAACGCTTTGTCCTCACCGGCTGCGACGAAATGCGTGAGCGCCTGACCTTCCTTTGCCTTGAGCCCCGCGCCGTGCTCGAAGGTGAGCGTGGCCTTTGCCCCGTCGAACGCTGCGGCCTTGAAGAGCGGCCCGCTGAACACCGTCGCCTTTTTCCCGTAATCCTTCGCCAGCGCCCACAGCGCGAGTCGCCGCCCGACTTCCTGTTTATTCTTCGGGTGGATGTCGGTGATGTTGCCGATGTCCGTCAGCACCGCCATGCCGGTGTGCGGGATGGCGAGCGCCGCCGCCTGCGCCTCCCAAATCCGCGCCAAGTTCTCCGGGTTCGCTCCGCGATAGATGAACGGCGCGAGCTGCACGAAATAGAACGGCATATCCGGCATCTGCCACACGTCGCGCCATCCGCCCACGAGCGCCTTCATTTTCTCGAAATAGAGCATCCCTTCGCCGTTGTTGCTCTCGCCCTGATACCACAGCGCTCCCTTGATCGCGAACGGCACGAGCGGCGCGATGCGGGCATTGAAAAGTGCCAGCGGCGTCTGGATGTTCACGCTCACTACGGTCTTCGTCGGGTCTGCCTTGTCTGGCTTTTCGCTCTTGGAGGGGAACTGGTCGAGCTTGTCCGCGATGTCCTTCAGCGCCGACACGGCCTTGAAGCCCTGCGGCGGCACCCAAGGCTCGATCCGCGTCCCGCCCCAGTTCGCACCGAGAAGTCCGATGGGCACGTCCACTTCCTTCCGCACCGATTTCGCGAAATAGTAACCCACTGCCGAAAAGCCTCCCACCGTCTGCGGCGACGCATTTTGCCACCCGCCCGAGATCACCTTCTCGTCCGGCTTCACCGCGCCTGGGTTATTCACCTTCAGGTGCCGGATCAGCGGCTGCGTGCCTGCTGCGATCTCCTCCTTCGGATTTGCCGAGCTGTTCACCGTCCACTCCATGTTCGACTGCCCCGAGCACAGCCACACATCGCCCACCACGACATCGTCGAGCGTCAGCGTGTTCTTCCCTTTCACCGTCATCGCCTGGCTCGTCGCGTTTGCCTTCATCGCATCGAGCTTCACCATCCACTTCCCGTTCGCGTCCGGCTTGCCCGTTTTCTTCTGCCCGGCAAATTCCACCGTCACTTCCTCTCCCGCATCCGCCCAGCCCCAGACGGGGCAAGCGGCATCGCGTTGCAGCACCATGTGGCTGCCGATGATGGGTGAAAGCGACACGTCCGCGCGGGCGGAGATGGCTGTGGCGAGGATGACGACAATAGGCGTGATTTTCATACGGCACAAAGACCCACCGTGCGCGCAGACCTTAGACATGCGGCGCAGCGTTCGCCCTTGCCAACGAATCGCCGACCGCATTCATTCGCCGGCCATGATTTTTCTTCGGACTACATTTGCTCTGCTGTGTTTCGCGCTGCCGCTTGTCGCGCAGATCAAGCCCACGGCGGCCGGTCTCGGGGAAGCGGAGGCGCAGAAGATTGAAGACAAGATCGCCTCGGTGCGGCGTGATCTTCTTTCGAAATACGACAGCGCTCTCGGCGAGTTGCAGATTCAGTTTCAAAAAGCCGCCGACCTCGAAGCCGCCCTCACCGTTCGTGCGGAAAGGAACCGCGCTCACACCGAGATGGTGCTCTCCGAGGCGAATCTCGTGAAGGAGCCGAAGTCTCTCCGCACTTTGCAAACTACGATGGTTGCGCGGATGCAGGAGCTGGTATCCGGCGTCGTCAATGAGTCGCTGCCCAAACTCGTCGAATACAAAAAGCAGCTCACCACTGAGGGGAAGCTCGATGACGCCGTCGCCGTCCGCCAAGCCATCGAGCGGCTGCAAAATGCGAACGTTCCCATTACCAAGACCGAGGCTGGCGGCATCGTTCCCGTGGAGACTCTCTTGCAAGCATACAGCGCCGACCGTGGCCGCGCAGATAAGACTTATCGCGGCGTGCGCTTTGTCGTGAAGGGGATCATGGCGGGCTATCGCGTGGACCCGAACGACGCGACTTCGCTCCAAGTTTTCGTATCTCCCGCAGGCGGCACCGGCTGGGCGCAATGCTCCTTCAGCACCGCGAAGTGGCGCTACCGTGAAGATAAATTCGGCGCGAACACCATGCTCGTGCTCATCCCCCGAGAGGGCACCGAAGTCCGCATCGCAAAAGGTGGCCCCATCGAAGTCCTCGGCGATTGCGCTGGCTGGGATGAAATGGTGAAGCTCGCGAAGTGCGACCTCGCCCGCTAAACGAACAACTTCCTCACGGCGACGCCCTTGTCAGTCACCGGCACGGGCCGCTCGCCGTCCATCATGTTCTTGGAGGGCTTGATCCCCATCGCCGCCACCACGGTCGCGAATAGATCCGGCACGCCGCACGGCTCATCTTCGATTTTTTGCGCCAGCGCATCCGTTGTCCCCACGGCCTGCCCTGTGCGCAGTCCGCCACCTGCCAGCACGCACGTAAACGCCTTCCCGTAATGGCCACGCCCGCCGCCGCCGTCAAACGCTGCGGGCCGCCCGAACTCCGTGCTGATCAAAATGAGCGTCTTCTCCAGCAGTCGCTCTTTTTCCAAATCCCCGATCAGCGCCGCGACGCCCTGGTCGAGTCGTTGGATGAGACCGTGCTGCTCGACTTGCGCCCCGTTGTGCGTGTCCCAGCCCGCGCCGTTCACGAAGTTCAAATTGAAACCCACCTCCACGAACCGCACGCCCCGTTGCACCAGTCGCCGCGCCAGCAGACAGCGTTGGCCGAACTCATCGCCGTAGTCGCTCCGCAGCGCGCCCGGCTCGCCCTTCAAATCGAACGCCTTCATGAAATCTCCGCGCTGCAACTTGAAGCCCTCGCCCAGCGCATCATCGTAATCGCGCACCAGTCTATTGTCCGGGTTCGCCTTTACGAAATCCGTTCGCAGTTCCCCCAGCAGCGCCTCCCGCCGCGCTTGCCGCTCATCGGTGATTCCTGCCGCGCGCGTCAGGCCCGCCGGGCCGCTCTCCGTATCGGTGAGGTAAACATAGCCCGCCTTCGGCCCGAGAAAGCCTGGGCCCCTCGTCGCACTCGGATAACCAATGAGCACATACGGCGGCACTCCCTCCGCCACCGGTCCCCGGCAGTGCGAAATGATCGAGCCCAAGCTCGGATACGTCACACTACCGCTCACCGGGCGGCCCGTGTGCATCCGATTCACCGCCGCCGCGTGCTCATCGATCACCGTATGGTTCACACTCCGCACCGGCACGAGCCGATCCGCCAGTTTCGCCAGACGCGGCAAGTGCTCGCAGAAAGTGACGCCCGGAATCGCAGTCTCGATGATGTCGTAGTAACACCCCGGCTTCTTCCCATCACCGCGGGTCGGTTTCGCATCGAACGTATCGAGCTGCGACATCCCGCCTCCGAGCCAGATCGAGATACAATGCTCCGCCTTCCCCAACGCTGAAACCTCCGCGACAGCAGGCAACCCCAGCGCAGCAGTAGCGAGAGTCGATGTAGCGAGAAAAGAACGGCGGTCCATGTGCATGGCGGGATAATCTTTCTCACGCAAACGCCCAAGGACAAATCTACGGCCTTCCGCTGTGACGTGGCGCTTACGGCTGACGTGGCGTTACGATGGCGTCGAGGCGGCGTTTCCACTCGGTGCCTTCCTTGCGGCGGCCTGTGGCGTTAAAGAAGAGGGCGATGCGCTTCGATGCGGAGGTGAAGCGGGCGCGATCGATGTCGTTCGTGGGGGCTCCGAGCGTTTCGATTTCTGCTCCTGCGGCGGTGAGCATTTTTTCCGCTTCGGCGTCGGCGTTGCGCTGGAGGCTGGCTTCGCCGAGGAGAGAGCGGGCTTCCACGAGAGGCCACCCTTGGATGCCGTTGGCAGAGCGCAACTCGAAGCATTGGCGGGCGCTGACTTCGGCGTCGGCGTATGCTTTCGCGATGAGCTGGAAGTTGGCGAGTGTTGCGAGGCTGTCGGCGAGGGCCGAGGTGGCAGTGCGCTGGGTGGCGAGCATCTGTTCTTTTTCGGCCTTCGACTTCTCCTCAGTGCTCGTGCGGAGGTTGTTGAGTTCGGCGCGCTGTTTGTCCGCCTCGGCGCGTAGGCGCTCGGTTTCTTGTGCTGCGGCGGCGGCTTTGAGGGCAGAGGCGTCACGTTCGGCTTCGGCTTTGTCGCGGGCATCGGCGGTGCGCTGGGCTTCGGTGGCCGCTTCGCGCGCCCTCGCTTCGGAGGATTCACGATCGCGGAGGGATTGCTCTGCTGCGCCAGTCGCTTCCTTTGCGAGGCCTTCCGCGCGGACGCGGGCGTCTTTTTCAAAGTAGAAGATGACGGCCAGTGCGCCGACCGCGAGGGCCATGAGCGTGGCGCTTCCCCACGCGAAGGTGACTTGCCGCTGGAGTTGCGGCGGAAGAGCGGGGAATTGCATCGCGGAGACGGGAACGAGCGCGAGGGCAGGGGAGTCTTTTGCGCTGGTTTCACGGGAGAGGAGTGCAGACTCGATGCGGCGCTCCGCTGTCGGGGCGGGCGGCGCAGGGATGTCGGCAAGGCGGGCCGCGAGGCGCTGCTGGAGGCGTGCTTTCAGGGCAGCATCGGCTCCGCACATTTGGTCTAAATAGGCAGCGCGTTCCGTCGGGTCGGAAATGCCGGCAGCTAGGGCGAAGATGGTGAGCTCATTGAGGGACGCGGCCGGCTTGGGGGCTGCGGGCTCGGGCTGCGGTGGCGTGGCTGGACGTGGTTTGATGAATGGTTTCATCGGTGCGATGGGCAAATAGCAAAACGCCGCGTCCTGTCGAGGACGCGGCGCGAGATTGGTGTCGGGCGTGAGCTTTAGCTCTTAAAGGAAACCGGCACTCCGGCGCGCATGGCTTCGTGCTGGGCATCCGTGCAAGCGCTGTTGAGCGGGACATTCACGGGAGCTTCGTTCTTTTGAATGACGCCGTTTTGGAGCATCCATGCTTCGAGTTCTTCGCCCGAGATGTCTGGAAGCATGGTGCCGTTGACTTCGAGTGTGGGCTGTTTGTCTTGCCCGGACTTCTGCTCCATCTCCCAGCGGAACGCGGGGTTTTGGATGATGTCCTTCTCTTCGTATTTCAGGCCATATTTTTTGAGCACGGCGCGGACGCCATTGCTCCATCCACAAGAGGTTTTGAGCCAAGCGGTGATTGTCGGTGTTTCCATAGTGCTGCGGAACATGACACGGAAGCAGATGGCGGCAAGCGCGGTTTTTTTTCACGGTGAATTCTGAGGCCGGATGGGAGGGATCTGGGCATTCGTCGGATCGAGTGCGCGATTTCACATAAAGAGAACGTGATTTCTCATGGCGGATTTAGGACTTCCCCGGCAATCTCGCGGCTCTTTTCCATTCACCAAAACTCACTATGAAACCCATCTTCGCACTTGTTGCGCTCCTTTCGCCGTTCGTCGCATCTGCTGATGAAACCGGCCGGCTCGAAGTTCTTTTTCTCGGCGACGGCGGACACCACAAGCCCGACGCCCGCTTCTTTCAAGCACTGCCTGCGCTGCATCCCAAGGGGATCAATCTGACTTACACGGACAAACTTTCCGACATCAATCCCGCCAACCTCGCGAAGTATGACGCGCTGGCGATTTACGCCAACTGGCCCAAGATCACCCCGCAGGCGGAGAAGGCGATGATCGACTACGTGCAAGGCGGCAAGGGACTGGTGCCGATTCACTGCGCGAGCTACTGTTTTCAGAATTCGCCGGAGTTCATCCGGATTGTCGGGGCGCAGTTCAAGAGTCATGGAACGGGCGATTTCGACACGACGATTCTCGCGTCGGATCACCCGATCATGAAGGGCTTTGCGCCATTCAAGACGTGGGACGAAACGTACGTTCACACGATGCACAATGAGGCGGGTCGGACTGTCCTGCAAAAGCGCGACAACGAGCCATGGACATGGGTGCGCAACGAAGGCAAGGGGCGCGTATTTTACACGGCTTACGGACACGACGAACGGACTTGGAGTAATCCCGGTTTCCACGATCTACTCTTCCGCGGAATCCTATGGAGTGTGGGTGACGAAGCTGCCGCACGTTTCAAAAAATGGAATCCTGCCCCGCTGGCATACGATGCCTCGAAGGAAGTGCCGAACTACGAAAAGCGGACACCCGCTCCGCAATATCAGCTCCCACTTTCGCCGCAGGAGTCCCGCAAGCGAATCCAGAAGCCCGTGGATATGGAACTCACGCTCGTGGCGAGCGAGACGGATTCTTCGCAGCTCAAAAACGTGATCGAGTTTCAGTGGGACGAGCGCGGGCGGTTGTGGATCATCGAGACCGTGGACTACCCGAACGAAGTTGCGCGTCCGGATGATGTCGCCGCGGGGAAGATCGGGAACGATCGCATTCGCATTATCGAAGACACGGACGGCGACGGGATTTACGAAAAGAGTACGGTGTTTGCCGATAAGCTGAGCTGCCCGACTTCGCTGTGCTTTGTGAACGGCGGAGTGATCGTGCAGCAGGCACCTCACACGCTCTTTTTGAAGGACACAAACGGCGACGACAAAGCCGACGAAACCAAGATTCTGTTCACCGGCTGGGGTTCGGGCGACACGCACGCGGTTTCATCAAACATCAAGCTCGGCCTCGATGGCTGGGTCTATGGCTGCGTCGGCTACAGCGCGTTCAGCGGGCAGGTTGGCGGCGAGAACATCAAGTTTAGTTCGGGCTTCTTCCGCTTCAAATCGGACGGCTCAAAGATGGAGTATCTCGGCAAGACTTCGAACAATACGTGGGGCTTTGCGTTCAACGAAAACGGCGACATTTTCGGGAGCACGGCGAACAATCAGCCGAGCGTCTATGAGCCCATTCCCCGCCGTTACTACGACATGGTCGATGGTCTGGAGCAGCCGACGAATCCAGGCATCATGGCCAATCTAAAAGCGCCGAAACACATGGAGCGTATCCGGCAGGTTGATGTCATGGATGGCTACACGGCCGAGGCTGGGCACAACTTCTACACCGCCCGCAGTTTCCCTCGCGAGTGGTGGAATTCGGTGGCGCTCATCTGCGAGCCGACCGTCCACATTTTGCATAAAGGAATCGTCGAGCAACAAGGCACGCACTTCGTCACGAAGAACGGCTGGAATCTACTCGGCAGCGACGACGAGCACTTCGCCCCAGTCTTCGCACAGACGGGGCCGGACGGCGCGATTTGGGTCGCGGACTTTTACTCGTTCATCATTCAGCACAACCCGACGCCGAGCGAGCAGCGTGGCGGTTTCGCGGCGAAAAACGGACGTGGCAACGCATTTGTCAGCGAACTCCGCGACACGCAGCGCGCCCGCATCTGGAAGCTCTCGTGGAAAGGCGGGACTCCGTCGAAGCAATGGAAGCTCTCGAAGGATGATACGAAGTCGCTGCTGGAGGCGATTCAGAGCGACAACCAATTCTGGCGTTTTACTGCGCAGCATTTGCTCGTCGAGAGGAAGAATACGGACGTAGCTCCCGCGCTCAAAGAGATCGTCGCAAACGGCAAGCCCGACGAGGTTGGAGTTGCGGGAGGGGCGCTTCACGCGCTCTGGACGCTGCACCAACTTGGTGCAGCCGATGCGGCTACGCTGACGGCTGCACTGAAGCATCCGGCATCGGGTGTTCGCCGAGCTGCGGCGCAAATGCTGCCACGCTCAATGGGCAGCGCACAGGCGATTTTGGACGCCGGCCTGCTCTTGGACAAAGAGCCGCTCGTCCGCCTCAGCGCGCTCCTCTCTCTTGCCGACCAGCCAGCCTACGACCCTGCGGGCGAGGTGCTGGCGAAGTTGGCCAACGATGCTGAAATCAAAGCCGACAAGTGGCTCCCGACCGCGCTCACGATCGCCGCATCCCGCCATGGCAATGGTTTCCTTTCCGCGACGGTCAACGCAGCCAAACCTCTCGCGGCTGCTGACGCGCCGAAGGTCGAGATCGTGAAGCTGGAAAACGCGATCAAGAACGGCACGCTCGACGCCGTCAAAGACGGCAAACCGGAAGCATGGAGCCAACGCACCTATAGCGGGAAGGGCGCGTTTAGCGTCGTTCCGGGCGGACGCGGCGGCGCCGGGCACTGCCTGAAAATTGAAAGCACCGACGGCGGCGATCTCGGTTGGGCGCAGGAAGTGGCGCTGGAAAAAGGAATGGACTACGAAATCTCCGCATGGGTTCGCACCGAAGGACTCAAAGGCGCGACCGGCGCGCTGCTGAATATTCATGCATTCCCCACCGGACAGCCAAAAACCAACGCCGTCACCGGCACGACGGACTGGACTCGCGTCTCGATGAAGATCGCGTCGGGCTCGGTCGATCGCATTTTGATCAACTGCCTCTACGGCGGCTGGGGATTGGCAAAAGGTCGGGCGTGGTTCGACGACATTTCCGTCCTAAAGCTCGGCAAATCGACAGGGGCAAGTCTCACGGATACGAGTGCCGGCGCTGACACGAGCGCCGTCGCACGCAGCTTCGCCCGCTACGCCACGCCGACGCAACTCACGATGCTGAACACCCTCATCGCCAGCAAGCCGAGCGTGGCTGCCCGCGACATCTCGCTCGCTCTGAAAACTCCCGGAAAACCGAAAATCGCGGAGGATCTAGGAGCTCTGGCAAAGACGCATCAGCTCATCAACTTGAAGGCCATCGAAGGCATGAAATACGACCAGATGACCTTCACGGTGAAGGCTGGGAAACCCATCGCGATTGTCTTCGAAGATGCCGATTCACTTCAACACAACCTCGTCTTTGTGAAGCCCGGCGCGATTGAAGATTGCTGCAAAAAAGCGGACGCCGAAGCGGCGAGTCCTGATGCCATTGCGAAGAACTACATCCCGAGCTTCGCCGACATCATCAAAGCCTCGAAACTGCTGAACCCCGGCGAAGTCGAAGTGCTGAAGTTCGACGCGTTGGCTCCGGGTGACTATCCTTATCTGTGCACCTTTCCCGGTCACTGCCACATCATGCGCGGCACAATGAAGGTGGAGCTTTAATCAACCACGCCTGAGTCAGCGATGCTTTGAAAAGCCAAGGAAGACGATGGCGAGCGAGACGAGTGAACTCGCAGGCATGAGGATGGCGGCGAGGAGCGGGCTCATTTTTCCGGCAAGGCAAAGCGCAACGGCGACGCTGTTATAGGCAATGGCGAAAGCGACGACTGCTCGGGCGGTGCTACGGCGCTGGGCGGCCGTGGAGAGCAAGGCGCGCACGCCGTTTAGGCCGCGACCGAGAAAATAGAACCCAGCTTTTTGCTCCAACAGTCCTCGGTCGATCGCGGGTGTGCCGCTGGTCCATGCTGCGTCGAATGCGAGGGAGTCGTTCGCTCCGTCGCCAAGGTAGAGAGTGTCGCGGGCGTCGAGTTCGCGGACGCGCTGCGCTTTTTCATCGGGGGAAAGTTCGCCGTGGCAGTGATCGTGAGGGAGGTCGAGGCGGTCGCCCATGGCTGCGACTTTTGCCCGGCGATCGCCGCTAAGAATGAAGACTTCACAGCCCCGCGTGCGGAGGGCGGCGATTTCCTCACGGGCGTCGTCGCGCGCGGCTTCTCCGAAACGGAACGCTCCGAGTGGCTCGCCGTTTCGGGAAAAGATGCAGTCGCCCTCCGCGCTAGGCGCAGCCCACTCGGCACGACCGAGGCGCCAGGTGGCGCCGTCGTGTTCCATCTCGAGACCAAAGCCGATGGTTTCGTGAATCGCCGATACGGGTGCGGGCTCGATGCGGTCGGCGAGGAGTTGCTCTCGCAAGCAGCCGCTCACCGGATGCAGACTATCGTTGACCATCGCGAGTAGGACCGCACGTTCGTCTGCGCGAAGGTGGCGCAGGGCTTCGGGGTTGAGCAGCGACATGGCTTCGAGAGTGAGCGTGCCAGTTTTATCGAAGATGATTTTACGAACACTATCGAGCTTGGTCCACAGTTCGCCGTCGCGAATGAAAACGCCGAGTTGCCTCATCCGCGAGGTGGCGAGGTCACGGCACAGGGGCAGCGCGACGCCGCTTGCGCATGGGCACGATACGACGAGGATGGAGATGAGCACTTGCAGCGCGGGCAGCAACTCGCCGGTGGCTGCCCACCATCCGCAAAAGCCCACGCCTGCAAGCACGAGCACGATTCCAATGTAGCCGCGAAGGAATCGCTCCAGCGCGGCATCACGAGTGGTTCCGGTGGGCGTGATGCGCAGGAGTTTCGCGAGCAGGGAATCGGCCCACGGCTCTCGGGCTTCGAGTTCGATAGTGGTCTGGCCGCAATTCATCGCTCCGGCGGGGACGAGTCGTCCGCGACGCGCGCTCGTGGCTTCACTCTCCCCGCTGATCCACTCCATGCCGAGCGTCGCACCCTCGGAGCACAGTCGAGCGAGCACGGGCACGACTTGGCCAGGTTCGATGGAGAAAACATCGCGGGCAGCGATGCTCGCGACGGGCAATTTTTCTCCCGAGATGAGCCGCACGGGCAGCGGCTCTGACTGCGCGGCGAGGAGCTGTTGGCGGTTGCGTTCCACGGCCTTTTGCTGGAGCCAGCGTCCAGCGAGCATGAGAAAGCTGAACGTGGAGACGAAATCGAAATAGACGAATCCATCGGCACCGCGAGTCCATGCAAAGACGGAGCCTAGATACGCGGCGGCGAGGCCCAACGAAATGGGTAAATCAATATGCAGCACCCGCTGACGCAGGCTGTGCCACGAGCGGACAAAGAAGTAACTGCCGCCGATGAGAAAGCTAAGCGTGCCGAGGATGAGCGTGAGGCGGTGAAAGAGCGGCGCGAATTCAAACGTGCTCTCCATGCCGAGGTAACGCGGGAGCGTGAAGAGCATCGTGTTCATTGCCAACGCGGCGCAAAGACCTAGGCGAAGATTTAGCGCCCGGCTCGCAGGCGCGGCGGTTTCTCCCTTTGGGCCGACGAGATAACCGAACGTCTGCAACTCTCGCGCAAAGGCGATGATATCAAAAACGCCGGGCTGCCATCGAAGCGCGAGCTGGCCAAGCGTGGGGTCCACATGGATCGCGAGTGCACCGGATCTACGAGCGAAGAGTCTCTCGATGAGCCACGCACAGCCGATGCACGAGAGCCCCTGAACATCGAGCGTGAGCGTGCCGTTTGCGATGCGCGCGAGGTCTTCCAGCCATACGTAGTCACGCTTTTGAAAGACGAGCGCCTGCACTGGTGGGACGCCGCTTTCCTGCAAGTCGTAGAATTGTCCCAAGCCGTTCTTCGCAATCAGATCGTGGACGAACTGGCAGCCCGCACAGCAGAAATCCGGGCGATGCGCCGTCGGGCGGAACGGCGTCCCGCAGTGGATGCAAACGCGGCGTTCAGTGACAACAGCACTCATAAAGTGGAAGCGAAGCGCGCCAGGCAAGGAGACCTGCGGAGACCAGAGCGATGATTTGCTGCGTCCGCCGCGCAGTGAGCGGGGACATGCGGCGCTGGGAGCGCGCGGCCTGACTCTGGATGAGCCACGGAAGAGGAATGGTGCCGAGCGAGAAAGCCGCCATGTGTACCGCTCCACTCGTCCACGAACCGGTGAGCGCTGCCGCCCCGAACATGATCCACAGAGGCCCGCACGGGAGCAGCGGTGTGAGCCAACCAAGCGAGCGGTTCAGTTTTGCGCGAAGGAGCAGGGCGGCCACGAAGCGCGGCTGCGGGATTCTTTTCTCCAGCCCGAATCCAAGCACTATGAGCACGACAACGAACGCCCACGGGACGATGCGCGCGGTGCTGCCTTGTAGAAAAACTGCGACTACCTGCCCCGCCGCGCCACAGAGTGCGCCAGCGATGGAATAGGAAATGAGACGCGATGCGTGATACTCCAACGGTTTCACGCGCAGCGCGCAAGCGAGCGGACCGCACATGGCGGTGCAGTGGATGCTCGTGGCGAGTCCGGCGACGACTGCGGCGGTAGGTGTGACGATGCTAGCGTCCATGTGAGGAGAGGACATCCGGCTGTTTATTACGAACCGCGATAACGACCATCGTGATCATACCGGAGATGAAGATGATGTTTGCGATGATGAGCCAAATCCAGGGTCGGTTTTTCATGGGATGATTGGACCGAGAAATGTCCCGATCTTTTCGATGATTGTGCCTCGATCCGAGACGACGCGGAAGCGAAGCGGGATTTCCGCCTTCAAATCAGTGCGCGGCAAAGTCACCACCACGGTGCGGATCTCTTCGCCGAGCGGCGCGACGTTGATGCCACTTTCCGCGCCGTTCCAGCGAAGGCTTTGCGGGGCGTCGAGGATTTCGAGTTGGAAGGCAACGGGCGTATTGCGCTTGTTCAGAACGCGAACGAGAAATTGGTTTCGCACGACGCCACTTTCCACGATGTAAGGGATGCCAGTTACGCGTGTGAGACTGACTGTCGCGGGCTTGAGCGACGACGTCTCGATGGTCAGCGCGATGGCTCCGAGAACGGCGAGACCAGTGTAGAGCAGAATGCGCGGACGTAGCCAGCGCGTGCGCTCCCCTGCGAAGCCGTGGCGCGAGTCGTAGCGGATGAGGCCCGGCTTGCGCTCAAGTTTTGCCATCACGGTATCGCATGCATCAATGCACGCGGCGCAGCCGATGCACTCCATCTGCAAGCCTTGACGAATGTCGATGCCGGTCGGGCAGACCTGCACGCAGCGGGTGCAATCTACGCAGTCTCCCGCTCCGCTGGTGCCCTTGCGACCGCGCGGTTCGCCGCGGGTTTTGTCATACCCGACGACAACAGAATCGCTGTCGATGAGGGCGGACTGCAAACGCCCGTAAGGGCAAAGGACGATACAGAATTGTTCGCGGAACCACGCGAGATCGAACCAAAGCGCGGCGGCAATGAGAAAGACAAAGCCGAACGAACCCCAGTTCTCGCCCGGTGCCTTCGACATCATCGCGTAGAGCTTTGGCAGTGATACGAAGTATGAGAGCAGCACATGCGCGAGCAGCAGTGAGAAGAGCACGTAAATCGTGTGCTTCGCGGCTCGGCGAACGGTTTTTTCGAAAGTCCAAGGCGCGTTGTCGAGTTTGCGACGGGCAGGGGCGTCCCCTTCACACCATCGCTCGATCCGGCGTGCAAAATCGAGGAACACTGTTTGCGGGCAGGCCCATCCGCACCACACGCGACCAAGCAAGGCGGTTACGTAGAAGAGGCAAAAACCCAGACCGCTCAGCACGAAAAAACCTACCCACACATCTTGCCCGACGAATGTGAGACCGAAGTAGTGGAACTGCCGGTGGGCGACATCGAGAAATAGCGCGGGGTTGCCGTTGATCTGAATCCACGGCAGCGCAACGTAGATCACGGTGAGTGCGATGGCGAAAAGCGTGCGCCAGCGCGTAAAGCGTCCGCTTGCTGTGGACGGGTGGATGAAGCGCCGCGAGCCGTCCTCATTGATTGTCGTAACCGACTCCAACGATGGACTAGGTGGCTGTTCGATCATTGCGGTGGCGCGACGATGGCTGGAGGAGTCCAAACAGGAACGATCACGACTTCCTCACCTTGTTTGTGAAACGAAAAAATGTAGGCCACGACTTCGCTCATCTTCTGCTTTCCGAGCATTGCACCCCACGCAGGCATACCTTTGGCGAGCACGCCTTCGTTGACAGTCTTGAAGGAGTCCATCGGTTTTCCTCCGTGAATCCACTGATTATCTACGAGATTCGGACCGATAAGGCCGGTGAGGTCGGGCTTGTGGCAGGCGACGCAGGTGGCTTCGAAGGTGACTTTGCCAGCAGCGTTCGCGACCGGATCAGTGCTCATTTTCCAAAGTGACTCGTCGTTGATCTCTCCGGCCTTTTGAGCGGCAAGCGCGGCATTTTTCGCCATCTCTGCTTCAAGCGCTTGCACGGGCAAGACGCCGAAGCCGTAGGCGTGGAAGTAGCCCCAGTAGATCACTGCGAATACCATCGCACCGTAAAGTGTGAGCAGCCACCAACGTGGCAGGCGTTTGTCGTATTCCTGAATTCCGTCGTAGCTGTGAGGGCGGAGCGCGTCGTCGGGTTGCTGGTTCGCGGGATCAATCATGGTCGTCGGGTTCCAGCGGGAGCTTTTCGAGATATGCGACGGTGTCACGCGACATGCGGCGCACGCGGATGAAATGGATGACGAAGACTGCGAAGAATAGCATGATGCTCAGGATGCTGAGCGAGCGCTGCCAGTCTTCGACGATGATGCGGTGAAACATGGTGTGTTATTTTACGACGGTTCCCGATGCTGTGACGGGCGCGACTTTCTCGGATTTACCGAGCTTTTGGAGGTAGGCGATAAGGGCAATGATCTCGCGCTCGGGCGGCACTTCGGCGCCAGCGGTTTTGAGATCTGCGGCGAGTAGTGCTGCTTGTTCGTCGCACGCTTTTTGGATTTCCCCATCGGTCATCGGCGGATAGGGCACGCCGATTCTGCGCTGCACCGCGATCTTATTAGGAAGGGCTGCGGTGTCGGTCTTGTCCGTGAAGAGCCACGGGTAATCCGGCATTGTGGAGCCGGGGCTGATTTGCCGCGGGTCGCGCATATGGAAGTAGTGCCACGAGTTTGGATACTTGCCGCCTTGACGGGCGAGGTCGGGTCCGGTGCGTTTGCTGCCCCATTGATATGGGTAATCGTAGATGCTTTCGCCGATTTTTGAGTATTCGCCGTAGCGCAACACATCCCCGACGAGCGTTCGGATTTGCTGCGAGTGGCAGTTGTAGCAGCCCTCGCGGATGTAGATGTCGCGGCCTGCGAGTTCTAGGGAAACGCTGAATAAAGCGAAAGTCCCTGTAAAATAGCGGGACAGCGGGCGATAGAGCTGATAGACAAGAGCATGGAAAAGCAAATGAGTTTCGCGGCAGCGGAGTACAGCGAAAAAAAGAAAACCACCCGGCGGGAGAAATTT
>CAMDQC010000067.1 GCA_945905735.1 Prosthecobacter debontii | reverse complement strand
CTAGTTCGAATAATGCGTTTGCTTCCAATGGTGTCTCCTTTGGGTAGGCGTTTTCCTCTCCCGCGTCAGCGTAATTGTTCCCCCAAGAATCCGGCCCAGTTCATCAATGCCGTTCCTCTCTGAATCCCACTCTAAACAGCGGGGAGCCCAAACTGAACGGGTCCCACTTCCGGTTGACGGGCAATCAGCGAAGTCGCGGCGTCGGCACAGCGAATAAAGTGAATGCCAGCATCAGCAGTGGGCGAGGAGGAGATTGAGAGCGCTGTGCAGACTGCGACGGCGAAGCACAATGCATTTCTGAAGGAGCTGGAATTGCCGCTGTTGCCGTAGCGCGCAGGAACATGCTGCTGCACGAAAAGCGTCGCCGCAGTAGCGGAGCGAACCCCGGGGCAGGCAACGAAATGCGACAGAATCGCGCTTCCAACTCCTCGCAACCACCGAGTTGACGCCTCGCAGGACTTCGGGCATTCTCCGCGTATGAGCACGCTGGCTGAAATTGAAGTGATACTTCCGAGCCTCACTACGGATGAATTGGTGAGGCTCGATGATACGCTGGAAGAGACGTTGAGAGAGCGCCGCAAGGTGTTCACTGGGCTGGATGCGGTGCGGTGGTGGAGTGAACGTGAGCGAATGCCGGATGCGGATGCAGAGGCGTTTGCCACTGATGTGGAGGCTGTTCGCCGAGAGGCAAATCGTCCGCCCGCTGAACCGCGATGGGAGTAGTCGTTGATTCATCCATTTTCGTCGCTGCGGAGCGTGGCCAGTTTGATTGGGTGGGGTTTCACACGAAGATGGGAGCGGAACGCCTTTACGTCACGGTGATGACGCTTGCGGAGCTTCTTCACGGGGCGGAACGAGCGAACTCGCCCGCGCGTAAGGAGAAGCGGATGGAGTTTATCGGAGATGTCGAAGTGAGGTATCCGCTTTTGCCGTTCTGCCGAGATGAAGCGGTAATTTACTCCAAAATATGGGCTTCGATGAGCATGGCGGGGACGCTCATTGGACTGCACGATTTGCAGATTGCGGCGGTGGCACTACATCACGGCTACCGAGTCGCAACACTGAATGTGGATGAGTTTTCGAGAGTGCCGGGGATCGATGTCATGGATGCGTCGCCTTTTCGTATCGTTCGGAGTCCGCACCCGTGAGTTGACGCCCCACACGGCTTTTCGAGCCTTTTTCCCAAAAAGAAGAGCGGGAGTGAGCTTTCGCCCACTCCCGCCCAGCAAAACACAGAAACGGGTTACTCGCCCGCAACCATTTAACTCAAAGTTCGATTTCGACGCCCATCTGACGGCAGGTGCCAGCGATGATCTTCATCGCGGCTTCTTCGTTACGGGCGTTGAGGTCAGGCATCTTGGCCTTGGCAATTTCGAGAAGCTGCTTTTTGGTGAGCTTGCCGACTTTCGTCTTGTTGGGCTCTTTGCTGCCGCTGGCGATTTTGAGCGCCTTTTTGATCATCGAGGACGATGGCGGCTGCTTCGTGATGAAGGTGAAGCTCTTGTCTTTATAGACGGTGATGACGACCGGGAGGATGTCACCCGTTTGCTTCGACGTGCGAGCGTTGAACTCTTTGCAGAACGCCATGATGTTGACGCCCTGTTGTCCGAGTGCCGGACCGACGGGCGGTGCGGGGTTTGCTTGTCCAGCGGGGATTTGGAGTTTGATGGATCCTACGATTTCTTTTGCCATGATTTAGATTGGTTTTTTGTTGGGCGTGGGAGGCTCCGCGCCCGGTTTTGTTGTTAGTGCGTAAATTGAGTTCAGACGTTGCGTTCGACCTGCCAGTATTCGAGGTCCACAGGCGTTTCGCGCCCGAAGATGCTGACGCTGACGCGGAGTTTGCCGCGCTCGGGGTCGATTTCTTCCACGACGCCGGTCTGGCTCTGGAATGGGCCGTCGGCGACTTTGACGATCTCGCCCACGGTGAATTCCATCTTTGGGCGCGCTTTTTCATCGGTCGCGCGGACTTGGGCTAGAAGGTCTTCGACTTCTTTTTCCCGCATGGGGATCGGACGATCTTTGGTGCCTGCAAAGCCGAGGACGCCTTGGGTTTCCTTGATGAAATACCAGGTCTTTTCGACGAGCTGCTTGTTGTCATCGAACAACCACATGTTGACGATGAGGTAGCCGGGGAAAAATTTGCGGGTCGTTTCCGTCTTCTTGCCACGGCGCACTTCCGAGACGCGCTCGGTGGGGTTGACCACTTCAAAGATGTAGTCGGCCATTTCGTCGGTCTTGATGCGCTTGTTGACGCTATCACACACCTTATTCTCCTGCCCGGAAAGGACATGGACGACGTACCACTGTTTGCGTTTTTGTTCTTCGGTCATTGGAGTTGTTGCCCTTTGAATAGCCACGAGGTGATTCCGAGTAGGCCGAGGTCGATCGTGGACACACAGGCTCCCAGAAGAATCATTGCGATGATGACCACGACGGTGGAATCGATCAGCTCTTTATATTTGGAAGCAAAGGTCTTCTCCTTCGGATCCCAAGGCCATGTTGCTTTTTGCAGCTCGGTCATCACGTCGCGCAGATACGTCCCGATTCGGGCACGTTTTTTCAACGCGGCAATCAATGCGATGGCTAGTGCGAGCCATACGATGATTCCGAAGACGAGGCTTCCGGCTACTTTGAAAAAGTCCATGGTTTGTTTGGTTTATGAAAACTGGCACGGGAGGAGGGACTCGAACCCCCAACAGGCGGTTTTGGAGACCGCTACTCTACCAATTGAGTTACTCCCGTATCGTTGTTTTTAGCCGAAAGCGCGGGGCGAAGAAATCCTCCGCCCCGCGCGTAATTCGGCAAATGGTTTTACTTAGGCGACGATGTCCGTGACGCGGCCTGCACCGACGGTGCGGCCACCTTCACGAATCGCGAAGCGCATGGTTTTTTCCATGGCGACGCCGCTGATGAGCTCGATGTCAACGCTGACGTTGTCGCCGGGCATCACCATCTCGACTCCGGTTGGCAGAGTGACCGAACCGGTCACGTCCGTCGTGCGGAAGTAGAATTGCGGGCGATAGTTGTTGAAGAATGGTGTGTGGCGTCCGCCTTCGTCCTTCGAGAGAACGTAGATTTCTGCTTTGAACTTCTTGTGTGGCTTGACGGAACCGGGCTTGGCCAGAACTTGGCCGCGCTCGACGTCCGTCTTCTTGATGCCACGGAGGAGGACGCCGACGTTTTCGCCAGCGCGTGCTTCGTCGAGAAGTTTGCGGAACATTTCGATGTCGGTGACGGTCGTCTTGACGGTGTCACGGAGACCGATGATTTCGACTTCTTCCATCTTCTTGAGGATGCCGCGTTCCACACGACCGGTGACGACTGTGCCGCGACCTTCGATGTTGAACACGTCTTCGAGAGGCATGAGGAAAGGCTGGTCGATCGGGCGCTCAGGAAGCGGGATGAAGGAATCAAGCGCGTCCATGAGGTTGCTGATGCACTTCGCATCCGCGTGGTTTGCGTCGCCGCAAGCCAGCGCTTTGGAAGCCGAGCCCTGCACGATTGGCGTATCGTCGCCGGGGAAATCGTACTTCGTGAGAAGGTCACGAATTTCCATTTCGATGAGTTCCAGAAGGTCCGCATCGGCGAGGTCAACCTTGTTCAGGAAGACGACGACCTTTGGCACACCGACTTGGCGCGCAAGAAGGACGTGCTCCTTGGTCTGCGGCATTGGGCCATCGGAAGCGGAGACGACGAGGATTGCTCCGTCCATCTGCGCTGCGCCGGTGATCATGTTCTTCACGTAATCGGCGTGTCCGGGGCAGTCAACGTGCGCGTAGTGGCGGTTCGCCGTGCTGTATTCGACGTGCGAGACGGCGATGGTGACGGTCTTTGTGTCGTCACGGACGGTGCCGCCTTTGGTGATGTCTGCGTAGCTGATTGGGTTCGCGAGTCCTTTGAGGGACTGAACGTGAACGATTGCTGCGGTGGTAGTGGATTTCCCGTGGTCAACGTGGCCGATGGTGCCGACGTTCACATGGGGCTTCTCGCGTTTGAATGCTTCCTTGGCCATGGTGTGTGTGTTTTGTGTTGTTTAAGTTAAATTAGTGAGCCGTCACAGGAAACAAAACCCCGCCCCGCAACGATAGTCGTCGCGGCAGCAGGGATGATAAAGTCTCCAAAGTGCCGGAAATAGGGCGCGGAAACTATCAACCAGCGGACTTCTGTCAAAACGAATTTTGTCTTTTTTTTGAATCGGCGTCCTCGCGTTGCTTTTCAACACGCTACCCACTCGACACCCTCAAACAGCGCCCGCAATTTCGCACCGCTCGCCGGATGCACATGGGCGGCGTGCGCGATGCAGCCGAGGAGATGGGCGCGGAAGTCGGCGTGCC
The DNA here is from genome assembly GCA_945905735.1 of Prosthecobacter debontii. GTDB lineage: Bacteria > Verrucomicrobiota > Verrucomicrobiia > Chthoniobacterales > Chthoniobacteraceae > SXWH01. The sequence goes on along the minus strand of CAMDQC010000067.1, from coordinate 20,814 downwards.
CTGCGCGGTTCTGCGACTCGGGGCCGTGGCGCTGGCAGTTGGTGAGGATCGCTTTCAGCCGGTCGCGCTCTCGCCGAGGTAGCGCGGCGTGCTCATTCAGCACCAGCCCGACAGCCCGCTGCGACACGCTCGATGGCATGATGCGCGTCTTCCGGTGCGCTGCGGTGAAGCCTTCCTCCAAAAGAATCGCCCCCACCAAAACCTCGCACCTCTGCACATCCCGGCGGAACTCCTCACCGCCGCTGAACAGCATATCGTCCGCATATCGCGTGTATCGCGCGGCAAATTTCGCAGCCAGCCCGGAAAGCCGCGCGTCCACCGTGAACGCACACAGATTTGCCAGCGCCGGAGAAGTCGGCGCGCCCTGCGGCAAATGACGTTCGCGCAAACGACTGCGCATGGCCCAGCCTTCCTCGCCGGAGATTCTCGCCCGAATCGCGGCGGGCGTGATCGCCGTGCAAAAGTTCGCCAAAACACCCGCCACCGACTCCGGGAATCCCGCCGTCAAAAACACCCGCAACACCCGCCCGCGCCGAATCGTCGGGAAGAAATCCTGCACATCCATCCGCAGCACACATCGCTGCCCCGTATGTGGCTTCGCAAAACTCACAATCCCCCGCCCTTTCACAAACCCATGCGCCGCATCGTGCGCCGGGATGCGCTCCAAAATCCCCTCCAAAATCCGCCGTTGCACCGCCTTCAAAACCGGCAACGGAGCCTCGATCAAGCGCGGCAATTTCCCCCGCCGCGCAATCCATCGGTAGCGATAATGCCCGCACTCCTCATCCCCACGCCACGGCGCAGACAGCCATTGCAGCGTATCGCCGCCGATGCCGAGCCACTCGCAAAGCTCAGGCACACTCGTGATGGCAGGCACCTCCCACCGCTCCGGCGCACCGAGCGCGGGCACCATCCTCGGCGGCACCACCACGTCCGCCAGCGATGAAAAATGATCACGAAACGCCGCCGAACCCTCCAACACAGCAGCCACCTCCCGCACCCGATGCCGCCGCCCTTCCCCCAGCACTCGCACGAGCCTGCGAGCCAGGGCGGCGAGCTTTTTCGTCCCCCGCCCGCCGCGCAGTCGCCGCAGCGTTTCATCCACTTTGGCGAAAGTGAACGGTCCACCGACGAGCACCTTGGCGGCAGTCATGGCGAGCGAAATGGGTTTCATTTTTAGATGGAGAAAAAAGTGCCGTGCCCCGGCGAAGCTCGTCCAGCGTGGAGCTGATTGCGGCTTGCCGCAACGAACTCCTCGCGGCGGATTGGTCATTGCAGGAATCCCCCGGGGTAACCCCGGAGAGATGAAGCCAAGCGCGCGAACGCACCCGTCTCACCAGCCCGGAGCACAGCGCCGCAAACACAGACAACGCCGCCCGCAGAGTCGAGCAGATTTTCAGTGACGAACCGGCGCCACCAAAGACATATCGCCGCATGACTCAACCGCTCAACAAAGTCCTCATCATCATCGGCGACGCCACGGAGACTGTGGATACGCTGTATCCCTACTACCGGCTGATCGAGGCCGGCTTCCAGCCCGTCGTCGCCGCACCGGAGCGGCGTCGCTACCAGATGGTGCTGCACGAGGTGAAACCGGGATGGACCATCACAAAGGAATGGGAAGGCTACAGCATCGAGGCCGAGATTGCATTTAAAGACATCGTCCCAGCGGAATACGCGGGCATTTTCTTCAGCGGCGGGCGAGCGCCGGAATACATCCGCGAGGACGAGGCGCTGCTGCGGATGACGCGGTGGTTTTGGGAAAATGAACGACCCATGGCCAGCGTGTGCCACGGAGTAGAAATCCCCGCCCGCGCGGGAATCGTGCAGGGCCTGCGCATGGCGACGGTGGCAAAATGCAAGTTCGACTTGGAAATCTGCGGCGGCATCTACGTGAACGAGCCGTGCGTGATCGACCGCCACATGGTCAGCGGACGGACCTACCACGACAGCGGGCATTTTGTCGGGCCGTGGATCAGGATGCTGGAGGCAGCGCGGGCGGCAGCTTTCGGCATGAAATTTTAATGAAATAGGGCTTGGCGAAAGAGAGCTGCTTTGTATCCTGACCGCCCTATGAACATCACAAAACTCATCCTCGCAGGCGTCATCGCCCTCGTCACCGCAACCTCGTATGCAGAAACCTGCTGCGAAAAAGCGAAAGCCGCTGGCAAAGACTGCGCACATCCTTGCTGCGTAAAAGCCAAGGCTGACGGCAAAGTCTGCGAGAAGTGCAACCCGAAGAAGTAATAGTCCTCTTCCGCTCGTATTCACAAACAGGCTGGCCTCGGAATGGAGGTCAGCCTGTTTGTTTTTGTACGGGTGACGCGTTTCGACAAAACACGAAAAACCCCGGACTCCTTTGCAGGAATCCGGGGCTTTTCAGAATTGTTGTAGCTGCTGTTTAGGCTGCCTTGGTGAGTGTGACGCCCTTTTTCGCCTGGAGGGCGGTCAAGGCTTTGGCGACCAGCGATTTGAACGCGGCCTCGTCATGGATGGCGAGGTCGGCGAGCACTTTGCGGTCGAGCAGGATTCCGGCGGCCTTGAGGCCCTCGCGGAAGCGGCTAAAGGTGAGTCCGTTGGCGCGGGCAGCAGCGTTGATACGCTGATTCCAGAGTTTGCCAAACATGCGCTTCCGGGTTTTCCGGTCGCGGTAGGCCCAGTACTGGGCTTTCATGATGGCGTTCTTCGCGTAGCGGAAGAGTTTGCTGCGGCGTCCGCGGAAACCTCTGGCCTTATCGACCATACGTTTGCGGCGCTCGCGTGAAGCGGGAGCGTTAGTAGCTCGTGGCATTGTTTATTGTATGTTTGTTTCTTTCGGCAGGCTGTTTGTTTAGTGGATGGAACGGATGACCTCGTCTGCCGATCAGCTCCCCTTTATTAGAGAGCAGGGCTCCGTTCCTGTGCGCTCTTTCGCTTACGCGAAAGGCAGGCATTCCTTGATACGCGGCAGCATGGTCTTGTGGACCTGGGCTACCTTGCCGAGTTTGCGCTTACGCTTCGAGCTTTTGCTCGACGCGAGATGGCGCAAACCTGGCTTGCGGCGTAGGATTTTACCTGTGGCGGTCACTTTGAACCGCCGCGCGACTGATTTTTTCGTCTTGCGACGTGCTATGCTTCTAGGCATCGGGCGGCGGACAGTAGGGATCGGGACTGAATTGGCAACTGTTTTTCGGGGGAAATTTCGCGCTTTTTCAAACTGGCGGCTTTTCTACCGCAACAGCTCCTCAATTTCGCCCATGCTGAGCCCGTCCATGATGGGTTCCTCGCTCTCGATGGCAGCGGCAGTCGCGGCTCGCTTCTTCGCTTGGAGCGTGAGGATTTTTTCCTCCACGGTGTCGCGGGCGATGAGCTTGTAGCTCGTCACCACTTTGCGCTGGCCGATGCGGTGCGCGCGGTCGGTGGCTTGGGCTTCGACGGCGGGGTTCCACCACGGGTCGAAGTGGATGACGGTGTCGGCGGCGGTGAGGTTCAGGCCGGTGCCGCCTGCTTTTAGGCTGATGAGGAAGACGGGCGCGGTGCCGTTTTGGAAACGCGCGACTTCTGCGCCGCGATCTTTCGTCGAGCCGTCGAGGTAGCAGTACTCGATTTCCTGCGCGGCGAGTCGCTCTCGGATGCCGGTGAGCATGGCGACGAATTGGCTGAACACGAGCACGCGGTTTCCGCCATCAATCGCCGTGGAGAGCAGCTCGGTGAGCAGCTCCAGCTTGGCGCTGGCGTCCTCGGCGGACGGCGGGTTTTCCATCCCGAGAAGGCGCGCATCGCACGCGGCTTGGCGGAGGCGGAGGAGCGCGGTAAGCATGAGCATCCGGGCCTTCCCTGCATTTTTCTCGGCGGCGAGATCGGCGAGTTTCGTGCGCGTGGCAGCGGCGAGGGCGGTGTAGATTTCGCGCTGCGTGGGCGTGAGTTCGCAGTAGGCGACTTGCTCGATTTTTTCCGGCAAGTCGGCAGCGGCGGTCTTCTTCGTCCGGCGGAGCATGAAGGGCTGGATGCGGCGGCGGAGGCGCGCGGCTTCTGGCCCGGCGGGGTCCGTCTGCATGGGGCGCTCGGTGCGTTCGCGGAAGTCTTCGCGAGTGCCGAGGTAGCCGGGCATGAGGAAGTGCATGAGCGACCAAATATCCCGCACGCTGTTCTCCATCGGCGTGCCCGTGAGCACGAAGCGATGCCGCGCCCGCAGCGCTGTGGCGGACTGCGCGTTTTGGCTGTCAGGGTTTTTGATGTGCTGCGCCTCGTCGAGCAACGCGGCGGCAAACTCGATGCCGCGATATTTCTCCACGTCGCGCCGGAGCAGCGGGTAGCTGGTGATCACGAGGTCCGCCGCAGCGATGCCTGCGAAGTCGCGCCGCCCGCCTTCGAGCGCGTGGACTCGCAGCTCGGGCGTCCAGCGCGCGGCTTCGGCCTGCCAGTTAAAAATGAGCGACGAGGGGCAGACGATGATGCTCGGCCCGGTGCCGCGCAGGGTGCGTAGAAATGCGAGCGCTTGCAGTGTTTTGCCGAGGCCCATCTCGTCGGCGAGGATGCCCGCGAGCCCGTTTTGCGCGAGGAAGTGCAGCCACGCGACGCCGTGTTTTTGATAAGGCCGCAGCACGCTCTCCAACGATCCGAGCGGCACGGGCTTTAGAGTTTCGAGATTGCGCGTCGCCGTGGCCCATTGCCGCCAAGTCCCCTGCCCTGCTACGTTCACGCCGTTTTCGCTGGCGAAAAGATCGAGCGTCCCGGCCTGCTTGCGGTCCAGCCGATACGTGCCGGGCGTGAGCTGTCGCGGCGCGCTGTCGCGGAGGACGTGCTCGAACTCATCGAGCAACGCGCCGTCGAACACCGCGATCTTGCCGCCCTTTTTCACAAAGCTCTGCCCGCCTTGCAGCAGCCGCGCGATGTCTGCGCCGGAAAAACGCTCGCCGCTCGGGCTGGCGAGTTCGTAACGGAGGTCGAACCATTGCTCCCCGCTGGAGACGATCTCCACGCGCGGCGACACGCGCTCTACGTCGCGGGTGACGTGCTCGAATCGCTCGCCGATGGTGACGCTCCACTCGCGCTGAAGCCTCGGCAAATGGCTGGCGAAGAATCCGAGAATGCCCCGCTCGCCCCGCAGCACGAACTCGCCTTGCGCGCTCGGCCCCGTGAAGCCGCAGCCGTTCAGTCGAGCGACGGCGCTTTGCTCCGCACCCCGATTCCGCGCGAACTTCGCCAGCGCTGCCCCAGCCGCATCGAGCGTCACTTTTCGCTCGCCGTAGATCGCATCCAGCCGCGCCGTGAGATGATTCAGCGAGCCCTCGATAAACACGGCGAAGCGCGCTTCCGGTACGACGACCGGCTCCGCAGCCACGTCGCCTTCCACCTCAAAAAACTGCGCCAGCATCGGCAGCTCGCGAGCGAGAAATCCCTCCGCCGCATCCGCTGGGATCGTCAGCGCGCCTTGCAGCAGCCGCAGATACGGCGCGGGCAAACCGGGCGCGACGGCGGTGAAAGTTGCGCCGTCCAGCGTCCACGCCGCCGTCGCACCGAGCAGCAGCGGCGGAGCCTCCACCGCGAGCACGAGCCCGCCGCTTTCACGCCTCACGCGCAGTGCCAGACGCGGCGCATCGTCCTTCACCTGCACCGCAGTCGCCCGCCCAAACGTCACACGCGGATGCCCCACGAGCACGCGCAGCAGCTCGGCAAATTCATTGCGCCGCAGCGTGAGCATCGCCAGCGGCTTCCCCATCGCCGCCAGCAGGCGAGGGCCGAGCGCGAAGTCCGCAGCGTCCACGCGATACGTCCGCTGCACATCGAGCGTTGAAAACGGACGCCCTTGCGCCTCCACCACACACATCACCGCATCCTTCTCCCAAGCCGCCGCAAAGTTCGGCGGTAATATAATAGCGAGCGCGCACGGCTCGCCTTCCGTCTCCGAAAACATCGCCACCTTCGGCGCGACCGCGACCACGACTGGCGCAGCGACGACCTTCGGCGGAGCCAGCACCGCAAGCCCCACAGCGAGCGAGTGCGCGCAGATACGCCCCCATCGCCGCGACTCCATACAGGTGCAGATATTTTCGATGTCCGTCTTCGATTTAATCCGCAGCCCCGAGCGAAACTCCGTCTCCGCCCCGCGCACAAATCCGGCGAGTTCCGGCGGCTCATAGCGCGCATCCCGCACGCGCTCCGCAGCCAAAATCGCACGAGCCTCTTTCATCGCCTGCCAGCCTCCGGCATCGGCGAGCAGCTTATCGGAAAGCGGAAGCATCAACGCTGGTCTGCCTTTTCATACTGCCGCGCACGGAGACCCGCGATGAGGAAGGCGAGGCCGACGCCGAAGAAGTACAGGGAGAGCGTCTGCCCGGCGGAGAGGCTGCCCATTTTCCACGCGGGGTCGGGGACGCGGTAGATTTCGCCGAGGATGCGGAGGGCGGCGTAGAGGATAAAGAAGAGGCCGGTGAGGACGCCGCGCGGCATCCGAAAACGGGTACGGAGTGTGTAGAGGATGGCGAACAGGACGACGCCTTCGAGGAAGGCTTCGTAGAGCTGCGAGGGGTGGCGGGCGGGGAGCACGTCGGCGATACGCTGGGCGAGGGCGGGGTCGTGCCGAGCAGCTTCGATGATGGCGCTGGAGTCGCCGCCGCCGAGGGCTTCCATGGCGTCGCCGTTTTCGTGGAGTTCGGTCGCGAATTTTACGCCCCACGGTTTGTCGGTGATGTGGCCGTAGAGTTCGCCGTTCCAGAAGTTCGCGCAGCGGACGAGGAAGAGGCCCATGGGCGCGGTGACGCAGAGGGAGTCGCCGATGCTCGTCCACGAGACGCGCCAGAGCCGCGAGAGGACGAAGGTGACGAGGACGATGCCGTAGATGCCGCCGTGGCTGGCCATGCCGCCGTTTTGCACCTCGAACATCCACCACGGGCTTTCGTGCGCTTGGTAGCGCCCATACCACAAAATCCAGCCGAGTCGCCCGCCGAGGAGGACGCCGAAGAGCCCGGTGTAGGTGATGAAGTCGGCGACTTTTTCCGGCGCGAGGTCGGTGTATCCGCGCTGGGAGAGCTTCTTGTAGAGCCAATAGACAAGGAGCGCGGAGACGACGTACGAGAGCCCATACCAGCGCGGCCCGAAGCTGCCGATGCGAAAGACGAAAGGGTCGAAGTTATTGAGAAATGCGAGCATGAGAGCGCTGCTGTGTATCTCTCAACGCTCAACCATCAACTCTCAACTCCCACGCTATTGCTTGAGCTTCAGCCCGCCGAACGGGGCAGGCTCGGGATGCGCTCCGCCGGATTGGGCGACTTGCCTCGCGATCTCGCGGGCCTCCAGTGCCGAGCCCGGCGCGGGCACAACGGGGGCGACGGGCGCGGGCTTAGGCGCCTCTCCGTGCTCTCCGCGAAGTTTGAAGCCGTCCGTCGTCGTCTTGTCGCGGCCTGTGCGTTTGAGGATGCCGTCTATCATCTGGCGCATCCGATTTTTACTCACGGAGAGGAGCATCGCCGTCTCCTCGGTGATGAGGTCTTTTTCAAACGCTTCGCAAAGACTTTGCTCAAACGTACACCAGCCATCGTTGCGCGATTGGGCGATGATGTCGTTGTAGGTGCGGTTCTCGTTTTCCCCGAGCTGGATGGCTTCGCGGGAGCGCAGATTGCTGCCCATGATCTCCGGCACCATCAGCCGCCCGCCGCCGATCTTCGGAGCGAGTCGCTGGCTGCACACCCAGCGTAGAGTCTCGGCGAGGCGCTCGCGCACTTGGTCTTCTTCCTCTTTTGAAAACATGCCGAGCACGCGATTGATCGCCTGCCCCGCGCTGATGGTGTGGAGCGTGGAATAGACGATGTGGCCCGTCTCCGCCGCTGTGAGCGCGATCTCCATCGTCTCGCGGTCGCGGATTTCGCCGACGAGGATGACCTTGGGCGCTTGGCGCAGCGCGGCGCGGAGCCCCATGGAGAATGTGGAGAAGTCCTTGCCCATCTCGCGTTGGCAAAAGGTAGCGCACTTGTGCGGGTGGAGAAACTCGACCGGGTCTTCGAGCGTAACGATGTGCGCGCTCATCGTTTCGTTCATCTCGTTCAGCATCGCCGCGAGCGTAGTCGTCTTGCCCGAGCCCGTCGCGCCGGTGACGAAAATGAGGCCGGTCTTTTCCTTAATGATCTGCTGGAAGACGGGCGGCAATTTGAGGTCCGCCATGCTCGGGATTTTCGTGTTCAGCTTCCGCAGCACCATCGCGAAAGAGCCCTTCTGCTTGAAGATGTTCACACGAAACCGCGCCAGCCCTTCGACCGAATACGAGCAGTCGCACGAGCCGGTGTTTTTCAAATCATCCAGCAATCGTTGCGACGTGCCGACGATGGTGCGGGCAAGCCCTTCCGTGTGCTGCGGCTGGAACCCGGCGCTGAATTGCGTGCCGTCCACGGGGATGAGCTTGCCGAAATTCTCCACCTGCGGCGGACGCCCGACGACGAAGAACAAGTCGCTCACTCCCTCGCCGAGCGAGAGCATTTTGCGAAGCAGATCATCAATGGGCAGCGGGTGCGAATTGAAAACAGGCCCAGCCGCACCGATGCCACTGGTCGATACAGTCACCGCGGCAACATGCGCCGGAGTTGGAGCGTGGACGGGGGGCGCAGCATGCAACGGCGCATGCACAGGCGCAGGCGCAACTCGTGGAGCAGCCACTGGAATATCCAACGGAATGTCCGCTGGAGCGGGTTCGTCAATCTCCGGCAGCTCTTCGATCGCCCCGAAATCCAACGCAATCTCTGGCCCTCTTTGGGCGCGCGGCGCTGTCGGCGCGAGGTGCCCACTCATTGTGAGAGGGCGCGGGGGAGCGCCCGTGGCGGTGGAAGGTTTGATACGACCTGAATCATCATAGAGCGGCATAGTAAGCTACGGGCAGAGGCAGCTTTCATACCAGTGAGCCCAAATTGATTCTTGTCACAGGCGGCCCCCATGCCTCCTCTCACACCATGATCCGCATCCTGTTTTTCCTGCTCGCCTGCCTGCTCCCACTCCACGCCGAACTCGCGGGGCGACGGCCCAATATCATTTTCATCCTCACCGACGACCAAGGCTACGGCGACCTCTCGGCGCATGGAAACCCCATCCTGAAGACTCCGAACCTCGATCACCTGCACGGCGAAAGCGTGCGCTTCACGGACTTCCATGTCTCGCCGACTTGCGCGCCGACTCGCTCGGCGCTGCTCACAGGGCGGCACGAGTTTCGCAATGGCATCACCCACACCATCCACGAACGCGAACGCCTCACGCCCGATGCGGTGACGCTGGCGCAAGTGCTCAAGGGTGCGGGCTACGCGACGGGGATTTTCGGCAAGTGGCACCTCGGCGACGAGCCAGCCTACTGGCCCAGCGCGCGCGGGTTCGACGAGATGTTCATCCACGGCGCAGGCGGCATCGGCCAGACGTATGCCGGCACTTGCGGAGACGCGCCGGGGAATACGTATTTCGATCCGGCGATTTTGCACAATGGAACGTTTGAAAAGACCCGCGGCTTTTGCACGGACGTGTTCTTCGAGCAGGCGACGAAGTGGATCGCCGCCACGAAAGGCAAGCAGCCCTTCTACGCACACATCGCCACGAACGCGCCGCACGGGCCCTACAACGCAAAGCCCGAGGACGCTGCACGCTACGAAGGGCTCGTGGATAAGCCGACGGCGGGCTTTTTCGGAATGATCCACAACATCGACGAGAACGTGGGCCGCCTCATCGCGAAACTCTCGGAGTGGGGCATCGAGCGCGATACGCTCGTCATTTTCATGAACGACAACGGCACCGCCCAAGGCAGTAAAGTCTTCAGCGCCGGGATGCGCAGCGCGAAGGGGACGCCGTGGCTGGGCGGCACGCGATCCAGCTCCTTCTGGCGCTGGCCCGGAACGCTGACTGCCGGAGCTCGCCCGCAACTCACCGCGCACATTGACTTCTTCCCCACTCTCGCCGCACTCGCCGCCGCAAAGCCCGACGCGAAAGTGAGCGCGCAAGTGGAAGGCCGCAGTCTCCTCCCGCTGCTGGAAAAAGCCGACGCCGCATGGCCCGAGCGCACGCTCTTTACCCACTCGGGACGCTGGCCTGCCGGTGCCGCGCCGAGCACGGGGAAATACAAAAACTGCTCCGTGCGCACCCCGCGCTGGCATCTCGTGAACCTCGGGCCCGCGTGGCAACTCTTCGACGTGCAGGCCGATTACGGCGAGCAGACAAACGTCGCCGAAACACAGCCACAAGTCGTCGCCGAGATGTCCGCCGCATACGAGAAATGGTGGGACAGCGTGCAGCCGCAACTCGTGAACGAGAACGCCCCCGTGCCCGCCGTGAACCCATTCAAAGCGCTTTACTGGAAGCAATTCGGCGGGGGGCCGAAATAGCTCTAGTCCTCCAGCTTCCGGCGAGGATTCCAGTATCCGTTCTCCACTTCCGGCCCGACCCAGCCGAGTGAGTTTTTGCCCTCATCACCACCGTAGTAATTCTTCCCGCTGCCGAGCCGCTTGGGCAGTTCCGGCGAAGCGTGACCATCGCACCAGACGACGTTCGCTTTTCCCCCGTGGCGAAAGTGGACGCTCGGCGAGAGTGGCCCGGCGAGCCTGCCATTGGGCGCGACCCATTGATACGGCTCGGCATACGGATACTCCTGCACGCCGTCCTCGCGGGCCAGCGCCGTGTCGGCAAACATCAGCGTCCGCTCCGGGCGCGGGATGTTGTTCATATTCTCGCCCTCCCATTTATTGCGCGGCGTGCCACCGATATAAATGGCGTTGTAGCCGTAGCCGCCGGAGCCGTTCTCAAAGCTCTCTTTGCCCGAGAGGAACTGCTGGAAAGTCGGGCATTCCTTCACCCGCCCATCGCGCCCGAGATACGGCGCGAGCGGCCCCTGTGTGGCGTCGAACTTCTCGCTCACGCTGCTCCGCGAGCCGTGCCAGCGCACCTTGTTGCTCTTCTCCTGCGCGTAGCAGTACTGCCCATTGTGCTCCCCCGCATAGCGTCCGTTCGCCTCGGCGAGGAAGCGCAGATTGCCGAGACACTTCGCAGCGCCCGCCGACTCGCGCGCGCTTTTCACTGCGCTGAAAACGAGCGCGCTCACGATGGAGATGATCGCGATGACTACGAGCAGCTCGACCAGCGTGAATGCAGCGCGCCCCTTCATCTCCGGCGTCTCCGGCACATCGCGCCGAGGCCCGCCAGCAAAAGCGCCGCGCTCCCCGGCTCTGGCACGGCTTGATGGATCACGCCGACGGCATCCAGATCAAAACCACCCGTCTCGAAGAACGTCGGCCACGGGTCGTTGATGATGCGGTTTTGCGAATCCCGCTTCGCATACGTCGGGTCGATGCTGCCGACGACATCAATGATGCGGACATGCGTGACGGCGTTGACGTTGAGCCCCGCCGCTGCGCTGAGTTCGCCGAGGTCGAACGGTGTGCCGAAGCCCGAGCGATACTTGCCCGCGAGGTTGTGAATGTTTGTCGGATCGAGCAGCGAGAAGCTCCCCACCTGCGTCGCCGTCTGAGTCAGCGAGTGCGCGTTGAAGCGGAAAAACGTCGAGCCGTTCGAGCTGACTTCGACGAACGCGAGTTCGAGAAAGGAGTCGCTGAGCCCATTCTCAAACACCGCGAAGTCCGCACCCGCACCGTTCGTGATCGGCTTGGAAAAGGTAAGCGTGATCGAGCCCCCATCGCCCAGACTGAGCACGGGCAGATTGTCCGCCACGGCGTCGGATTGCCCGAGCACATCGAGCGTCGTGCCCCATGTCACGTCGCCGCCGTCTGGGTCCGTGATGTCCGCAGGGCCGAGGTCCAAGTGCGACACGCCCGTCGCCCAGCCCTCGAAAATCCCCGAGTTATACGGAATCGCCGTCGTCCCCGCCTGCCCCGCTGCGGGCGCGTAAGGCCCAGCGAGTGCAGACGCCGAACATGCGACCGCCGCCAGCAGGAAAACCTTCACCCTTTGCGCCTCCGTGTGCCGAGTAGCGCCACGGCAAGCCCCAGCAAACTAGCCGTCCCCGGCTCCGGCACGACGCGGAAGATCGCGCTGCGATCTAATAGACTATAGTTCGTGACCGCCACGAACAGCCCCTCCGAATCCGACGCCATATTTCCAATCGTATTCGTGCTCGTGGCAATCGTGCTGCCCGTCCCCGGCGTCATGAAGTCCTGCACCGTGATTTGCGCAAAGTCCGAGCGAGCGAAAAAGCCGGGCTGTCCTTCCAGCGACTCGAAATACGCATTCCCGCTGTTCGCCTCATAAAGGTGCCCCGCATCCAGCGAGAGCCCGCCTGCATTCAGCTCCGCCGCCGTGTAACGATAGAGCCCCGCCGGCGCACTCGCGCGGCCATAAAAGAGCGATGTGCCGCCAAAGACGAGCGGCCCAGAGAAGTCCGATGAAGTCAGCACCGTTGTCGTCACCCCCGTGGTCAAATCGAGCTTCATGATTTGATTTCCCGCGTATCCCGGATTCGCGGAAACCCAGCCGAAGCCGCCAGAAAAATCAATATCGTAAGCCTTCTCGACGGTCCCCAAAGTCGAGACGGCACTCGTCCCAAGATCGAAGGTCCGCAGCGTATTTGCGGACGACTCTCCAAAGTAAAGTTTTCCGCCAAACTCCTTCACAAAGGAGCCGTAAGCGGACGTCCCGTAATCGAAAAGCACCGTCGGCGTCGCATAGCCGTCGAGCGCGCTGCGTCGCAAGAGCTGCGTGGACGCCGCACCACGCTGGAGCAAGTAATAGAGCGAGGTTCCCTCCACCTCGACCCCGGTGATGGATTGGCCCAAGTCAGTGCGGAATAGCTCCGTAGTCGGCAAGCCCGAGGTGAGCGATTGCGCGAAGGTTGGGACGATGGTGAATGCGAGCGCGAAGCCCGCGACGATGGTTTTTTTCATGTGTCGGTATTGGTTGTCTATCGGTTGTTGGTTAGTTCACGAGAGACCCCAGACCGCACGCCATGAAGGCATTGCGATGTTGAAAATCTCCCACTCTTCGTGATTGCGACGAAGTTTTCCCATCGCCCTGCGCAATGACGCGCACGACGACGAGTGAGACACCTCCGGGGAAATGTTCTGGCTTATGGCTTCCGGCACCCGTTCGTAGTCGAACGAGCGCACACCTTCTCCCCGCCTTCACCTCTGCCGAAGCAGAGATTGGCTGCCCTTGCGGGCCGGGAAGTCGTCACCAATTACAGCAGCGCGACTGCCTCCGAATGACACGGAGTTCCTTCACACCGGACGTGATCTATATTTATTTCGCAAAGAACTGCCGGGATAAAAGCGGGCGACCCTCCACGTCACAAGGAGTTTTCCCAAAAGCACCCACACCCTATTTAGCCACCACGCGCACCGTAACGGGCGGGGAGACTTGGCCACCGTCCTCCGCAATTTTTAGGAAAAAGAGGCGCTCGCCGGGCTGGGTGATTGGGGCGGCGGTGATGACGAAGTCGCGCTCGGTTTGGCCTTCGACGATCATGAGTCCGTTGAGGCCGATGTTATCCACAAAGGTGCCGTAGGGGAGGTTGCGCCCGCAGTCGTCGGTGCCGAAGCTGACGCGGGCTTTGAAGTCGTGGCGGACGACTTTGACCCGGGCGGTGATGGTCTCGCCGGGGTGGATGGTGAGGCCGCCAGGGGCGATGATTTCGGCGGTGACTTTCGCCTTTTCGCCAAGCTGGATGTCGCCGAGGTCGCCGAGTTGCTGGACGATGGCTCCGGCGGTGGCGGTGATAGTCACGGCTTTGAATGCGTCCTTCGCGGGGGCGACGGCATCTGCGGCGGCGTAGATTGCGCCGAGGGCGTTGCTTTGGCCGGGCTCTATTACAATGGGAGTGGTGGCCGTGAAGCCGGGCGGGAGGCCCGCGATGTCGATGCGCACGGGACCATCGAGCCCTTCGCTGCGCACGATGCCGATGGAAAATTCGCGCCCGCTGCCGGGGCTGATCTTAGGGGCTTTGCCGCCGACGGTCGCGGTGAAGGTGGGCATCGGGGCGCGGAGGTTGAGCGTGTAATGGAAATCCTTTTCACCGCCGAAGCCGCGCACGTCGGTGAGCCGGGCGATGTAGTCGCCGTCGCGTGGCGCGGTAAAGATGAGCAGCGAATCGGTGCCGCTGCGGCGGTTCGGCTCGTCGTCGTTTTCGTAGTGGATGCGGAAGATGGGCAGGCCATTCGGCGGCGGCTGGCTGCCGGGCGGGAGGGCGGTGACGAGGTAGCAAAATTGCCCGAGCGCGTGGGCTTGCGCGGTGGTTTGGAAATACGTGTGGCGGCTGCCGACGCCGGGATAGACGCGGAAGCCGGAGTCTGGCCCGCGCGGGTAGCGCCAGAGTTTTACGACTTCGCCGTTGCAGAAAAGGAAGTCGTCTAGCTCCATCTCGCGCCAGTTTTGCAGGCGGAAATCATCGGAATCGCTGGAGTCTTTTCCACGAAAGGTCAGCCACGAATCTTTCACGGATTGCAGGACGACTTGTTCGATTTTATGTCCGTCGGCGGTGAGGACTTCGATGCGGGAATCGAGCTTCGATTTGGCGCTCTGCGCATCGACATCAAGGACGATTTTCTGCCCGGCGCTGGCGTGGAAGCGGAAGCAATCCACATCGCCCGCCGAGCCGAGTGTGCCGGAGATTTTCGCGGGAAAAGGGAACGCGGCGATGGCTTGCGATGGTGCGTTGTTAGGCTCGGTTTCGTTTGTTTCTACGGCTGCGCCGCTCGGTAGCGGTTTCGCGGCGACGGTCGCGGATGCTGTGGCAGCGGGCTTTTCCGCTGGGATGGTGAGGCGCTCGGCGGTGCCATCCATGCGGGCGACGAAAACACCATCGCTCGTCGCCGCCAGCACGGGCGCTGCGGCGGATTGCACGGGCCACGCGTGGCGCTCGGTAAGCGCGGGCAGTGACCATACTTTCAGCGTGCGGTCCTCCGCGCTGGAGATGAGCGATTTACCGTCTGCTGAAAGTGCGAGCCCAGTCACTGCACCCTCGTGCGCAAAGCGGGCGACGAGCAGCGGATTGAGCGCCGCCTTTTCCCGCGAAACGAAGCGCCACAGATGGATGCGTTTATCCGCGCCCGCCGAGACGATGTGCTGCGAGTCGGGCGTGAAGAGCACGGCGGTTTGTTCGCCGAGCGGCTGGTTGAGCGTGTCGAGCCGTTCGCCGTCCGCGACACGCCAGAGCTTCACCGTGGAGTCGGCGCTGGCGGATGCGAGGACCTTGCCGTCGGGCGAAAACGCGAGGTCGAAAACCGCGCCTTTGTGGATGTCTATGGAGCGGATGAGCTTCGCAGTGTGGCGGTCCCAAAGCCAGATGACGCGGTCGTATCCCGCCGTGGCGACGATGGTGCCATCGGGCGAAAACTCCGCATCGTAAAGGGTGTCGCGCGCCTCGCCGTATTCGCGGACGAATGTGCCATCCGCCACGCTCCAAAGCTGCGCCGTCCCGCTGAGCCCTGCGATACCCGTGGCCACGAGCAATCGCGCACCGTCCGGCGAAAAATGAACCGCATTCACCTTGCCGGGAAACCCGCCGAGCCGCTTCAGCACAGCGCCATCTGCTCCGCGAATCTCGACAGTCGCCCCTTGCGCGACGGCGAGCATTGCACCATCCGCAGAGAACGCCGCCGCCGAAATAGGCCGCTTACTTTTCGCCGACATCGCGAGCTTCGGCACCACGAGCGATTTGAAAAGCGACACATCCTCCACCGGTCCCGGCGCACCCTTCGCGAGCCAGTCCTTCAGCGTCGCCAGCTCTTGCACGGGCAGTTGCGGCTCGTCCTTCGGCGGCATCTTCGCCTTCGCCGTGCCGTCAATCGCGCGGAGAAAATGCGTCCCCTTTTCCTCGGCCTTAAGCGGATCGCCTTTCTCGCCGCCCTTCCGCAGAGCCGCATACGTCTCCATACTGAACTCGCCCTCGCGGTCCGTATCATTGTGGCACCCGGCGCAGTAAGTGCGGAGGATCGGCGCGATGTCCCGGTGGTAGTCCTGCGCGACGGCAGTGGCAGCGATGAGCGTAAGAAATAGAAGGCGCATAGGATTTGTCAGTGCTGAAAAAGGAACTCCCGGCTGGTGAGCAGCGACCAAAAGAGGTCTTCGAGGACTTTGCGTTTTTCGTCCGGAGGCGCGGCGGTGAGCATGGCTGCTAGGGCGTCTTTTTCTTTCGCAGCGGCGGGGCGGGAGAGGGCTAGGAAATACGCTTCATCGACGAGAGCGGCGTCGGGGAGTTTCGCGGCGAGGAGTTTGTCTATGCGGCTGTCCTTGGCGGCTAGTTTGTCGTTCACGGTTTTGCCGTTTGCGAGGTGGAGGACTTGCACGAGGCTGGGCTGGCCGGAGCGTTCGCATTCGCAGGTGATGTCGCGTTGGTTGCGGCCAAATGTTTTGAGGAAGTAGCTCTTCACTGCGCTGTCGGTCAGTTGGAGGCTGCGCGTGCCGGGCTTGTAGGCATCAGTCTTTTCGGTCGAGCCGTCGTTCAGCGCGATCTCGGTGAAGGTGTCGGGCACGGCGGTGATGTCGCTGATGGCGTCGCTCATGACTTCGGCCATGAGGCGGCGGGGAAAGAAGCGGCTGTAGTGGCGTTTGTCCTCGGCGTTTTCGGGCAGCGATTGGCTGCTGCGGCGGTAGGCTTGAGAGGTCAAAATCGAGCGCATGAGCGAGCGGAGATCGTAGCGGTTCTCGCGCAGGTTTGCGGCGATGGCGGTGAGCAGTTTTTCGTTGCTCGCGGGGTTCGTCACGCGGAGGTCGTCCACGCTTTCTACGAGGCCGACGCTCATGAAATTTGCCCAGATGCGGTTTGCCATCGCTCGGGCAAAATACGGGTTCTCCGGCCCGGTGAGCCACTCGGCGAGCACGGCGCGGCGGTCGCCCGTAGCGTTAGTGGGAATCGCGGGCGCGTCGAGCGGGGCGGGCGGCTGTGGCTTGCCGGTGCGCGGTTGCGTGAGGTCGCCTTCCGCGAGCGTGTAGAGCGTGCGGACGCCGTCGCCGGAACGCACTTCGCCCGCCCAGCCTTTGGCGCGGACTCGGGCGAAGAGATTTGCGAAGCCGTAGTATTGATCGTTCGTCCATTTTTCGAGCGGGTGATTGTGGCACTTGGCGCAGCCGATGGAGAGCGAGAGAAACGCCTGACTGACGTTCTCCGCCATGCCCTCGGGGTCTTGGTGGACGGCGAAGAAATTTGTCGCGCCGTTGTCGATGGAAGAGCCAGTCGCCGTGACGATGCGACGTGCGAACTCATCCCACGGCGTGTTCTCCGCGACGCGCTGCCGAATCCATTCGGCGTAAGCCTTCACCGCTTGCGGGCGCAGCTTGGAGCCGGTGACGAGCAGCATGTCGGAAATCTTGTAAGTCCAAAAATCCACGAACTCCGGGCGCTGCATGAGCCGCTCGGCGAGGGCGCGATATTTATCCGGCGCAGCGTCGGCGATAAAGGCGCGGGCTTCATCCGGCGTGGGTTGCCGCCCGATGGTATCGAGAAAAGCGCGGCGCAAGAAAGTCGCGTCGTCCGCAGCGGGCGACGGCTTCAGCTTTAGCCGTTGGAGTTGCTCCATCACCATTTCGTCGATGAAGCCGTTCTTCGGCGCATTCGCATACACGTCGGCGGGCACATCGTTCGCCCAAGGCGCAGTCACGCGAGCGACGACGACGAGCGAGGAAAACCACGCCGTCACCGCGCCTTGCCCCGCGCCGAGGATGGTCACTTCCCCCTCCTGCGTCACCGTGGCGACGGTCTCATCGGCGGAGGTAAATTTTGCCCACTTCGTCACGTCGCGCTCGCTGCCGTCGTTGTATTTTGCAGTGACTTTGAGCGTGAGCGCATCGCCGGGCTTGGCGGTATTTTCCTCCGGCGAAACGGCGATGTTCAGCAGCGTGGGCTCGTCTGTTTTCAGTCCCGGCGCACCCGCTGCAATCCATTCGGAAAAGATACGGTAGTCATCGCTTTCGACCGCAATGCGCTTGCCTCCCTTGTGCTTGATAGCCGTCGTCGGCTTCGTGAGCAGCAAGCTCGCGCCGGGCTCCACCAGGTCCACACGACGGCCGCGAGATTCCTGCGTCATCGTCTGCCAATCAGCCTCGGGATTGTATCCAAACAGCGAAAGCCGAAACCCGCCCTTCCCCGCCAGCGCCCCGTGGCACCCGCCAGAATTGCAGCCCGCTTTGCTCAGGATGGGCAGGATGTCGTTGCGGAAGGACGGCACATTTTCCGCGTGAGCGGCGGTGAGAAACGCAAGGAGTGCGACAAATAGACGAATCATAATCGTGAGTTACGCGAAGAGTTCCTTGATCGGCTCCGTGCCCAAGTCCGTGAGGTAAAATGGGCGGTTTCCTGGGCCGGGGAGATGCGAGTGCGGGTCGAAGCCGAGGCTCTGGAAGATGGTCGCAACAATGTCGCCGGGACCGACGGGGCGCTCTGCGGGGAAGCCGCCAATGGGGTCGCTCTTGCCGATGACGCGTCCGCCCTTCACCCCGCCGCCCGCGAAGTAGCAGGTGAAGCATTGCGGCCAGTGGTCGCGCCCGCCCGCCGGGTTCACCTTGGGCGTGCGGCCAAATTCGCTGAGGTTTGCCACGAGCGTGTCGCCGAGCAATCCGCGCTGGTCGAGGTCTTCGATGAGCGCGCTGTATGCTTGGTCATACATCGGACAGACGATGTCCTTCATGCCTTCGATCGAGGTGAAGGGCTTGGAGCCGTGGATGTCCCAGGTGATTTCGTCGAACACCGTCAGGAACGTATTGATGGTCACAAAGCGCACGCCGTTTTCCACCAGCCGCCTCGCGAGCAGGCAGCATTGGCCGAAGCGGTTCATGCCGTAACGCTCGCGCACGCGCACCGGCTCTTTAGTCAAATCGAACGCCGAACGTGCTTGCTCGCTCGTCATCATGCGGAAGGCGGCGTGGAAATTATCGTCCAGCAACCGCGCATCCTCGCTCTGCTCAAACGCAGCCGTCGCGCCGTCCACGATGTCGCGCATCGTCTTCCGGCGCTCCAGTCGCGCCGCGCCGATTTGGTCCGGCGGGAGCAGGTCGGGCACTTTGAAATCCTTCAGCGACGGGTCCGCCATGAGCGAAAAAGGGTCGTGCGATTTGCCGAGAAAACCACCCGCCTGACCGTTCGGCAAATTCCCGCCGCCACGCCCCATCACCTGCGGAAGCACGACGAACGGCGGCAAGTCCGTCTTGCGCCCCATTAAATAGGACGACACCGCGCCCGCGTGCGGCGTGTGGATGCCGCCGGAGAATCGCCGCCCCGTCTGCATCATCTGCCACCCCGCATCATGCACCGCCGCGCCATCGTGATGACACGATCTCACCAGCGAAAACTTGTCCGCAATCTTCGCGTGCATCGGCAGCAACTCCGACAGCTCAAACTCCGCAGACTTCGTGCGGATGGGCTTAAACGGCCCGCGAATTTCCGATGGCGCATCCGGCTTCATATCCCACAAGTCGAGGTGACTCGGCCCGCCGAGATTGAAGATCATGATGCACGAACGGTTATCGTGCCCCGGCTTCACGCGCCCTTCAGTTTTCGCCCGGAGATACTGCGGCAGCGAAAGCCCCGCCGCAGCGAGCGCACCGATTTGCAGAAACTCGCGACGTGTGCGCCCGCCTCCGCAAAGGCGCGCGTGGTCGTGAAGTGATGGAGCTAGGAAGTCGAACATGGCGGCGAGACTACCCGCGACGCGGCGATACCAACAAGAAAATCACTATCTCCGCAGCGCTTGAGTTCCCAGCGCCCGCTCGGCAGCTTCCCTCCCCAATGTCCGCGCCGAAACTCGAACTCAACGCCTCCCGCCAATTCATCTCTTGGATTCGCGAGCAACGGCTCTCCATTGCGTTTAGCACTTACCAGACGGGCAAACTCTTCTTCATCGGCCTTCGCCTGGATGGCAAACTCAGCGTCTTCGAGCGCACCTTCGAGCGCTGCATGGGCCTCGCCGTCTCGCCCGATGCGCAGACGCTGTGGACGAGTTCTGTCTATCAGCTCTGGCGCTTTGAAAATGCGCTGCCCGCTGGCTCCTCTGCGCCCGGCGGCGACGACCGGCTCTACGTCCCGCAGCTCGGCTACACCACCGGCGATGTGGATGCGCACGACATCGCTCTCGACCGCGCTGGACGCCCCATTTTTGTGAACACGCTCTTTTCCTGCATCGCCGCGCCGAGCGAGACGCACAGCTTTCGCCCCGTATGGCGTACGCCGTTTATCACCAAGCTCGCTGCGGAGGATCGCTGCCACTTGAACGGCCTCGCGCTTCGCGATGGAGCGCCCGCATTTGTCACCGCCGTCTCGACGACCGACGTGCATGAAGGCTGGCGCGAAAAGCGGCACGACGGCGGCGTGGTGATGGATGTCGCGAGCGGCGAGATCGTCGCCCGCGGACTCTCGATGCCGCACTCTCCGCGCTGGCACGGCGGCAAACTGTACGTGCTCAACAGCGGCGCGGGCGAGTTTGGCACCGTCGATCTCGCGAGCGGGAAATTCGCGCCCATTTGCTTCTGCCCCGGCTACGCGCGCGGCCTCGCCATCATAGGAAATTTCGCCATCATCGGCCTCTCAACCTGCCGCGAGAACCGCACGTTTTCCGGCCTGCCGCTCGACGACGCCCTCGCCGCCAAAGACGTGCAGCCGCGCTGCGGCCTGCTCGTGGTGGACCTGCGCACCGGCGACATTGCCCACTCGCTCAACATCGAAGGCATCGTGCGCGAGCTTTACGACGTGGCAATTCTCCCCGGCGTCATCATGCCAGGCGCGCTTGGTTTCAAGACGGAGGAAATCCGCCGCACCATCACCATCGAAGAGTGACCCGTGGCTCACGCCGCCGGGCGGTGGGTTTATAACAATTTGGAAACAGCAGGTTTTTTTGTGTGACAACGTGAGGGGGTTCTTGTCTGTAATCAGGGTGA
>CAMDQC010000066.1 GCA_945905735.1 Prosthecobacter debontii | reverse complement strand
AGCGCATCGACATCCCCCGGCGCGGCGTGGGCCAGGCTGGCGGCGAAGGCGAGAGCAAGGAAGAGCGTTTTCATCAATTGGAGCACCCTGTTTTCGGGCACTACAAATTAATCGTCCAGCTCACCGCCGGGCTCTCGCCTGCGTCGTTGATGGCGGTGACTTCCACGCGCAGCGGGGTGCCGGTGGGCAGGCCGCTGAAATTTGCGTCGCTGTCTTGCGCCATGCGCTCTTGCAGCTTCGCACCGGTGAGGGTGTTGAAGACGCTTGCGCGGTAGCTCTGGGCGCGGCGGGCGTTGTCCCAATCGGCGAATAAATTGCCGCCTGCGTTGGCGGTGAGCACGAGGTTTTCGGGCTTCTCGGGCGTCTCCGGGTCGTCGGGGCGCTCGAAGCCGAAGGCATACCAGCGGGCGTCATCGCCAGGGATGCGTTGCGCGAGTTCCCCGCGCAAACCGGTGAGCCGGGCGCGACCGGCTTTGATTCCATCTTCCAGCGCAGCCTTCGCGGCGCCTGCGTCATTATTTGCCTCGTTGCTCGCGGTGCTGGCGGCGGCTTCGCAAGCGGCGCGTCGTGAAAAAGCCGCGTGTGGTTTAGCTATGGGCGCCGTGAGCCGTTTGAAGATCGCCCCTGCGTGCGAAGGCGGCGTGTCCCGAACCATCGGGATTCCCGCCGCACTACAAGATCGCGGCTCGTGAGTGATGACTACTTTTGAGGCTCGACGCTCCGAAACTATCCGGGCCTCGACACTCACCGCGCGACCCTCTCGAAAGTAATTAAAGTGCCGCCCTGCCGCCCTGCCGCCCGACGCCCAGCTCACCGCGAGTGCGGTGCTGTGTGTCGTTCTGGAAAAGGCGCGTTTCATAACGAACGCAGAAATTAGCGAGCGCGCTTTTCGTGGTGCAAGCCCTATTTGAGCTTGGTTTCGTCTTCCCATCGCCGCGTGTTCCGGGCATTTCCTGCGGCCACCTTTTCATGTCAGATATTACCAAACTCACACTCGGACATTCGCCGGACCCGGATGATGCGTTCATGTTTTACGCGCTCGCGGAGCACAAGATTCCTTCGGGGCGCTGGCGCTTTGAGCACATCTTGCAAGACATCCAGACGCTGAACGAACGCTGCACGCGCGGCGAGCTGCACATCTCCGCCATCAGCATCCACGCCTACGCCAGCGTGCTGGATAAATACGCGCTTCTCCCGTGCGGGGCGAGCATGGGCGAGGGCTACGGGCCGATGCTCATCGTGAAGCGCGGCAAGGCGCTGCCGGACCTCTCGGACTTTGGCGCGATCCGTGAATGGCTCCAGCACCAGCGTATCGCCATTCCGGGAAAAATGACGAGCGCCTTTCTCGCGCTGAAGCTCTTCTTTCTCAGCGAGCCGATGCACGTCGTGGTGCCGTTCGATCAGATTTTTGACTTCCTCGACGAGGGCAACGCCGACGTGGGTCTCATCATCCACGAAGGCCAGCTCACGTATGCCCGCGACGGCTTCGACCTCGTGCTGGACCTCGGCGCGTGGTGGATGGCGGAGACGGGGCTGCCGCTGCCGCTCGGTGGCAATGTGATCCGCAAAGACACCGCCGCTGCCGACCGCTCGGAGATCAACGTCATCCTCCGCGAGAGCATCCGCTACGGGCTGGAAAATCGCGCTGCTGGCGTGGACCACGCGTTGCCCCTCGGGCGCGGGCTGGACCGGGCGTTGGCGGACAAATTTATCGGCATGTATGTGAACGACCGCACGCTCGACTACGGCGAGACGGGCCGCCTCGCCATCCGCGAGTTCCTCGGGCGCGGGTACAAGCTCGGGTTTTTGAAAGAGCCGGTGGAGCTGGAGTTCGTCGAGTAGATGAACCGGTGGCTTCTCGCGCTCGTCGTGGCGGTGCTGGTGTGGTCGGGGATTTCGCCGTTTGACCGCGTGACTTGGTGGCTGGAAGTGACGCCCGTTATTGTCGGCATCGCCGTCCTTTTAGCGCGGTGGCGCAAATTCCCGCTCACTCCGCTCGTCACGGTGCTCATCGCGATCCACATGATCCTCCTCGCTGTAGGCGGGCACTATACTTACGCGCTGGTGCCAGCGGGGGATTGGGTCCGCGACTGGCTCGGCCTTTCGCGCAATCACTACGACCGCGTCGGGCATCTCGCGCAGGGCTTCGTGCCTGCGATGATTGCGCGGGAGTTGTTCGTGCGACTGGAGGTGTTTGCCCGGCGCACTTGGATTCCGTTCTCGATCCTCTGCGTCTGCCTCGCCATCAGCGCGGTGTACGAAATCGTCGAGTGGGGCGCGGCGCTGTGGCTGGGGCAAGGGGCCGAGGCGTTTCTCGGCACGCAAGGCGACCCGTGGGATACGCAGACGGATATGTTCCTCGCGGGAGTCGGGGCCGTCTGCGCGCTGGCCTTCCTCTCGCGCTGGCACGACCGGCAGATGGCGCGGCTTACAACATCCCGGCGCGCTTGCGCAGAATCCACTCGAGCGTGAGCAGCCCGACGATGACGGCAAACCAAGGCCAATCTTGCCAGAGTACCGTGTCGTGTTCTTCCACGCGGCCATCGCTCAGCCCTTTGATCGCAGCGACGAGCGCGTCGCTTTGTTCCTCGCGATAATACTCGCCGCCGCTGGCCGTGCTGATTTGCCGGAGCAGGTCTTCGTTCAACGAAAGGAGTGTGCGCTCGCCGCTCTCACGCGCTGCGACTTTGAACTGTGTGCGCGCTTTGAGCTGCCCCTCGGGCACGACTGCGCTCTCCACGGCCATCTCGTAATTCCCTGGCTCAAGCGCCGCTGATTTCCCTCGGTAAAGCCCGCCAGCATCCGGCGAGAGCGAGATGGTCGCCACCTTTTGCCCATCGCGGAAGAGCACCGCCGACACGGCGGCATCCGTCACCGGCTTGCCCTCGCCATCGCGCAGTCGCACGCGGAAGTTCGCATTGTCGCCGGGGCTGTAAGTGAGCTGTCCGGCATCGAGCGCCACAAATTTATCCCGCGCAGCAAACGGAGGCTCGGCGACGAAGCTCGCGAGCTGGTTCCAGAACTTGACGTGAAATTGATCCGCCACTTCGTAGCGCCAGCGCCACGACTCATCGAACCCGTGATAATACACACGCCCCGCGCCGAAGGGCCGCAGCACAGCGGAGGGAATCTTCGCCGCGCCCGTGTCGGCCTCCAGATAAACCTCCGCGCCCGGCAGCGCCTTCACGTTTGCCAAAAAGTGCGGCGGCTGGAGCTTCTGCCACGTATCGGCATTCGTCGCCAAATCCGCGCTCAGCGAAAATGCGCCCACGCCCTCGGCGCGTTGCGTCACCCGGAGCGACTGAATGCCACTGCGGATGCCATCGCCCGCCCACTCCACCGGGAAGACGGCTGCCAGCGGCGTATCGCGGTATTCTTTGAGCACACTGCGCGCGCCATCAATGATGAGCATCGCCGCCCCGCGCTTGCCGACAAAATCTGCGAGCCACTGCATCTCCTCATCGCGCAAATGCTGGCGCGGCACCTCTCCAAACACCACGAGGTCGAACGCATCCAGCACCTTTGCGTCGTTCGGGAAAGTCCCCGATTTATCCCCGCGAATGAACCCCGCCTCGCTGCTCGATCCCGCGATCACCGTGCTCACCTCCCACTTTTCATCGCGCTCGAAAAGGTTCTTCAAATACCGCGTCTCCCACCGTGGCCGACCGTCCACGATCAGCACGCGGCGCTTCTGCGTCACCGCGCGGAACCGCATCGGCAGACTATTGTTTGCCAGCTCTCGGTCGCCCTCCAGCCCACTCACCGAGGCCGTCAGCTCCAGCGCCGCGCCGAGGACTTCGTAGCCCTGCGCGCCTTGCTTCAGCTTCCCCTCTGCGATGTCTTTGATTGCAAATTCAAACGGCACTTTCCGCAGCGCCTTACCCTCCGTCACGAGCTGCTTTTCCCACACCACCTTGTCCCCATCCTTCACCGTCAGGGTGAACGGCATCCCCGCCGTCACCTCTTCTTTTAAGAGCACATCGCCGCGTAGTCGGTCTTCAAAAAACACGGCCTCGGGCAAATTCACCGCCATCACCGCCAAGTCGCGCGGCGGCAACTGGCTCCCGAAACCGACCGTATAAACAGGCATCTTCTTCCCGGCCAAAACGCGCGCCGTATCCAGCGGAGCCTCGCCGGAGTTGTGCTGGCCGTCGGTGAAAAGGATCACCGCTCCACGCTCCGCCTTGCTCTCATCGCCCACGGCAAACTTCAGCGCGCTCGTGAGGTTCGTCACCTCGCCTGCGGGCTTTGGCAATTCCGTCGGAGCTTTTGCTCCCTCTTTTGCCGAAGGCTGCCAGAACGATTTCACCTCGCCATTCTCCATTAGCACCACCTGCACGTCGTGCTGCTTCGCCAGCGTCTCCATGATGCGCTGCTCCGGCTTTCCTTCCATTAAGAGCCCCTGCAACCGCTGCCAGCGCGGCATCCCGTCAAATTTCGCCAGCGCGACCTTTAGCCCCGCTTGCTCCGGGTCGTTATCCAGCTCGTGCTGGAACAACTCCGACACATCCCGCGACCACCGCCCCGCTGCATCGCCCAGCTTTGCCAAATCAATCGCCGTCCGCGTCCGGTCATCCACTGCCGAAAGCTCCCGCTTTGCCAGCTCCGCTGCTGGCTTCACCAGTTCCTCGCGCATCCGGTTCAGCACTTCACCATTGCGCCCCGATTTTGCGAACGCCCCATCTGCCGCCACCACCCGGCTGGCAAACTCCGTGCGCAGCTTTTGCAGCGTCGCAGTATCCGGCGTCTCCAGCGCCGCGAGACTCGCCACCAGCCCGCGTGCGTCCATTAGCTTCTCCGCAGCCGTAGGCAAATCGAGCCTGCCCTGGGCCCCGTCGAGTATCCCGAGACGGCGTGCGATACTGATCTTCCGCCCCGATTCCATCGCCGAATCCGTGAGCTGCATGGACTCCGAAGTATCCACGCACACGATCAGCCGGGCTAAAGTCCCCACCACGCTCCGATGATGGAGCACGGGCCCGCTCAGCATTAAAACGATCAGCGCCACCGCCAGTCCGCGCAACGTCGGCAACAAGAAGCGCAAAAAGCGCCCATTCCCCGCCACATCCCGCCGATACAGCGCCATCGCCGCCACCCCGAGAACCGCCGCCGCCCCCACGCCCACCATCCACGGCCAATCGCCTACCCAGCGCAGCGTCGTTGTCACAGGTTCGTGATTCACAAGCAGCCCTCCTCGGGTGCGCGAAGCGGCAAAGAGCGGTTAAAAGGAAGCGCGAGAAAAGGCATCATGTGATTGGCGCATTTTGAATCCCTTCCACTGCGGGATGTTAGTCCGCATTTTCCGCCACGAACCGCTATCTCGCCACCAAAGCCGCTACATCGATGCGCAGTTCAGGAATCGAAATGCACTGCGCGACGGCAAGACTCTCCATTTTTCCATATCCCTGCTCTCCGGGGATCGTGCGAACTTCCACGAGCTTCTCATTCACGAGAACGATCCAAAACTCCTTCACTCCGGCGCGAGCGTAGGCGATGGCTTTGTTGCGGTCGTAGTCTTCGGTGGTCACGGCGATTTCGATGACGAGTTCTGCGGTTGTGGGGTGCGAGGACCAGAATTCGGCCTCGGCTCCACGAGCTACTAGGATGTCCGGTTCTGGCTCGGAGCCCGCTTTGGTGCAGGTGAGGGGTTGCTCGGAGCGGACGACATAGCTCTCTTCGGAAGTCGCCTTCCTCACAATTTTGAACAAGCGAGTGGCAATGGATGCGTGTAGCGGTGACTTGGGCTTTTTCGTGAAGACAACTCCGTAGAGCAGCTCGGTATTTTTCCCAAGATGCCCCATTTCACCGAGCGCCTGATACGCCTCGATGCTCAACGGATGAACGTAATCCGTGTTATGTGGGTCTGGCAGAATGACGGTGCTCATTTGCGCGAAAATAGCCGGGGAATCGGGTGGGGCAATGCTGCAATTCTACGGCGCGCGCTTGCATTTCGGAGGGCGCGGGTTCATTCCGCTGGCATGAACCTATCGCACCTCCGGGCCGGACTCATCGGCACGGGTTTTATCGGCCCTGTCCACCTCGAAGCACTTAAGCGCCTCGGCGTCCAAATCACCGCCGTCTGCGGCTCTACCCAATCCGCCACCGCGCTCGCGGAAAAATGGGGCGTCCCCGAAGTCTATGGCGACTACAACTACGAAGGGCTGCTGAAGTCGCCCAACGTGGATGTCGTCCACATCACCTCGCCGAACAAACTGCACGTCGTGCAAGCGCTCGCCGCCATCAAGGCCGGCAAACACGTCGTCTGCGAAAAGCCGCTGGGCATGACGACGAAAGAAACCGCCGCACT
The DNA here is from genome assembly GCA_945905735.1 of Prosthecobacter debontii. Lineage (GTDB taxonomy): Bacteria > Verrucomicrobiota > Verrucomicrobiia > Chthoniobacterales > Chthoniobacteraceae > SXWH01. The sequence continues at coordinate 19,199 of CAMDQC010000066.1, read as the reverse complement.
CGTGAAGGCCGCGAAAAAAGCCAAGACGGTCTTCGCCGTGAACTACAACTGCCGCTTTTTCCCCGCCATCCTGCAAATGCGCGCCATGGTGCAGCGCGGCGAGCTAGGCCGCATCATCCATGTGCAGGGGCATTTTTTCCAAGACTGGCTGCTCAAAGAGACCGACTACAACTGGCGGCTCAAGGCCAGCGAAGGCGGGAAATTGCGCGCCGTCGGTGACATCGGCACGCACTGGATGGACGCCGTCTCTTTCATCCTCGGAGCGAAAGTGGACAGCGTCTTCGCCACGCTGGAGACCTTCCACAAAAAGCGGATGCGGCCGAAAGGCGAAGTGCAGACTTTCGCGAAAGTGGACCCGAACGACATGGTGCAATACAGCGTGGATACCGAGGACTTCGCCAGCGTGCTCCTGCAATTTGCGCGGGCGAAACACGGCTTCGCCGACCGCGTACACGCCAACGCCAGCATCTCCCAAGTCGCCGCTGGCTGGAAGTGCAGCCTCGCCATCGGCATCTACGGCACGGAGGGAAGTGTGCGCTGGGATTTGCAGGACCCGAACGTCCTCCACGTCGGGCGGCGCGACCAGCCCAACGAAGTCCGCCAACGTTCCGCGCCCGGCTTCTTGGAAGACATCGCGCACTACTCCGACTACCCCGGCGGCCACGCCGAAGGCTTCCCCGACAGCCACAAAATGCACTACCGCTGCATCTACGAGCACATCGCCAGCGGCAAAAAGACCGAGCCCCTTTTCGCCAGCGCCGAAGACGGCCACGAGGAGGTGAAACTCTGCGAAGCCATCCTCCGCGCCGACCGCGCGCAGCGGTGGATGAAGGTGTGAGTTTGACGAAATGATTCCCGCGCCTTGCTTGCCGTCGCGGGAATGCGATAGCGTCGCGCTATGAAACCATTGTCGCTCATCTTCGCCACGCTTCCGCTGTTTGCGCAGGAGCCTGCTGCGCCGCCGCCCGTTGAAAAGCCGGAGTTCCCCGCAAACGCCCCGGCGCCTCGGGATGACAAGTTCCTCGAATTGCTCCGCAAAAGCCCGTCCCCCGAGGGAGCCAAGCCTGCTGAGGAAAAGCTGCCCAAAGCTGACGCGAAACCAGCGACTGCAAAGTCGAACCCGAAGCGCGAGGTCACACTGCCCAAAGGCCGCACGACTCTGCTGCCGCCGGTGAATTCGGAGGACTTGGAGATGCGCATCCGCTACCGCAAAGCGCGGACTTTCGCGGAGCGGGATGCTGCCGTTGTCGCTGCTTGGGACGCATCGCGTGAAGCACGTACGGACTATGCGAAACGAGAGGCGCTGAAGCGGTATTACGACCTGATTCAGGCGAAGATTAAAGCGGTGGACCCCGTCGTGGCAGGTGCGCTGGGCGAGCGGTACGATAAGGCGATGAAGCGGCTCAGCCAGACGCGTGTGGAGCCTACGGACCCGAACGAAGAGGACGCGCGGCAGAATCAGTAGTTGAACGCGGGAGGCCCGGTGCCGGATGGTGCGGCTTGCATGTCTGATTTTACGCTCACTTTTCTCGGCACTGGAACGTCGCTTGGCATCCCGATGATCGGGTGCGACTGCGAGGTGTGCTCGTCGCTGGACCCGCGCGACAATCGGACGCGGGCGTCGATTTACTGCGAGACGCCGGAGTGTGTGTGGGGCGTGGATGCGGGCCCGGACTTCCGCGCGCAGGCGTTGCGGGAGAATATCCGGCGGATGGATGCGATGCTCTTCACTCACGCGCATACGGACCATGTGATGGGGTTCGACGATCTGCGGCCCTTTTGCTTTGGCGGGCGGAAGCTGCCGATTTACGCCTCGGCGGAAACGATGGAGACGATTCAACGTTCGTTCGCCTTTGCGTTCGTGGATGACCCTCGCTCGCTGGGCTACTTGCGCCCGGTGCCAAACATCGTGGAAGGGCCGTTTACGCTGGGCGAGACGGTGATTACGCCGCTGCCGGTGCCGCATGGCCGGGTGACGACGTTTGGTTACTTATTCACGCGGGGAGGGCGGAAATTGGCGGCGTATTTGAGCGATTGCAAAGCGGTGCCGCCTGCGGTCATGGCGGAGATTGCGGGTGTGGATACGGTGATCCTAGACGCGCTGCGGTACAAGGAACACGGCACGCACATGAGCGTCGCGGAGGCGCTCGCCGTGGCTGCGGAAGTGGGAGCGCGCCAGACTTGGTTCACGCACCTTAGTCACGACCTCGGCCACGCCGAACTCGAACGCACGCTTCCCTCGGGCGTCGGTATCGCCTACGACGGGCTCAAACTCTGCCTATGAAGCGCCTTCTTATCCTCTGTTTCACCGTGTTCACCGCGTCCGCTCAGGACACTGGCGGGATGCCCAGCCAGCAAAAGGTCATTCCGATCCCGGATGGGAAGCCTGAGATGCTCAGTGATGCTGAACTCGCGGCGCAGACGGTCGTGATCTACAACGAAAACGACCTCGATTCGGTGGGGCTGGCGAGTTTTTACGCCGAGCAGCGCGCAATCCCCAAGGGGAACCTCGTCGCGCTAAAAACTTCGGGCCGCGAGGAGATTACACGCCGGGAGTACGATGAGACCATCGCCGAACCCGTAAGGAAAATTTTCGTGGAGCGCGGCTGGTGGAAGTTACGCGCCGAGGCGACGGATGCCGGGATGGTTGAGGAAACGAAGATTCGCTTCGTCGCGCTCATTCGTGGCATCCCGCTGAAGATCGCCCCTGCGGCGAACTATCCAGGCGACATCATCGAGGGCATTCCGGCGGAGATCGTGGAGCAAAACGGCGCGGCGGTGGACTCGGAGTTGAGCATCCTCGGGCTGTGGAGTCGCCGCATTTCCGGCGTGTTGAAAAACCCGTATTATCGCGATGTGCAGTCCTTTCATAAGACGGAAATGATCAGCCAGCTTCTCGTCTGCCGCCTCGACGGGCCGACGGTGACGGATGTGCGCCGGATGATCACCGACGCCATTGCTGCGGAAAAGACGGGGCTGCGCGGCTTTGCGTACGTGGACGCGCGTGGACTGCCGGGCGATGACCCGCGTGCGGCGGGCTTATACGAGGCGGACCGATGGCTGTTCACCCTCGCCGAGCACCTGAGGGCGGATGGAATGCCCGTGATCCTCGACAACGGCCCTGCGCTTTTTCCCGAGCCGTATCCGATGCGCCAGTGCGCGCTGTATCTAGGCTGGTATAATGAGTCGATTCACGGACCGTTCACGCAGGGGAACTTCAAGTTTGTGCCGGGCGCAATCGCGGTCCACATCCACTCGTTTTCCGCAGTGACGCTTCGCTCGGCGGAACGGACTTGGTGCGGACCTCTCCTCGTGCGCGGTGCGGCGGCGACGATGGGGAATGTGTATGAGCCGTTCCTCACTTTGACTCCGCATCTGGATGTGTTCGAGCGTCGCCTCAGTGAGGGTTTCACGTTCGCGGAGGCTGGGCATATGTCCGTACGGTTCTTATCTTGGATGACGACTTGGGTTGGCGATCCGCTCTACCGTCCGTTCCGCTTCCGGTCGGAGGAGAAGGTGCAGCCGTTGAATGAATGGGACGCTTACCGTGCCGGGGTAGCGGCGTGGGCGAAGGCGGGGGGAAGCGACGACTCACTCGCCGCGTCGGCGAAGCGGCTCAAGAGCGGTGTGGTTTATGAAGGGCTCGGCCTGCTTCATCTCCGTGCGGGAAATAATGCGGATGCGCAGCGCGCCTTTCAGCAAGCGCGTGCGGCTTACGCGAGCCCCGAGGATAGAATCCGCGTCGCCGTCCACGAGACGGCGGCGGTGCAGGCGTTGAAAGGGAATGCCGCAGCCTTGGCATTTGTCCGCCAGCAGATTGCGGCGCAAGATGCGAGCACTGGGGTGAACATCCTCCGCATCGTGGAGATGTCATTCACTGGGCCGAAAAAGCCAAACTCTGCCCCTCTGACAAAGCCCATAAAGCGGTGACAGTCTTCTTACGAAGTTAAAACGCTACTCAAATGGTGTTCCACCCCGTTACTGGATGTGCGGTGACCAAAATTCCCTCGGAGCGACTTGACTCAGTGCGGTGAAAGTCGCGCCATTCACCTTCGGAATTTGGTCTGGCGGGATGAGAATAAATGTGTTTCCAAGGATATCCTTTCCTTGGGAAGTGACGAGCGAAGTTCCTGGCTTCGCGTAAGGAAGTATGTCGCCTATCGCGAAGTTTGATGTGTCCGTTTTGTTGTTCTCGATAACGTAAAGTTGAATCGCTTCATCAAGCATTCGGAGGTCCGATTTGACCTGCCCTGCCTGAGTGCGTTTGCGAGCGCGGAGATAATTTGGCACCGCGATAATCGCCAGTAACCCGATTGTTGCGACAACGATCATGATCTCCAAGAGGGTGAATCCCCTGTTTTTGACGTTTTGATACGTGCGTTGCATTCTGAAATTATAGCAATCGGAATGCCCCGCTGATTTCGGTTTTTTCGTGCTAGCATAACGCATCATCGCATCTTGATGTGATGTTTTGTTCCTTGAACGATGGAATGAAACCGGCTATCGCGTCGGGATGCCTGCTACACATCCACTCGCTGAATTACTCAAGAAACGCGTTGTCATCATCGACGGCGCGATGGGGACGACCATCCAGCAATACAAGCTGACCGAAGAGCAGTTTCGGGGGCAGCGATTCAAGGATTGGAAGGGTAAAGACCTCAAGGGGAATAACGAACTCCTGAACCTGACGCAGCCGCAAATCATTCAGGAAATCCACCGCCGATACTTTGAGGCTGGGGCAGATATTGCAGAGACAAATACGTTCAACGGGCAGTTCATTTCTCTCGCCGATTACGACATGCAAGACCTTGCGTATGAGCTGGCGCGGGCTGGCGCGGAGTGTGCGCGGCGAGCTGCGGATGAAGTGATGGCGGCCCAACCGGGGCGGGTCTGTTGGGTCGCGGGGGCGATTGGGCCGACTACGAAGACGTCGTCCATTTCTACCGATGTCAATGACCCGGCTCACCGTGGAACGAATTGGGATGAGTTGGTGCGCGCCTACTCCGAACAGGCTCGGGCGTTGCTCGACGGTGGAGCGGACATTCTGCTGGTCGAGACGATTTTCGATACGTTGAACGCAAAAGCCGCGTTCTTCGCGATCGGTGATGTATTTACCGAGCGCGGGCTGACTCCGCTCCCCTACGGCGGCGAGCCGGAAGCGGGCAAGCGCGTCGTGCCGCTGATGGCCTCGGTGACTTTTATTCAGGTCAACGGCGACCGGGGTGTGACGGGGCAAACGGTCGAGGCATTTTGGAACAGTATCTCGCACGTCCCGCTCCTCAGCGTGGGCATGAACTGCGCGCTCGGGCCGAAGGAGCTTCGCCCGCGCGTCGAGGAGCTATCGGCCTGCGCGCCCATTTACCTCAGCGCGTATCCGAACGCGGGACTGCCGAATCCGCTCCTACCTACGGGCTTCCCCGAGACGCCGGAATCGCTGGCACCGCTGCTGCGCGAGTGGGCGGAAGCGGGGCTCTTTAATATCGTCGGTGGCTGCTGCGGCACGACGCCGGAGCACATCGCGACCATCTCCAAAGCGGTCGTTGGCATCGCCCCGCGCGTGGTGCCGACCGTGGAGCCGTATCTGCGCCTCAGCGGCACAGACGCGCTCACCGTCACGCCGCTCACGAATTTCGTGAATGTGGGCGAGCGCACGAACGTCACGGGCTCTCCGAAATTTGCGAAACTCATCCTCAGCGGAGCCTACGAGGAGGCAGTCAGCGTCGCCCGGCAGCAGGTGGAAAATGGGGCGCAAATCATTGATGTGAACATGGACGAGGGGATGCTCGATGGCGTCGCCGCGATGACGAAGTTCATGAACTACATCATGACGGAGCCCGCGATTTCAAAAGTCCCGGTGATGGTCGATTCCTCAAAGTGGAGCGTCATCGAAGCGGGGCTCAAGTGCATCCAAGGCAAAGGCGTGGTGAACTCTATCTCGCTGAAAGAAGGCGAGGAAAAGTTCCTCGCAGCCGCCCGGCTCGTGCGGCGGTACGGCGCCGCGGTCATCGTCATGGCCTTCGATGAAAAGGGCCAAGCGGACAACTTTGAGCGCCGTTGCGAGATTTGCGAACGCAGCTACCGACTGCTCGTGGACAAGGTCGGCTTCCCGCCGCAGGACATCATCTTCGACCCGAATATCCTCACCGTCGGCACCGGCTTGGAGGAGCACAACAACTACGCCGTCGATTTCATTCGCGCGACCGAGTGGATCAAAAAGAACCTCCCTCGCGCGAAAGTCAGCGGCGGTGTGTCGAACATCTCGTTCAGCTATCGCGGCAACAACAAAGTGCGCGAAGCCATGCACTCCGCGTTCCTTTTTCACGCCATCCGCGCCGGGCTCGACATGGGCATCGTGAACGCCGGAATGCTCGAAGTTTACGCCGAGATTCCCAAGGATTTGTTGGAGCTTGTCGAGGACGTGCTGCTCAACCGCCGCCCCGATTCCACCGAGCGCCTCGTCGCGTACGGCGAACAATTAAAGGCAGCCGGGACCGATACCGTCGCCTCGGAAAAGGCCGAAGCCGAGTGGCGCAAAGGCACCGTGGAAGAGCGGCTCTCGCACGCGCTGGTAAAAGGAATCGTCGAATACATCGACGTGGACACCGAGGAAGCGCGGGTCAAATACGGCAAGCCGCTGCTCATCATCGAGGGCCCGCTCATGGCTGGCATGAACGTCGTCGGCGACCTCTTCGGCGCAGGCCAGATGTTCCTCCCGCAAGTCGTGAAGAGCGCCCGCGTGATGAAGAAAGCCGTCGCCTATTTGACGCCGTTCATGGAGGCCGAGAAAGCCGCCGCGCTTGCCGCTGGCGAGGCCACGAAGGCGCAGGGCAAAGTTCTCATGGCGACCGTGAAGGGCGACGTTCACGACATCGGCAAGAACATCGTCGGCGTCGTCCTCGGCTGTAACAACTACGAGGTCATCGATCTCGGAGTCATGGTCCCGTGCGAGCGAATCTTGAACGAAGCCATCGCGCACAACGTGGACATCATCGGCCTCAGCGGGCTAATCACGCCGAGCCTCGACGAGATGCAGCACGTCGCTCGCGAAATGCAGCGGCGCGGCATGAAGCTCCCGCTGCTCATCGGTGGCGCGACCACGAGTAAGGCGCACACTGCCGTGAAAATCGCCCAGCATTACAGCGAACCCGTCGTCCACGTCCTCGACGCCAGCCGCGCCGTCCCCGTCGTCAGCGCGCTTCTTTCTGCGGATAAAAAGCCCGCCTTTGTCGCGAAGAACGCCGCCGAGCAAGACACCGCCCGCGCGCAATTCGCAGGCAGCGCCGCGAAGCTCGTCTCGATAGAGGATGCCCGTGCCAAGCGCCTCCCGTGGAGTCTCGCGGCGCAGGACGTGCCGCAGCCCGAGTTCACCGGAGCCCGCGTGCTCGACGACGTGCCCCTCACGCTCCTGCGCGACTTCATCGACTGGACGCCCTTCTTCCACACATGGGAATTGCGCGGCGTGTACCCCGCCATTTTCAACCACGAGAAATACGGCGAGCAGGCCCGTAAAATCTACGCCGACGCCAACGAGCTGATGGACAAAATCATCGCTGAGAAGCTCATCAAAGCGCGAGTCATCTACGGCTTCTATCCCGCGAACAGCGACGGCGACGACGTGATCATCTGGACCGACGAGACGCGCACCACGGAGCAGACGCGCTTCCATTTCCTCCGCCAGCAAGTGCAGAAAGAAGGCAACGACACCGCCAATCCCTATCGCTGCCTCGCCGACTTCATCGCCCCACTCGGGGCCGCGCCCGCGCTGGGCAAAGACAAGGCGCAAGACCACCTCGGAGGCTTCGCAGTCACCACCGGCCTCGGCCTCGATGAACTCGTGAGCGGCTACAAAAAAGCGGGCGACGACTACAACGCCATCATGGCCGAAGCCATCGCCGACCGCCTCGCCGAAGCGTGCGCCGAATGGCTGCATTCTCTCGCCCGGCGCGAGTGGGGCTATGGCAAAAGCGAGCGCTTCACCAGCGAGCAACTCATCGCCGAAGAGTATCGCGGCATCCGCCCAGCGCCCGGCTACCCTGCGTGCCCAGACCACACGGAAAAGGGACTCCTCTGGAAGCTCCTCGACGTGGAAAACAAGACCGGCATCCGCCTCACCGAGAGCTTCGCCATGTGGCCCGGCAGCAGCGTGAGCGGCTTCTATTTCGCCCATCCAGACTCGCGCTATTTCGCAGTCGGCAAGCTCGGCAAAGACCAGATCGCCGACTACGCCGCCCGCAAAGGCACGACCCTCCGCGACGAAGAACGCTGGCTCGGCCCGTGGCTGAACTACACGCCGGAGTAACTACTCCGCAGGCGGCGGGATACCGAGGCGCTCAAAGCCGTAAAGCAGCAGCGTGCTGGAGTCGTTCCAGATGCCCGGCGAGTTTGTGTGCATCACTACCGAGATGACCTCCTGACCTTGCCGAATCGCGGAGGAAACGAGGACTTGTTGCGCGGCGCGAGTGAACCCGGTTTTCATTCCCGTGCAACCGGCGAAACGCCAGAGGAGTTTGTTGTGATTGCGAAGGAGCACGAACTGCTCGCCCTTTAACAGCCATGCCTCGGGCGTTGCGACGATTTCGCGGAGGAGTTGATTTTTCATCGCAGCAACAGCGATCCGCGAGAGGTCGTGGGCGGTGGTAAAGTGGTGCGGGTCGTGAAGTCCGTGCGGGTTCGTAAAGTGCGAGTTTTCCGCACCGAGTTGTTCGGCGCGGCGGTTCATTTTCTCGGCAAATGCGGCGACGCTTCCTGCGTTATCACGGGCCAGACACATCGCGACATCGTTCGCGCTTTTGAGCAGGAGCGCGTAGAGGAGATGGTTCCGAGGAAATTGCTCCCCCGGTTTGATCTCCAGCGCACTCGGCTCGACCTTTGTGTCGGCGAGTTCGACCGTCACCATTTTATCGAGGTCGCCCTCTTCGATGATAATCAGTGCAGTGAGGATTTTCGTGGCGCTCGCGGGATAGTGTACGCTCTCAGCGTTCTTTTGGTAGATCAGCGCGCCGCTGTTCGCGTTCACAAGGGCGGCAGCTTCCGCGACGAGCGGGAGTTCGCCCGGTGCCAGCGGCGCTGGCGACGCCTTCGGTGCGGGCGGAGCCTTTGGCGTTGGCGAAGACTTCGGCGCTGTGGGCTTCTTTAAGAAGGGCTTGGCGACGACGGCTTTTTTCGGCGCGGCGTTGCCCACGGCTCCGAAGCAGAGCAGCAGAAGTGCGGTGAGTAAATTACGGCAGGATTTGGCCATTGAGGATCATTGATTGGACGGGCGCGCGGTGGGCGCGTAATTCGTCTAGGATTCTTGCGTGGGTAGCAGCGTCAGGGGAGGGAATCAAGTCCGGCACCGTTCCAAGCGCGGTTTTTCCCCGCCTCTCCTCGGACTTTCTCAGCTTCGTAATGATCGGGGTGATAGAAAGTCAAAATCTCTCCAAAGAATCCCTTCTCTGCTGGCTATTTCCAGAGACGCGATCCGATCGCTTCACCCACAAAACACACACCATGAGCACCTATACTTGCTGCGACGGAGTTTCCCGCCGCGACTTTCTCCGGGTCGGAGCCATCTCTGGCTTCGGTCTTTCGTTTGGCCTTCAGAATTTCCTCGCCCATGCGAGTGATAGTCCTATCACCAAGGGGAAGGCAAAGGCGGCGATCTTCGTCCGGCTCGGCGGCGGACCGAGCCACATGGACACGTTCGATTTGAAACCTGATGCGCCCGACACGCATCGCGGCGACTTTAAGCCCATCGCGACGAATGCCGACGGGGTGCAGATTTCCGAGCATCTGCCGAAGCTGGCGAAGTGTGCGGATAAGTTCGCCATCCTGCGTGGCGTCTCGCACACGCTGGCTGCGCATGAGCTGGGTTCGCAATACATGGCGACGGGGAATCGCCCTATTCCCTCGCTGCAATTCCCCACGTATGGAGCGGTCATTTCGAAGGAACTCGGCGCGATGCCGGAGCTGCCGGCCTTTGTCGCGATCCCCGGCCAGGGGAATAATCCGACGGGATATTTGGGCGTGGAATATGGGCCTTTCGATACCGGCGGTTCGCCGAAAATCGGGCAGGCGATGGAGATTCGCGGCCTCGCTCTGCGCGGGGTGACGCTGGAAGATGTGGACCGCCGCCAAGACCTCGTGAAGCGCTACGACACCGCGTTTGGCGAGCAGGCGAAGGAGGACAAAATCCTCAGCGGCATGGATGAGTTTGGGCAAAAGGCGTATCTCATGATGCGCTCTCCAAAGGCCCGTGAGTCGTTCGATTTATCCCGCGAGCCGCAGAGCATCACGGGACTTTTCGGGGCGGACCAGTTTTCATCGAGTTGCTTGCTCGCGGCTCGGCTGGTGGAGAACGGAGTGAAGTTTGTCACCGTGAATCTCGGCGGCTGGGATACCCACAGCGATAATTTCACCTCGCTGAAAACGCGCAAACTCCCCGAGTTGGACGCGGGCCTCAGCGGGCTGTTTACCGCGCTCGCTTTGAAGGGGCTGCTGGATAGCACGGTGGTCTTTGTCACGGGCGAATTTGGCCGCACGCCGAAGATTAACCCACGCGCCGGGCGCGACCACTACCCGAGAGCGATGTTCTGTGTGATGGCGGGCGGCGGCATCAAAGGCGGGCAAGTCATCGGCGAGAGCGACGCGAAAGGGGAGGGGCCAAAGGATAAAGCAATCACGCCCGACGAAGTGGCAGCGACCTTCTACACGGCGCTCGGCATCAATCCGCGCAAAGAATACCAGACGCCGACCGGACGCCCCGTGATGATCACGCGCCACGGGCAGGCGATCCCCGGACTGCTGGCGTAAAGCCGGTACAACAAAACAGCAGCCCGGCGATGAACACCGGGCTGCTGCTTGGTTAAAGTTAAACGGTCTTAGTAAGCCGCCTGCGCGCCCTTGAGGTTCTTCTTCTGAATCCACGGCATGAGCGAGCGGAGCTTTGCGCCCGTCTTCTCGATTCCGTGCTGCTCGCCCTTCTTCATCAGGGAGTTGTATTTCTTGTAGCCGCCGTTGACTTCTTTGATCCACTCCTTCGCGAACTTGCCGCTCTGGATGTCTTTGAGCGCGGCTTTCATGCGCTTCTTTACGGAGGCATCAATGATCTTCGGCCCGACGCTTACGTCGCCCCATTTCGCGGTCTCGGAAATCGAGAAGCGCATCCCAGCGATGCCGCTTTCGTTCATCAAATCAACGATGAGCTTCAGTTCGTGGAGGCACTCGAAGTAGGCCATCTCTGGCGAGTAGCCGGCTTCCACGAGGACCTCAAAGCCCGCTTGCACGAGCGCCGCTGTTCCGCCGCAGAGGACGGTTTGTTCGCCGAAGAGGTCGGTTTCCGTCTCTTCTTTGAAGTCGGTTTCGATGACGCCAGCGCGGGTTCCGCCGACGCCCTTTGCCCAAGCCAGCGCGATTTTCTTCGCAGCAGGTCCGCCTTGATAGACGGCGATGAGGGCTGGGACGCCTTTGCCTTCGAGGAATTGGCGGCGCACGATGTGGCCGGGGCCTTTTGGCGCGACGAGGATGACGTTCACATTCTTCGGCGGGACGATGGTTTTGAAGTGGATGGAGAAGCCGTGGCTGAAGAGGAGCGTCTTGCCCTTCGTGAGATTGGGCTCGATGTCCTTCTTATATGCAGCCGCCTGCTTGGTGTCAGGCAGCGCGACGAAGATAACGTCGGCTTTCTTCACCGCCTCGGCGGAGTCGAACACCTCGAAGCCTTTGTCTTTGGCGACTTGGATGGATTTGGAGCCGGGGTAGAGGCCGATGATGACCTTGACTCCCGATTCTTTGAGGTTGAGTGCGTGCGCGTGGCCCTGCGAGCCGAAGCCGAGGACTGCACAGGTTTTGCCTTTGAACACGCCGAGATCGGCGTCTTTGTCAGTGTAGATTTTTGCCATAAAAGGGGCGCGAAACTAGCGGCACGTTTCGATTGTGCAAGCCTGATGAACGACTCTTTGCATTTTATGCGAGATTTGGCGGTTGAACTGCCCCGCTCGCCGCTGCCAGCGTGCGCGGATGCCCATTTACGAGTTTTTCTGTCCGGACAATCGCCGCATCTATTCGTTTTTCGCACGTAGCCTGCGCTTTGCGGATAAGGTGCCGCGTTGCCCGGACCATCCGAAGTGGAAGCTGGAGAAAATGCTCAGTTCTTTCGCCATCACAGGCAACCGCGAGGAACCGAAGGCCGACACAGGTGGCGACGATGCTCAGATGGATGCGGCGATGGATGTCATGGAGCGTGAATTCGGCAGCATCGCGGACTCGGACAATCCCGACCCGCGTGCCGTCGCGAAGATGATGCGCCGGATGGGTGAACTCACCGGAGGAAAAATGCCCGCGCAAATGGAGGAGATGATCGCCCGTATGGAAAAAGGTGAAGACCCAGATAAGCTGGAGGAAGAATACGGCGACGCGCTGGGAGAACTAGACGCTCCCACAGACAGCGAGGGTGCGGAAGCGGGCGGGAAGCGGCTATTTCGCAAGCGGCAGAAGGTGACGCGCGACCCGACGCTCTATGAGATGAGCGAGTGGGTGGCGGGGGAGTAAATTGCCCGCCGCTCTGGCGCGGAAGCCGCTAATGCGTCTGCCATGGTTGCCGCAGTCGCTCCTGTAGATTATGCAAAGCTTTTGTTCCGCACCGAGCCGTTCAGTAAGATGGCCTCGGCGCGGCGCTTCCAATTGCTATCGGAAGCACGGTTCGCGTCCTTCTCGCTTGGCGACTATATTTTCAAAAAAGGGGAGCCTCCGACTGATGTGTTCATACTCTTGGGTGGGAAAGTTTGTGTGCTTGGCGAGATGCCGGGGGCCGATGAACCCGTGGTGCTTGGCGAATACGGTCCCGGTTCCTGTGTTGGCTGGGATGCAGCGCTGGCAGGTGCTTGCGGAGTGGAGGCGATAGCGGAGGGGGATATTTTTGGCCTCCTCGTGGCCGCACCGTCCTTCATCGAGATCGCGCGGTTTGATGTCGCTCTTCGAGATTCGTTCCTTGGCAAACCGAGCCGCAGCGAAGTGTGGTGGGCGGTCCTCTCGGAGTTGCGGCGGCACGACATCTCGCTGGGCAAGGCAGCTAGGATCGTGGAGAAAATTGCGCCGGTCTGCACGACACGCGATTGGCCCGAGGAAGAGTCGGTCATTCAGGCGAAGAAGAGTTACCTATGGGTGGTGTCGGGAGGCGAGGGTGTGGTTCCCGGAAGATTGTGGGATGAACCAGGCGGTGTTCTCTGGGCACGCTTGATTGGCATTCCGATTGATCAATTTGAGCGTGCAATTAAGGAGCAGGAAATTGTGCATGAGTCTCCCGCTCCGCCTCTTCCCGTGATGAAACCAGTGGCGGAGACTTCGCCCGTTGTTGCCATTCCGGCCCCTCCGAAAGCGACGAGCGCTTCCCGCCCGAGTCTCGCTAGACGCATCGCAAAAGGCACGGTGCTTCTCTTGATCGTGCTCACTGCGGTCATCGCGGGGCTATGCGGGTGGGCGTCGCGTCAGCCGATCATTGAGAGGGTCGCCTCCGATGGACGGCTGATTTTCTCCGGCGATGCGCATGAACTCAGTGCATCGGTGACGGGGAAGTTGATGGAGTCTCGTATCCGCCCTGGGATGCGCGTGAGCAAAGGCGCGGTGCTCGCGATCATCCAACCGCCGAAGGATGAAACGAAAGCCAAGATGCTGGCGGACACGCTGGCTCGCGCGAAGAGCCAGATTGATTTTTGCGAGCGCGTGCTTGCCGGGAATCTAGGGCGGCTGACCGACGCCCCCGAGTCTATCGCAGGGAATGTGCGCGACCTTGGTTTTTTGAAAAGTGAGTATCGCGTGAGCAGTGCGATTAACGCCGGGAAACCGGACGCGCCCGGCCTTTCCCAGGAGGAGCGGGCGAGGGTCAATCTCCATTTCGACCGACTAAAAGCGGATCACTCAGCTCGTATGGACGTGGCCCAGCAAGACTCATCCGTCAAACGTGAAGACCTCGCAGACGCGGAGGACGCCCTCCGTGAGGCACGCGAAGAACTCCGAGTGCAGACGGCTGCCGCTGCATCGCTCGTTGCGGGACGCAGCGACGATTCCAAGGAAGAAGCAGCTTCCGCCCAACGCGCCCTCGCCGTTTACAAGCGCGTTGTCACCCAACGTCAGGACACGGTCGCGCGCATCCGTAAAGAAATCGCATCGATCCGCGTAGCCCCGGCGGTGGTTCCCGTCGCCGCCACGACCAATCTCGAAAAACTCGAAACAGGCATCCGCGACGCAGAGAAACAAATTCGCCTCTTCTCAGCATCCGTGCGTGTTTTGTCTGTGGAAACGGAGATTGCCATCGAGCAACTCAACGCCGACGCCGCCCCGCGACAAATCACCGCGATTCACCCCGGCCTCGTAACCGAAGCCGCGAGCTTCGCCCCGGATTCTCCGGTGAGCGAGACGACCGTCCTCGGTAAACTAGTCACTCGCCAAGCGTGGAGAATAGAATGCCCCGAACAAGCGGTTCACCACATGAAACCTGGGCAGGATTTCACGATCGTCGGTGCCAATGCCAAAGTCGTAGCCCAATACGCTGCCGCACTCCCCGGCTCGGGCAAAAACAAAGCGCGCATCCAGCATGATGCGTCCGACGACGATTGGCGCGACGGGGCTGCGATCCGTTTTGAGGCCATGGTCGTTACGGGCAACTTGCTTGAGAGTTGGCTGTCCCAGTTCAACTCGTTTCGGCAGTAAGACGACGAAGTTCTGGCTAAGAACATGTGCAAGTAAGCGTTGGAGTCTAGCCCGCACCGGCTAATCTCGACTGAACACACGCACATGCACTGGCAATCATCGCCCGATTTCGATCCTAATTCACCGCCACAAGAGGGCCGCTTTCAGCGTTTCTGCTACTGGCTCGCCGGAGCCCGTACCGAGACGCTCCAGCATTGCCCTCCGACAGAGCGCGAGCGCATCGCCGTCCTCGGTAGCACCGTCCTCATCCCCACCGTCATGGGCTTTCTCGGCATGATCTTCTACACGAAGAGCCGCTTCCACGAGCCGCCGTGGTTCAGCATCATCCTCATCTCCCTCGCTTGGTCCGCAGTGATTTTAAACACCGACCGCATCCTCCTCGCCACCTATCGCCCCTTCCAGCCGTGGTGGCGGAGATTCATGCAAGTCGCATTCCGATTCATGCTCGCGGGGGTCGTCAGCGTCGCCATCTCCTTCCCATTTTGCCTCGACCAATACCGCCCCGCCATCGTCCACCGCTACCAGATGGAGCTGCAAGGCAAGCTCAACGCCATGCGCTCCGAAGAAGCCGACGGGCGCAAAACCCTCCGCGACCGGCTGGAGGAGATCCGCACTAAGAGCGAAGCCGACCGCAAGCAGCTCACCGCCGACTTCACCAAACAGCACGACGCCTTCACGGTGCAACTCCCCGACTTGCAAAAAGCCATCGTCAACCCCGAGGCCTACGCCGACACCCGCATGGAAGAAGAGCGCAAAAAGGCCGGCGAACCCACCTTCGTCGCACCTGCCAGCGGCACCACGCGCAACACCCTCTCGCAGATTGACGCGCAGCGCGAAACCCTCGCCAAGACAAAGGCCGAACTGGAGACCAAACAAGACCTCCACCGCCGCCTCGTTGAGGCCATCGCCCGCGAAGCCCTCGGGCAGCCCAACGAATTCTACCCCGAAGTCAAAAAAGCAGGCGACGGCCCCCGCCTCAAAGACATGCAGCTCCGCGACCGCGCCACCGTCAACGAAGCCAACCGCCTCGAAAGCGCATCCGTCGCCCAGCAAGCCGCACTCATCGCCAGCGACCGCCAGCTCGCCGACGCCCGCCTCGCCGATAAGAACGCCTACCTCGACGCACTCGCCGCCAAGCGCGACGCCTTTGTGGAGGAGGGCAAAGAGAAAGAGCGCATCCGCAAAGACCGCCTCGCCAAAGTCACCGCCGACATTGCCCAACTCGAAACCGACCACGCCGCCCGCCTAGAAAAACTCGCCCAGCACACCGCCGCGCTGGAGGCCGACCACGCCAGCGGCATGAAGCGCCACGACGACACCTACCTCCCACCCATCGCCCGCGTTGAGCAAAAAATCAGCGGCATCTTCGACCCCATGGAAGAAACCATCGGCCTTTACAAAGTCATCTTTGAACCCGCCCCCGACGCCACCGCAGACGAGCGCAAAGACGGCGGCTACAAATGGATGGCCGGCGCCTTCCAGTTCCTCGTCATCTTCGGCACCCTCTTCGTCCTAGACCTCGTCCCCATCATGGCCAAAATCTTCTCCCGCCCCGGCCCCTACGATGTCCTCGTAGAGCACCCCGAATATGTAGCCAACGAAAACCTCGTCGCCTACAAAACGACCTACTCCAATGAGCACCGCAACTCGTGGGAAGACGACGAAACTCCGTCCGACAAAAACCTTCTCAGAAGCCGCAAACTCAACCGCAAACTCTCCCTCCAAACCCCCGACGAGTAACGCGCGGTGGCCTGAACTAAAGAGGCGAGCCGAGTCCTGGAAAAAGCCGACAGCGTGACGGGGCGTTCCCGTTAATCCTACTAGCCCGCCGCGAGCATTGTCAGGATCGCCTTCTGCGCGTGCAGGCGGTTCTCGGCTTGCGTGAAGATCGTATCCGCGTGTGCATCGAAAATGGACGACGTAATCTCCAGCCCGCGATACGCCGGGAGGCAGTGCATGATGAGCACGCCGGGCTTCGCGAGCCCGACCGCACGTTCGTTGATTTGATACTTCGCGAGCTGCGCCTTGCGGTATTCGGCTTCCTTTTCCTTGCCCATGCTGACCCACACGTCCGTGTAGAGCACATCGGCATTGCGGCACGCTCCATCGAGGTCGTCGGTGATGACGAGCCGCCCGCCCTTCGCGTTTTCATAAGTGCCGGGACCGCCCTTCCCCGATGGGAATGCACGCGCCACGACGGCGGGGTCTGGCTGGTATTGCCGGGGCGCAGCGATGCGCAGCTCGAAGTCCAGCTTACTCGCCGCCCACACCCACGAGAGCGGCACATTGCACGCGCCATCGCCGATGAAAGTGACCACTTTCCCCGCATACCCGCCGCACGCTTCCGTGACGGTATAAAGGTCCGCCAAAATCTGGCAGGGGTGCTCGCCATCCGTCAGCGCATTCACCGTCGCGATGCCGCTGTACCGTGCAAACGTCTCCACATCCTGCTGCGCAAACGTGCGTATCACCGCGCCGTGGCACATCCGCCCCATCACACGCGCCGTATCCTCGATGGGCTCCCCCCGCCCGAGCTGAATATCGTCCGCCGCGAGAAAGAACACATCGCCCCCAAGCTCCCGGATGCCGACCTCGAACGACACCCGAGTGCGCGTCGAGGACTTCGAGAACATCAGCGCCCAACACTGATGCCGGAGCGGATGCTTCTCATGGCAGCCGCGCGTGGTCTTCATCACATGGGCAAGGTCTAGGATGGCGAGAATTTCGTCCCGCGAGAGCGATTCAATGGAGAGCAGGTGCTTCATGTCTTCTTTGGCTGTTGAAAAAAGAGGCGGAAGATGAGCCCCGCGCGTCCTCTTGCAAGCCGCATTTTCAGAACTGTCGCGGAAAACCAAAACGTCCCGCGAGCGAAGTCGCGACTTTCGGGTTAAACGCCCGGATCCGCCTCGCGATCATCACCGGCGGGTTTGATGCCGAGTTTCTCCCAGCCTTCGCGCCCGAGTGCATTCAAAGTCGTGAGGTTGCGCTCGTAGATGCTCTCGGCAGCGGGAAAGGCGCTTACTGCTGCGGTGATGCTGTCTTCGCGCAGCAAGTGGAGGGTGGGATATGGGGCGCGGTTGGTGAGGTTGCCGAGGTCGTCGGGTTCTGCGTCGGCGAACTCGTAGTCTGGGTGAAAGCTCGCGATTTGGAACACACCCGCGAGACCGGCCTTGCGCACCGCCGCCTGGGTGCGGGGGAGGAAACTCTGGAATGCGAAGAAGTCCTGTAGCACGTCGGGGTGAATCACCAGAGTGTTGTCCGTCTCATCCGCCGGGGTCGCCGTAAGGTGGTGCAACTCTGCCCGAAGGTCCGCGAGCAACTCTTCCTCGGTCTTTGCCCGACTCACGACGTAACGCACCTGCCCACGGCGTTGGGCGGCTTTTGCGAAGGGGCACAAATTGAGCCCGATGACGGCGCGCTCCACCCAATGGCGGGTGGCTGCGATGATGGCTGCGTCGTCGCTCACGGGCGGCGTTGAGAGTGGTTTTTGGATTGGTCCAGAGATGGTGAGAGAGCGAATGTGAGACGTAGTGCAAACTCGGCTGAAAAACTCCTTCCCCCCTGGATTCCGCAGTTTAGCGGATTGCCAGAATGAATAAGGAGCGCGCCCGCCGCGGCTCGAACGCGGAACCTGCGGTTTAGAAGACCGCAGTTCTACAGAGACGGACACTCGCCGCTTGGCAACTGCTTGACAAATAGACCCCTTTTTCATTCATTTGCGACACTATGCGCAAGACTACGCTCTCATTCAAGAAAACCAGAATCAAAGGGAAGATTTTCTGGCAGGTGACTGTTCCCAATCACGCCAACGGCGGGCGGACACGGCGCACCTTCAAGGATAAGGGCGAGGCGGAGACGTTTCACCAGCTTGCCCAAGTCCAAGTCAAAAACCACGGCACCGCGGCAATGACGATCCCCGACAAGCTCCGCGTGATGGCGATGGATGGCGAGCGCCAGCTTGCGCGATTCGGCAAGACGCTCCGTGATGCCGTGGCGTTCTACGTCGCGCACTTGGAAGCCGTGGCGGGCTCGAAACCCGTTCGCGAGGTAGTGGACGCCCTGCTTCGTGAGAAAGCCGCGGACGGCGCTTCAAAGCGCCACAAGCTCGATCTCAGTTCACGGCTCAACCGCTTCGCCGGAGATTTTGGCGAAAGGATGATTGCCGACATATCCGCGCAAGAAATAGACGCATGGCTCCGCGGGCTCAAACTCTCCGGCATCACTCGCAATGGCTACCGGCTCCGGCTCTCGAACCTTTTCGCCTTTGCCAAGTCGAATCAATGGCTTCCCATATCCCCAATCTCGACAGTGAAGAAAGCGAAGGAAACCCCGTCCGTTTGCGGCATCCTCACCCCCGAACAACTCGCCAAGCTCCTCGAAGTCGCCAGCGCGGAAACTCTCCCCTATTGGGCAATCGGCGCATTCGCAGGGCTACGGGCGGCAGAACTGGCGCGGCTCGATTGGGCGGAAGTGGACGTTGAAAATAGCATGATTGAAGTGAAAGCAGCGAAGTC
>CAMDQC010000065.1 GCA_945905735.1 Prosthecobacter debontii | reverse complement strand
GGGAATTGGCGAGGGGCAGACTCGGGGGCGTGAGTTTCCATTGGAAATTGGCGAGGGAGAGACTCGGGGGTGCGAGTTTCCATTGGAAATTGGCGAGGGGCAGACTCGGGGGCGGAAGTTTCCATTGGAAATTGGCGAGGGGCAGACTCGGGGGTGCGAGTTTCCATTGGAAATTGGCGAGGGGGAGGCTCGGGCGTGGGAATTTCCATTGGAAATTAGCGAGGGGCAGACTCGGGGGCGTGAGTTTCCATTGGGAATTGGCGAGGGGGAGACTCGGGGGCGCGAGTTTCCATTGGAAATTGGCGAGGGGGAGCCGGCCTGCCGGAAGATGCCATTGGTTCCTTTTCCGACCCGCGCGATGCCGGGGCAAATCCTGATAATTCGCGACGCATCCACGCTCTCTTACCGACATGCTAAATTGGGATGATCCATTGGCATTTTGGGATCAAGGGACGTGGGATTCGCCATCCGCGCCGCCGCCGCTTTCTCCCCCTAAAACCAAAAAACACAACACACGAACCATGAGTAGTAACGCAACACCTGATAACAACGACATCCTCCGCGCGCTGGCCGACCGGATCGCGGATGGCTGCCATACCCACGAAGTCGCCCTCGACATTAAACAAAACACCGAGGCGGCCATCCGCGCCGCCATCGCCGGGCTCGCGCAATCCGAGCTGCAAGTGGGCCTGAAAAAGGCCGCCGTATCCGCTGCATTCGACGCGCTCCAGGCGGTCGATGCCGACGGCGAGACCGTGCTCATCGCATGCAAGCTGCGCCTCCAGCAAAAACTCGGACAACGCTGGAGCGCCGCGTGGGAGCCGACCGGGTTTCCCAGTCAATCGACAGCGGTGCCGAAATTGGCAGATGAGCGCTTCACACTGCTCGACAGCCTGAAGGATTACTTCACCGCTGTGCCGGCCAACGAGAGCGTGGACATGGGCGCGACGGCGGCAATCTGCCTCGCGGCGTGGACGGCGCTCTCGAACGCGCGGCAGGCCGTGGCGAATGCGGAGTCGGCGCAGACGACGGCATTTTCAAATAGGACGACCGCCGAGAACGCCCTGCGCAAGCGGGTGCGCGGGCTGATTAACGAACTGGAGGGAGGACTCCTCGCCGACGACGATGCGCGGTGGGAGGACTTCGGGCTGAACATCCCGGCGAACCCGAGCGCGCCGGAGTCCGTGGCATCCGTGACGCTCGCCCCCGCGAGCGCGAATCGTCTGGAAGTCTCATGGCCTTACGCGGTGCGCGCCATCCGCTACATCATCGAGATTTTCATCGTGGGCGTGGATACGGAATGGCGCACGGGCGCAAACTCGAAGGACCTCACCGTGATCCTCAAAGGATTCACCGCCGGACAGACCGTGAAGGTGCGCGTAGTCGCCGCAAACGACGGCGGCAACGCCGCACCGTGCCCCGAACAGCAAGCGGTGATTGCGTAGCGGAATCGAGACGATGCTGTCCGCAGATTACGCAGATGGACGCAGATTTTTAATCGGCGAAAATCTGCGGAATCTGCGGACGAAACCAAACACACCACATGCCATTCGATCCCACAAAACCCGCCAACGGCTCGCCCAATTCCTCTGCGGAAATGCGCGCGCAACTCACTGCACTGAACGACCGCATCAATACGCTGGAGGCGGCCCTCGCCAACACCGCGCAAAACCCGAACCTCAGCACGCTCAACATCGCGCTGAGTGATCCGCCGACGCGGCCCGAGGTGCAGCAGATACTCGATTTTATGAATACACTGCTGAATCAAATCATACGGGTGTAGGCGGGGCCGTCTGTGGTGCCCGCAGACGGCGAGGTGTGCGGCGTCGCGATGCGCTGATGTGGGAACTTTGGAAATCTAATCTCGCGGTTTCCTTGACCTTGCGCGCTCAAATCTTCACACCCGGCCGCGTCCATGAAGGTCTTCTCTTTCCGTCGAATCATCTCACTCGTTGCCGGGCTCGCCACGCTTTTCCTCGCTGCGTGCGCGTCGGACCGCGTGATCGATACGAGCCGCACCTTTAAAAAAGTGGTGATCGATGCCGGGCACGGCGGGCATGACTCGGGCGCTACGAGCCGTTATGGTGGGAGGGAAAAAGACCTCGCGCTGGATGTCGCGCTGCGAGTCCGGGCGAAGCTGGAGGCGGCGGGCTTCGATACGGTGATGACGAGGAGGAGCGATGTCTTCATCGAGCTGGATCGGCGGGCGGCTATCTCAAACGCGCAGACCAATTCCATCTTCGTATCCGTCCATTTCAACGCCACGCCCAATGCGAGCATCCGGGGTAGCGAGGTCTATTACAAGCGCCGGTGCTCGGTGCGGCTCGCAGAGAATATTCTCACTCAGATCGCCACCATTCCGGGCTTCAGTCATCGAGGGGTCCGCACGGCGAATTTCCGCGTTTTGAAAAAGAACCGCTATCCTGCGGTACTCGTCGAGTGCGGCTATCTTACGAACCCCTCCGAGGGGCGTCGCTGCCGGGGTGGTGGTGCACTGGAAGCCCTCGCAGAGGCTATCGCGCGCGGCATCATCCTCCAGCGCCACGGCGGGGCATCGATGGTCGCGGCCAACTAGATTTATGCGTCACTTCTTCATGTTCCTCGTCGTTCTCAGCAGCGCACTCGCTGGGGAGAAGCCGAACCTTGTTTTCATCCTCGCTGACGATCTCGGGATCGGCGATGTCCGCGCCTTTAACAAGGATTCGAAAATCCCGACGCCGAACTTGGACCGCCTCGCTGCGAGCGGGATGAAGTTTGTTGACGCCCACACTTCGTCGTCCGTCTGTACGCCGACACGCTACGGCCTGCTCACGGGCCGCTACAACTGGCGCTCGCGGCTCCAGAGCGGTGTGCTCGGCGGTCTCAGTCCGCGCTTGATCGAGGATGGTCGCGTGACGGTCGCCGCGATGCTCAAGGCGGAAGGCTACCGCACTGCCGCCATCGGCAAATGGCACCTCGGGCTGGGCTGGGTAAAGCACGAGGGCAAAGCCGTGAACGAACTGGGCATCGAGAACGAGGCGCAGACTGGCAGCGTTGACTATTCAAAGTCGTTCACCGATGGCCCTCTCGCTGTCGGCTTCGACTATTACTTCGGCATCGCCGCATCGCTCGATATGGCACCCTACACGTTCTTGGAAAACGACCGCTGCACCGTGCTCCCCACGGAAACCAACCACTTCCCGATGATGGCCGACCGCCCTGGTGGACCGAAGAGCCGCAAGGGGCCTACCGCCCCCGGTTTCGACGCGAAGAACGTCCTTCCTACATGCACCGCAAAAGCTGTCGAGTGGATCGGCGCGCAGGCAAAAGCCGGCAAGCCATTCTTCCTCTACATGCCGCTCAACGCTCCGCATACACCTTCGGTTCCTACAGCTGAGTTTGACGGCAAGAGCAACCTCAACAGCTACGCCGATTTTGTGATGCAGACCGACGCCAGCGTCGGCGCGGTGCTCGATGCGCTGGAGAAAGCGGGTGTTGCTGACAACACGCTGATCGTCGTTACCAGCGACAACGGTTGCTCTCCGCAAGCACGCATCGAAGAGCTTCGACAAAAGGGCCACGACCCATGCTGGGGCTTGCGCGGCACGAAGGCGGACGTGTGGGAAGGCGGGCACCGCGTGCCATTTATCGCCCGCTGGCCGGTGAAGGTGAAGCCAGGGAGCGAGAGCACACAGATCGTCTGCCTCACCGATTTCTACGCCACCATGGCTGACATCGCAGGTGCAAAGATTCCCGGCACGGCGGCGGAGGACAGCGTCAGTTTCCTCCCTGCGCTCCTCGGCCAACCCAGCGCGCGCGATACGCTCGTCTCGCACAGCATCTCCGGGCACTTCGCCATCCGGCGCGGCAGCATGAAGCTCTGCCTCACGCCCGGAAGTGGCGGCTGGAGCGACCCAAGACCCGGCAATCCCGCCGCCGCGAAGCTCCCACCACTTCAACTCTACGACCTTGCTGCCGACCGGGGGGAAACCAAGAACCTCGCGACCGAACGACCCGACGACGTGAAAGCGCTCACCGCGTTGCTGGAGAAGTTCGTCGCCGACGGCCGCAGCACTCCCGGTGAGCCGCAGAAAAACACCGTGGACGTGCATATTATCAAAGCGGGAAAGGCGAAGTAGTCGGGCATGAAGCGCGCCGTTTTCCTAGACCGCGATGGGGTGATCAATCGGCCTGTCGTTCGCGATGGGAAGCCCTTCCCGCCGGTCAGCGTGGAGGAGTTTGTGCTGCTGCCGGGCGTCGCGGAAGCCTGTGCCCGCCTTCGCTCGGCTGGGTACCTGATCATTTTGGCGACGAATCAGCCGGACGTGGGGCGGGGCACTTTAGCTCGCGAGATCGTGGAGGTGATGCACGAGAAAATGCTGCGTCTTGTGCCGATGGACGCCGTGGAGGTTTGCTACGATCCGGGGCAGGGGACTCCGAGCGAGTTCCGCAAGCCTGCGCCGGGGATGCTCCTGCGGGCGGCGGCAGAGCATGGCGTTGATTTACGGCAATCGTGGATGGTGGGCGACCGCTGGCGCGACATTGATTGCGGCGCACGCGCGGGGTGCCGCACGGTGTTTATTGATTGGGGCTACGACGAGGAGCTGCGCGCGCAGCCAAGCTTCCGCGCGGCGAATCTAAGCGAGGCGGTGGAGGTGATTCTGCGGAGCGGGTGCGCGACTACTTACTGACGGTCCCAGCGGCTTTGTTCACGGGCATGGCGAGGAGGCGTTTGCTCTCGGCGAGGAGCCATTTGACATTGCCGAAGGGTTGGCTGGAGATGTCTTGCCAGCGGACGAAGCCAGTTGCGTCGATGAGGAAGGTGCCGTGGAGCGCTTGGCCCTCGAAATCGTCGTAGGTGCGGTAGGCTTTGAAGGCGGCAAGGCCGGGGTCGGCGACGATGGGAAAGGGAAAGCCTGCGGCGTCTTTGGATTGGACGAATGTTTTGTTGAGGTCGGCGGCGTTGTCGGTGCTGACGGCGATGATGTCTATGCCCGCGGCGGCGTAGTCTTTGGCGACGGGGCTGAGGACGTTGAGTTGCTCGATGCAGTGGGAGCAACCGCTGCCGAGGTAGAAGACGAGGAGTTGCGGGCGACCTTTGTGCTCGGCGAGGGAGTGAGTTTTGCCGAGGGCATCGGGGGCTTGCCACTCGGGGGCGACGTAGGGCGACCAGCGAAATGGGCCGAGCTTTGCGAGGTCGGGGCGTTGGCCGGAATCGCCGGTCCATTCGAGCTTCGGCCGCCAGTCGGCGGGGAGTTGCAGGTCGTCGATGATGGGTTTGAGGCGGGTGAATACTATCTCGCCGAGGTCGGCCTGCGCGCAGAGTGGGCGGAGTTTCTCGAAGGTTTTCTTGGCGTCGTCTTTGTTGCCAGCGCGCCACTGGATGTCGGCGAGGTTGGCAAGGGGGAGGACTTGACCTTCGGTGTTTTTGGCGGCGCGTTCGGCGGCTTCGAGGGCTTGTTTGTGGTCGCTGAGCTTGAGGTAAATGCGGGCGAGGCGGATGGGGGAGATGTCTTTGGCTTTATCGAGGAGAGGCTTGATTTCCACCATCGGCTTGGCTTCAGCGAGGGCTTGGTAGAGGTGTACTTCGTCGCGGTAGCGTTCGAGGGTTCGGATTTTGTCGGAGAAGCCGAGCATGGCGTCGGTCATCGCTTTGGCTACGTCTTTGGAGTTTTTCTTTGCCTCGGTTTCGGCGGCGTCGGCGGCGTCGTAGCGTTGCTGGCGGGCGCGGGTGATTGCGTGTTCGAGGGCGACGCGCTTTTCGTCGCCTTTGGGCAGGTTGTTGGTCTGGAATGCTGCAACAGCAAGGGTGCGGAGGCGGCGTCCATCCTCGGTGGGGTCGATGCTAGGGTCGAGATATTGGGTGCCGTCGAGGGCGAGCAGTTCTTCCCAGCGCCCCCATTCGAGCAGCACATCGAGAAGGCGTTTGCGCCCCATCTGGAAACCGGTGTTCGACTCCGTGTAGCCATCGCGTCCCACGAGGACGTGTCCCTTCGCGAGTCGCGGAAGCTCGATCATATTCTTCGCGAGGTCGATGGCGTCGCGGGTGCGGCCGATGAAGGCGAGGTTCTCCACGAGCCAGTCGTTGTTGTGCGCGTAGTTGTGAATCTGCTCGGGAAGAATGCGGGCCGCCGCCATGTGCGTGTGGTCGGTGCGCGCGCTGGCTTCCTGCTGCCACACAGCGTCCGGGTAGCGTTTGAGCCTCGTGAATGTGTGACCGGGCATGTGCCACATGTGCGCGATACCCTGCGCGGTCTGGCCTAGGACGGCGGCGCTTTTCAGCGCGCGGCGGTCGTCCTCGTAGTTCCAGAGATGGATGAGATAGTGATGGATGCCGGGATGCTCGGGGTTCTTTGCGAGCACGGCCTGCGCGAGTGCCTCCGTCGCCGTGTGGCTGTTGTGCGCGATGCCCTTTTGCGCATTGTCCCACAAATGGAAGACGAGAAATGCGCGAGCTTCGATGTCCTCGGGAAACTCAAAAATGAGCTTCTCTATCGCCTTCACGAGCTTCTTCCGCTTTTCCGGCGTCATCGCTTTGCCGTCGGAATACGCGTCGTGATATGCCGCAATCCATGCCTGCTCACGCGGTGAGGCCTTGTCCTTGCGCTTCATCGCTTCCTTGATGAATTCCGCGCTTCGCTTTTCGTTATTCTGATTGGAAAGCGTGAGGCCCCAGTAGCCCATGGCGCAATCGGGGTCGAGCTTGAGCACCTGACGGAATGAGCGCTCCGCTTCGTAATACCAAAAGCCGTGGAGCTGGGCGACGCCTTGGTCGAAGAACTTCGCCGCTTCGTCCGACTTCGTGGTGACGGCGAAATGCACGTTTCCCATCGAGGGCAGCAGCGTGGCGGCTTGGCGCGGGCCTTCGTCGAACGCCTCACCGTGGGCGCTGTGGCCGAAGCGCGGCTTCCCGTCTGGGCCGAGCGGCGCGTCGTCGGCGCGGAGTGTGGCAGTGCAAGCGAGTGCGATGAGCAGAAGTGAGCGGGTCATGGAATATGGGGAGACAATCCGATGGGGCGGAAGATGCAAGGGCCGAACTTAGATACGAAGTTTACGGAAAGTTGCCATCTCGGCGTCTTTTTTCTCGCTAAAGAACGGGGCCACTCATTATTAAGTTTCTCCGTAATGATTCGCCGCAAATATCTTATCATCGGGGCTGGTGCCGCTGGATTGGCTGCCTGCGAGGCCATCCGTGCGCTCGATAAAAAGGGCAGCATCATGCTGGTGAGCGCCGAGCCGCATTGCGGTGTCCGACGCCCAGAACTGCTGCCCGCCATGCTGGGCGCGAAGGCCGCGCCCATCGAGAAGCTAGTCACACACGACATGTCGTGGTTTGCCAAAAACAAGATCGATTTACGGCTGAATACGATGATCACCCAGTTTAGCCTAGAGCAGCGCGCCGCAGTGTTGGCGACGGGGCAGGCGGTGACATTCGGGAAGGCGCTTCTCGCTACGGGCAGTCGCGCTCGTCGGCCCGAGGTCGCGGGGAATAAGCTGGGGAACATTTTCTTTTTGCGGTATGCGCGCGATTTAGTCGGCTTCCGAGAAGTGCTAGAACTGGAGAAAAGCTGCGTCGTCATTGGCGGAGGCTTCGTTGCGGCAGAGACGGCGGCTCTTTTGCGCAAGCTAAAGGTGAACGTCACCCTGATGTCGCGCTCGGCAAATATCTGGAGCCGCTATCTGGACCCGGAGACAGCTGCTTGGCTGAGTAAGTATTACGCCGAAAATGGGGTGAAGCTGATGCTCGGCCAACATCTGAACGGCTTTGAGGGGCGGACGTTTCTTCAGCGAGTGCAGACCAAGAGCGGTGAGCGGATCGATACGAACCTCGCAATTTGCGCGATGGGTTCGGAGCCCAATCTGCAACTCGTCGCCGCCTCGCCCCTATGGTCGCAAAATGGATGTCCGGTGACGGAGCGCCTTGAGAGCGACGAGATTGGCATTTTCGCAGCCGGGGATATTGCGCTTTATCCAAACTCGCACTTGGGCGGAATGCGCCGCGAAGAGCATTGGGACGCGGCGCTCGTGATGGGACGGGCGGCTGGCACCAACATGGCGGCCAAGAAGATGGTGAACTTCAACTACATTCCGTGGCACCAAAGTAAGGTGTTTGATTTGCAGTTCGATTTCGTCGGAGATTTCACGCGTCCGCCGACGCGAGTGGAACTGGAAGGGGACCGCGATAAAAAGCGGAAGTTCATCCTCAAGTGCTACCAGCTTAATCGGCTGACCGGATACGTATTCTGCAACGAGGACCAAAAGAAGGTACAGAAGGTCCGGGGAGAGTTTCCGCGGGCGAAGTGATTGAACGGCTCAGGTCTCCTGGGTGTCGTTCTTGATGAGCACAGGCCGTTTTCCCGGTGCCGATGCACATTGGTCGCATTCCCACGAAGCGATGAGCCTCCCGAGAGTCAGTGCGATCCAAGGAATTATCCATATTCCTAAAGTCAGGACCGATAAAATCGCGTGCCGTCGATGAGTGATTCCCTTTCGGCGGAATTGTTGCTCGTGACCGCAGCGGGGACACCACGCTAGGCGTGTATTCTTGGATTGGTTCATTAAACGCACTTGGTTAGAAGGACGGTAGCCTCTTACGGGCTCCTGTAGAGTCTAGCTGGGGAAAGTAACGATTTGCTCAAAAATTAGCGTCGCTCTCTTTCGTCGTCTTCCTCGTCGTCAGAATCCTTTTCCCCGTCGTTGTCATCGTCTTCGTCCGCGTCGTCGGAGAGTCCGTCGCCATCGGTGTCGTCTTCGTACGAATCGCTATTTTCCAACCCATCGCCGTCGATGTCGTTGTCGTTGGAATTGATTAAAGAGTCTCCGTCGATGTCGTTGTCCGAAGTGTCCGCCTTTCCGTCGGCGTCGATGTCTTCTTCGTCGGCATCGTCGTCTGCGAGCCCATCGCCGTCGATGTCGGTTTCCTCGGCAGAATCATCGTTGAGCCCGTCCCCATCAATGTCCTCCTCCTGTTCCGAATTGTCCGCGAGTTCGTCTCCATCAATGTCCGTTTCCCCGTTGGTATCGTCATTGAGGCCGTCCCCGTCGATGTCATCCTCGGTGATGGAATCATCCTTGTCGTTGTCCCCATCGATGTCCAGTTCCCCGAGATCATCGTCTGCGAGGCTGTCGCCATCGATGTCGTCTTCGTTTTTGGCGTTGTCGTTTTTGCCGTCTCCGTCGATGTCGCGCTCTGCAAAGGAAGCGTCGGAGCGCTGGTCTCCATCAATGTCGAGATCCAAGGGGGAGTTGTCGAGATTGCCGTCTCCGTCGATGTCCAGTTCCGCGATGGAATCGTCCAAGAGTCCGTCGCCATCAATATCCTTCTCTGCAGCGCTGTCGTTGTTCAACCGATCGCCGACCCAGCGGCCACGAAAAGGGCCGGATTTGGCGATGCCGCCGTCCACATTTCTATCGTGCGCGTTTGGGATACCGTCGTTGTCAATATCCGGGTCCACGATGTTCGGAATGCCGTCTCCATCAATATCCGCAGGATTTACAGGAGCAGCCCAAGCAGAAGCGCTCATAGCAGCGGCGAACGCGACTGCGAGTAATACTTTGCATGAAACCTGAATCATAACGCCGTCCTTGTCGCAGCTTTTCGTAAAGGAGGCAACGAACATTTCACGCGAATCTTTAATGAGGAGGTTGCCGGACGGGCGAGTCTTCAATCGCCATTTTATCGCCCGCGGAAGTCGTTTGGGTGTTGAACACTCGCGCACAATCCGCTTCCACTCCTCGCGTGCTAGAACTCAAAGACATTTCCCTTTCAATCGAACACGGCGGCTCCGAGCAATTGCTCCTCTCGGAGGTGACTACGCGTATCCCGCGCGGGCACTTCGCCGCCATCATCGGGCCTTCCGGCTGCGGAAAGAGCACGCTGATGAAAGTCATCGCTGGCATCCGGGAGCATACGACGGGCTCGATTCACTGGGACGGGCGGAACCTGTCCGACGACGGCGATATGGAGCCGCACGAGATCGGCTACGTGCCCCAATTTAGCATCGCGTATGAGCTGCTCACCGTGGACGAATGCGTGGAGGGTGCGCTGCGGCTCCGCGTCTCGGGAATTAGCGGCGCGGAACTCGATGCGCGCATTGATTTAGTGCTGAAAGAAACCGGCCTCGGCGAAATCGCAGACCGCCGTGTCTCCATGCTCTCGGGCGGCCAGCGGCGGCGGCTTGCGATGGCGATGGAGATGGCCAGCCAGCCTCATCTGCTGCTCTGCGATGAGGTGACGAGCGGGCTCGACCCGAAGAGCGAAGACGAGATCGTGAAGCTCATGCACGCGCTCTCGCGGACGGATGATCGGATCGTCCTCAGCGTGACGCACAGCCTCCAGCATGTGGAGCTATACGATAGCGTGATCGTCCTCTACCAAGGCTTCCTCGTTTATCACGGAGCGCCGGAGTTTATCGTCCACTACTTCGGCATCAAACGCCCGGAAGACCTGTATCCACGCCTCTCCGAGCGCAACGCCGCAGACTGGAACCGCTCGTGGCAAAAGCACGGGGCCGTCTATTATGCGCAGAGCAAACTCCCCGCGCTGGCCCTCCAAGTCGCCAGCGGAGACTCCGCCAGCCCGAGCGGCGTCCAAGACCCGCCACCGCTGACCGAGGAGGAGGAGCTAGAGCGTCTCCGCAAGATCGTGGAGGGGAAGCCCGATGCGCCTGCGGAGAAATCGCGCGACGGTAGCAAGGTGGTGGTGCCGGGTGCCGCGTCGCAGTTCATCGTGCTGCTGGCGCGGCGGTGGAAGTTGTTCTTTCGTGACCGCGCGCAGCTCATCCTCCAGCTCGCTTTGCTAATCGGCTTTCCGTGTTTGGTCGTCATTTTCGCGCTGGATGGATTGCCGGATGTGAAAGGGCTCGGCGACTCGGCGAGCAGCATCGGCACTATGTTCGAGAAGGCGCGGCAAGAGGCGTCCACTATTAAGAGCATCTCGAAAGTCGGCAGTTTGGTGTCGGGCCTCATCATGTTCCAAGTCATCCTTTTGGCGCTCATGGGCGCGAACAATTCCTCGCGCGAAATCGCGGCGGAGCGGAACCTCTTCGAGAAGGAGAAATTTGCCGGCCTCAGCCCGCTGGCCTACATCGCCAGCAAGCTCGTCTTCCTCGGCACGCTCGTCCTCGCGCAGAGTCTGTGGATGGCGCTCTTTGTAAATATGATCGTCGGTTTCCAAGGCAGCTTCGGGATGCAGGCGCTCACACTCGTGCTGGTAAATGCCGCGATCACTTCTATCTGTCTCGGCATTTCTGCGTGGATGAAAACCGCCGAGCAAGCCTCGCTCATGGGCATCTACCTCGTCGGCTTTCAGCTCCCACTCAGCGGTGCCGTCCTCGCGCTCCCCAAGGCCATCGCGACGGTCGCGCAGGTTTTCATTGCGAGCTACTGGAGCTGGAGCGCCTTCATCCGCTCGATGGAAAACACGCGCTACTACGACGCGATGACCAACTACGGCGTCGTGCCTACCGAGCCGGCTGGCGGCCTGCTGTGCATGTGGGTGCTCCTCGCCCACGTCGCTCTCGGACTGGCGCTGGCATACACGGGCAGTCGGAACTCCCGCTGGGAGTAAAATGAACACAATTACACCACGGATATTTGTCGCAGCGACCCAGCAAAACGACGGCAAGACGACCGTCTCCCTCGGGCTCTTCGGCGCGCTCCGCAAACAGCTCGGGCGCATCGGATTTATCAAGCCCGTCGGTCAGCGCTTCGTGGAAATTGATGGCGAGCTGGTGGATGAAGACACGATCTTGATTGATACGACTTACGGCATCTTCGCCCCGCTTGCCGACATCAGTCCTATCGCTGTCGAGCCGGAGTTTACCCGCAAGTTCATCCAGCAGGCGAATACGGACGTCCTCGTTCGGCGGATCCAGAACTCCTTCGATCGCGCTGCATGGGAAAAGGATTTCGTGATCATCGAAGGCACCGGTCACGCCGGAGTCGGTAGCGTGTTCGACCTCTCAAACGCGCGCGTGGCCAAGCTCCTCGGGGCAAAAGCCATCCTCGTCACGCAAGGCGGCATCGGGCGCCCCATTGACGAAGTGGCGCTCAATCGCGCGCTGTTTGAAAAGGAGGGCGTCGAGCTAATCGGCGTCGTCCTCAACAAAGTGCTGCCGGAAAAATACGACCACGTCCTTGAGTTTGCGGGGAAGGGATTTGCCCGACTGGGGATCGAACTGCTCGGCGTCATCCCGGACGATCCCGTGCTCGCCCATCCCACGCTTGGGCAAGTCTGCAAGGCCGTGCGCGGCGAGTTCATCAACGCCCGCGCCAGCTCCCGCAGACTTGCGAGGAAGGTGCTCATCGGGGACATGGAAGCCGGGCATTTGCTCCGGCAGTTCACGCCCGGCACGCTCGTCGTCACGCCGGGGGACCGCGAGGATGTGATCCTCGCCTCGATTTCTTTGGTGGGGCAAAATGCGCGCGGCATGTGCGGACTCGTCCTTTGCAACGACCTCAAGCCCGATGCCGCAGTGATGCAGGCGTTGCAGGAGAGCGAGCTGCCCGCCATCACCTCGCCGCTGGACAGCTACACCATCGCGAGCCGGATTCATTCGATGACGGTGAAGACGCTGCCCGGCGACGAAGAAAAAATCAGCCGCATCCGCGAGATGAGCGAAAAATACATCAACATCGAGCGGCTGCTCGCCCTCGTGAAAGGGGAGGGGAAAAAATGACGAATGACGGGCTGACGAAGTTCGCCGAGGTCGTCATTCGTCATTCCCTCCGCCCCACTTTTCCGTTGTCGCCGCGCGGATGCGACGCTCAACTCCGCGCGTGAGTTACACCGTCTTCGCCCGTAAATATCGCCCGCAAAAATTTGAAGATGTGCTCGGCCAAGAGCACATCACCAAAACGCTGCGCAATGCCATCGATCAGAATCGCATCGCCCATGCGTATATCTTCGTCGGCCCGCGTGGGACGGGGAAGACTTCTACGGCCCGCATCTTCGCGATGGCGCTCAATTCTACGAATGGGCCGAAGGCGGACTTCGACCCCGAGGACGACATCTGCAAAGAGATTGCACAGGGCCGCTCGCTCGACGTGATCGAGATTGATGGCGCGAGCAATAACGGCGTGGAGCAAGTGCGCGAGCTGCGGGAAAACGTTCGTTTTTCGCCTGCACGAGGGAAGTTCAAAATCTACATCATTGACGAGGTCCACATGCTCACGACGGCGGCGTTTAACGCGCTGCTAAAGACGCTCGAAGAGCCACCTGCGCACGCGAAATTTCTCATGGCTACGACGGACGTGCAGAAGGTGCTGCCGACGATTTTGAGTCGTTGCCAGCGGTTCGACTTGCGGCGGATTCCCACGGCGACGATTGCGCGGCACTTGCTCTGGATCGCTGAGCAGGAGGGCTTCACGCTGGAAGTCGCTGCGGCGGCGACGGTGGCGCGGGGCGCGGAGGGTGGGCTTCGGGACGCTGAGTCGATGCTGGATCAACTCGTCGCTTTTTGCGGAGGAACGATCACCGAGGCGGATGTGCTGAGCGTGTTCGGTTTCACGGCGGCGGATGCCGTCTTTGGGCTCACCGATGCGATCGTGGATGGCGATGCTTCTGCTGCGCTCCACGCCGTGCATGAGCACGCGGAGGCGGGGCGCGACCTCGGGCGACTGATGAGCGATTTGATCTCCCACATCCGCAATCTGCTCGTGCTCAAAGCGGACCCGTCCGGCCTCGGCGAAGAGCTGCTTCCGGAGACAATCGAGGCATTGCAAGTGCAGGCGGACCGTGCGCCGATGGATAAACTGCTCGATCTCATCGAGGCTTTTTCTGCCGCCGAGGGCCGCATGAAATGGGCACCCAATAAGAAGATGCACTTCGAGGTCGCCGTCATCCGCGCCATCCAGACGCTGCAAAGCGCGACGCTCACGGAGGTGCTCGACACGCTCACCGCGATTCGCGGCGGCACGCCTCCGCCGCAACCGGCAAAGCCCATCGCCCGCCCCGTCGCTCGCGCGGCTGCGCCCATCGCGCCGCCTGTCGCCAAGCCCGCGCCTGTGGAGAAACCACCCGTCGTCGTGGAAAAAGCACCCGAGCCACCCAGGGCTGTGGAGTCCCCAAAACCGGAACCCGTCGTCGAGGAGGTCGCGAAACCTCAGCCCGTCATCGCCCCACCGCCAGTGCCAGTGAAGCCCAAAGCATCGCCTGCCGAGTTCTGGCAGTTGTTTTTGGACCGTATCAAGCGGGATAGAAATCTCATCATCGGTCTCGTCCGCAACGGTGTGCTTATGGGCTGCGATGGCGGGACCGTGACGCTGGCATTTCCCCCGGAGCGCGACTTCGATAAGGGGATGCTGGAGACGCATGTGAAGTTCATGGAGGATCTCGCGGGAGAACTGCTCGGCAGCCCGACGCGGGTAAAACTGGAGATTCGCGAGGGAGTCGTCGCCGCGCCCGTGGTGATTGATAATCGCGACCCGATGGAGATTTTCAAAGACGACCCGAAGATTCGCCGCGTGCTGGAGCTTTTCCAAGGCACGCTCCTGCCGGGTTAGGCGCTGCGGCGTTTGCGGAGATGGTAGATGCCATAGGCAAATGAGGTGAGTGCTGTGAGAGTCGCGGGGATGAAAAGAGCTGAATAGCTGAGGCGATGGAAAGCTGCAGCGCCCGCAATGCCGCCGCTGAGAAAGCCGGTGATGACGAGGAAGCAGAGCCGCAGTCGCCTCATGTCCACCGGTAATCTACGCAGTGAGTGGCCGAGAAAGATACCGAGGTCCGTGAACATGCCGGAAAGGTGAGTGGTGCGGACGACTGCGCCGCTGTATGTGCTCACCATCGCATTCTGGAGGCCACAGGCGCACGACGCGGAATAGATGCCGAAGATGCTGTTGCGATTGAGCAGCGGGACGGCGATGAAAAGCAGCATAGACTCTAAAAGCAGGGCGATGCCGTAGCGGCGTCCAAGCTGGAGAGAGCTATCCTGAATGAGAAAGCCGCTCAACACAGTGCCTGCGACGAAAGAGCCGATGATGGCGGAGAAGTGGAGGGCAGCCGCGCCATCGTGGGCTGCCAAGGCCGCCGCCAGCATGGACGTAGTGCCGGTAAGATGAGTGACGGCCTGATGCTCGAAGCCTAGCAGGCCAACGACGTTGACGATGCCCGCGATGAAAGCCAGCGCCCACGCGACAGCCCAGACCCATCGCGGCAGCTTAGAAATCATCGGCTACAAGGTGCGGACGAACCGCGCGGGGGAGTACTCGGGCGTGCATGGGGAGGGGTTTATCCGCGAAGGACGGAATCGGGCAATCAGAATGTCGGCGCTCCCGCTGTGTGGGGGGTAAAGCTGGAGCCTTCCAAGGCACACTGCTGCCCAAGGTAGCGACTACCGCATCACAGCAGCGTTTCCGCAGCCGTGAGGGCTTTGGAATAGACGCGGTGACGGCCCCAACTTCCGAGTTCGTCGTTGAGCGTGTCGGCTGCACTTTCGCCGTCCGCGGGCATGATGAATTCAGTGCTGCGTCCGTCGGCGCTCTTCGCTGAGATATTCAGGAATGGGACTCCTGCGATACGTGAAGCAGTGACGACGAGTTGCTCGCTGCTGAGTTCGACGCGCGAAACGACTGCGCCAGCTTCTTCGTTGAGGTCGCAGGTGACTGCTCCGTGCTCGCCTTCCATGCGGAGGTGGTCGCCAGACGGACCGTGTGCGGCCCAGCCGAGTTGCGCGGCCAGCCAACCGAGGACGAGGACTGCGCTGGAGCGTGCGCCGGGAGCGTGGGTGATTTTCACGCTCTTGATGTGATGCAGGGCTGCAATGTTCTCGGAGTCGAAAATCTGCGCAAGGGCTTGGCGGAGGCGTAGGGAGCGGGTCCAAGCAAGATCGCACATGACGGTGCGACCGCTGCCGAGTTGGCGGCGGAGCGCGCTAATCTGCTGCCGAGGCTGCTGCCATGCGGCGGTGTCGAAGATGACGCGGTCCACCCAGCGCCAGATTTCAGGGTCCATCTGGTCGGAGCTTTCGCAGCGCCAGAGGAGTGTGAGCGGGAGATCCGAGTCGAGTTGGCTGAAGAGGAGGTTTGGCAGGAGGCGCTTCACATTTCCCTTCACGTAAAGCGAGACCTGCTCGGAGCAGACGTGCTTTGCGCCTCTTTTTGGAAGGTAGCAGCGCGCGTTGATCCATGCTTGCACGGAGTCCGTCGGGCCGGGCTCGATGCCGATGAGCACGGCGCGAAATGCGTGGCTGCCGATGAAGTTCTCTAGCAGTTCGGTGCTCGACTGCATGGCGGCTTCGCCTTCGCAGATGATGGCGAAATTAAACAGCGTCGCCCGCGTCCGTGTCTGGTCAGCAGACCACAGCTTTTTGAGTTCCTTGCCGATTGCGGAGACTTCGACCGGCGTTCCGAGTGAATCGAATGCGCCCATATTACATCCTCCGCCATTCGCGACCATCGCGGCTCAAGAGTTCGTCAGCTTCCTTCGGTCCCCATGAACCGGAGGCGTATGGGCAAAGCGGCGGCGGGTTTTCGCTGGCGTGCCATGCGTTTTCGATGACGTCCACGTAGCGCCATGCTTCTTCCACTTCGTCGCGGCGGGCGAAGAGGGTGGCGTCGCCGCTCATAGCGTCGAGGATGAGTCGCTCGTAGGCTTCGGGGCTCTGTTTTCCAAAGCTCGTGCCGTAGTGGAAGTCCATCTTCACGGGCTCGATACGGAGGGTGCTGCCGGGGACTTTGCATTGGAGGCGGAGCGAGACGCCTTCGTCGGGCTGGATGCGGATGACGAGTTGGTTCGCGCCGAGCGGGGCTTCGGCGGTATTAAAGAGGACGCCGGGCGCTTCCTTGAACTGAATCGCGATTTCCGCGCCGCCTTTTGCGAGCCGTTTGCCGACGCGCATATAGAAGGGGACGCCGTGCCAGCGCCAGTTATCAACGTGCATCCGCAGGGCGACGAACGTCTCCGTCTCGCTCTTCGGGTTCACGCGCTCTTCGGTGCGGTAGGCGGGGACTTGTTTGCCTCCGATGCTGCCTTCGTCGTATTGCCCGCGCACGATGTCGCGGCCCACACCGTCGCCTTCGAGACGGCGGAGTGCACGGACGACTTTCACTTTTTCATCGCGGATCGCATCGGCGCTGAGGCTCGATGGCGGCTCCATGGCGACGAGGCACATGAGCTGGACGAGATGGCTCTGCACCATGTCGCGCAACGCGCCTGCTTTGTCGTAGTAAGGCCCGCGCCCCTCGACGCCGAGCGTTTCGGCGCTGGTGATCTGGACGTGGTCCACGTAGCGGTGGTTCCACAGCGGCTCCAAGATGCTATTCGCAAAGCGGAGGACCATGATGTTTTGCGCCGTCTCTTTGCCGAGATAGTGGTCGATGCGATACGTGTCGCGCTCTTGGAATGCTTTGGCGATGCACTCGTTGAGGGCTTTCGCTGTGGCGGAGTCGGTGCCGAATGGCTTCTCTACGATGACGCGGGTCCAAGCGCCAATCTTCGCATCATTCAGGCCCGCAGCGGCGAGTTGGTTGAAGATGCCTTCGTATTCCGTCGGTGAGACCGAGAGGTAAAAGAGGCGGTTGCCGCGTGTGCCGGAGGCTGCATCGAGAGCGTCGAGTTTCTCTGCCAGCGCCTTGTAGCCCGCCGCGTCTCCGAACTCGGAGACATGGTAATAGATGCGCTTGGAGAAGCCGGCCCAGATTTCCTCGCTGAGGCCCGAGCGCGAGCATTTCGCAGTCGTCTCCTTTAGCTCGGTGCGCCAGGTCTCGTCGGACTTCTCCCGACGGGCAAAGCCGATGATGTTTGCCGCTCCCGGCAAGTCTCCATCGGCTGCGAGGTTGTAAAGCGCCGGAATCAGTTTGCGGAACGTCAGGTCGCCCGACGCTCCAAAGATTACGACATTGCACGGCTGGGGCATTGGCCGATTTGATAGCCCCTCACGAAGTGGATTGTTCATGGATTCGTTGCTCACGAGAAAGGTCGGAACATTGCGAGCGCGCCCTTCCGTGCAAAGCAAAATCGTGCGAAGAACGCGGAAAACTGTCAGTGCTGTGGCCTGTTTGCGTTTTGAGCCTTGGGCGGACGAATGCGCACGTCAGGCTGCTCGCTTGACTCTGCCGCTGCTCGTGCGCAGTGAGAAGAGATGACACTTGCGGAACAGATTCTTGAATACGGACGGCGCGCGCGTGCTGCTGCGCGGCTGATGCGCCAGATTAGCACTGAGCAGAAAAACGCGGGTCTTATCGCGATGGCGGACGAGTTGAAGGCTTCCGAGGGCGACATCCTCGCCGCCAACGCCCGCGACGTGGAGAGGGCTCGGGCCAATGGTCTCAGCGCCGCGATGCTCGACCGTCTCACGCTCAATGCGAAGCGTCTCACCGCGATGGCGGACGGCGTGCGGCAGGTCGCGGAGTTGCCCGATCCAGTGGGCGAATCGATCCGCGATTGGACTCGGCCCAACGGCCTCCACATCCAGAAAAAGCGCGTGCCCATCGGCGTCATCGGCATCATCTACGAATCCCGCCCGAACGTCACCGCCGACGCCGCCGTCCTCTGCGCGAAGACGGGCAACGCAACCATCCTTCGCGGCGGCAGCGAGAGCATCGAGAGCAACGTCGCCATCGCTGGCGCACTCTCCCGGGGCGGCGCAAAAGCGGGCCTGCCTGCCGACGCGATCTTGCTCATCCCCGTCACCGACCGCGAAGCGGTGCGGCACCTCTGCGAGATGGACCAATACCTCGACTGCATCGTTCCACGCGGCGGAAAAGGGCTCATCGAAACCGTCGTCCGCCACGCCCGGATGCCCGTCATCAAGCACTACGACGGCATCTGCGCCATGTATGTGGACGCCGCTGCCGACCTCGCGATGGCCGAAGCCCTCATCCTCAACGCCAAAGTCCAGCGCCCCGGCGTCTGCAACGCCATCGAGACCGTCGTCGTCCACGCCAGCGCGCTAGAAAAATTCACCGCCACCGCAGGCCGCGCCCTTTTAGAAAAAGGTGTGCAACTCCGCTGCGACGAGCGCGCGTTCTCTCAACTCTCAACTCTCAACTCTCAACTCATCGTGCGTGCTAAAGAGGAAGATTTCCGCACCGAGTTCCTCGACCTGATCCTCGCGGTGAAAGTCGTCGATTCCCCCCCCGAAGCCATCGAGCACATCGAGACGCACGGCTCGCATCACAGCGATTGCATCATCACGGAAGACGCTGCCGAGGCGGAGCGTTTTCTCGCTGAAGTGGACAGCGCCACGGTCTATTGGAACGCCAGCACGCGCTTTACCGACGGCGGCGAGTTTGGGTTTGGCGCGGAGATCGGAATCTCCACCGACAAGCTCCACGCTCGCGGCCCGATGGCGCTGGAGGAATTGACCACCTACAAATACGTCCTGCGTGGCAACGGGCAGGTGAGGGGATAATGAGCCCAAGCGCGCTGCAACTCGCCCAAGCACGACTCCGAGCCGCCTTTCCTCCCGAGGGGCTTTTCGCGGAGAAGGACTTCCTCTTTTCTCCGCAGCCGCTTTTTCTCGATGCGGCGACGGTGCAGCAGCTTGAGCGGCTTGGGCACAGGCTCCAGCTCTTCCAGCGCGCGGCGAACGAACTTTATTACCGCAGCCTCTCCGGCAAAGCGCCCGCGTGGGTCGCCGATTACCTCGACCGAGGGAAGCCTGCCGAGCTGCTCGATTTTGCGAGGCAGAAAAAGTTCCGCGCCGAGCTGCCGCGCGTCATTCGGCCCGACTTGTTACTCACGCAGGAAGGCTTCGCCATCACTGAACTGGACAGCGTGCCCGGCGGCATCGGCCTCACGGGTTGGCTCTCGCAGACGTATGCGGGCGCGGGCTTTGACATCGTCGGCGGCGGCGATGGAATGATGCGCGGTTTCCGTAGTATTCTTGGCGAAAAGGCGGACATTCTTGTGAGCGAAGAATCCTCCACTTATCGCCCCGAGATGCAGTGGCTCGCGCGCTGTGTCGCGGAAGCAAAATGGACCGTCCAATCTGCCGAGCACGCGAAGCCGACAGCCGAGTCGCTCTACCGCTTTTTCGAGCTGTTCGATCTGCCCAATATCCCCGGCATCCAGCGCGTGCTGGAGAACTCCGCGCACATCACGCCTCCCATCAAGCCGTGGCTGGAGGAGAAGCTGTGGCTGGCGCTCTTCTGGATGCGCCCGCTGCGTGACTTCTGGCGGCGCGAGTTGCGGGAGAATCATTGGCTGGAATTGCAGAAGCACATCCCGATGTCCTGGGTGCTCGATCCGACTCCGCTGCCGCACCACGCGGTCATCCCCGGCCTCGAGATCCACTCGTGGGATGAGCTCGCCGCTTTCTCGCAAAAGCAGCGCGACCTCGTGCTAAAGGTCAGCGGTTTTTCCCCCGAGGCGTGGGGCAGTCGAGGCGTGACCATCGGCTCCGATGTGTCGCAGACGGAGTGGGCCGCTGCCATTGCGGGCGCGCTTGCAGACTTTCCGCATCACCCAAACGTGCTTATGCGATTCGCCCATACCCGGCTCATCGAGCACCCTTACTTCGACCCTGCGACGGGCGAAGTTCGCACGATGAAAGGGCGCGTTCGCCTTTGCCCATATTACTTCGTCACCGATGGCGAAGTGCGGCTCGGCGGCGCGCTGGCGACCATCGTCCCGGCGGATAAAAAGATCGTCCACGGGATGCGCGATGCCATCCTCGTTCCGGTGGGGCAAGCGTAGCTTACTTTTGCAGCAGTTCCGCTGCGGCTTCTGCGGCGGGGCGGGCTCCGATGTCGTGGAGGCTCCAGCGGGTGGTGAGCGCGGCTCCTTCGCGAGCTGGGCGGAGCGGGGAGAGGAGTTCGAGCTCGATATAATGGCGCGGCGGCGGGAGGTTGTGATGGTAAAACTCCACGGAGAGCCCGGCACCGTCGGCTCCCTCGGGGTATTGCGCTCCGGGGTCGCGTGGGCCTCGGCGCGGGGCGGCTTCGCCTTTTACGGAAAATTCGACTTCCGTGCGCTGGAGAAAGAGGACGCCGTTGCGGACTGCGGCGAGTGCGGGTCGCTCGGGGTGCGCTCCGAGCTTGAAGACTTCGCCAACGGTGGGGCGGATTTCGAGAAGAGTGGGAGAGATGAGGTTTCCGCTAGTGCCGCGCTTGGACCAGTCGAACCAAAAGACGTTGTCTTTGTAGGGCGATTTTTTGGGGAGCGGGATGTAGGCGACGCTCGGTTCGCATTGGGTGATGACCCACACGGCGACGGGAACCGCGCTTCCTTCGGCCGGAGTGATACGGTGATGGATGACGAGGTCGCCGTTTTCAAAACCATACTCTCGGACGACTCTCGCGCCGCCGTAGCCATCCCAAGGCGGACTGGTGGTGAGGATGCCAGTCGCCGTTTTCTCCACCGCGTGCTCGGTGGTGTCAGGCGTGGGTGGTGGCCAGCTTTTCTTTGCGGTGAACCTCCACATGCTGTGCGGGCCGGGGAAAGTCTTGTCGCCGCCCCAGCGCATGTATTCGCCGGGCTCGTCGGGTTGCCCGTTCCAGAGCCAATTCTCCCCACCGACTTTTCCGTAGCGCATGAGGCGTCCGCCGTAGGATGGGACGATGATCGCCTCGGTGATTCCGTCAGTGAGCCGCCACGCCGACTCATCGCGGAAGGTGGTCTTCTCGACCAGCGTATCGGCGCGGACGCTTAATGCGACGGCGACGAGGAGAAGAGCGCGGTGCATCGCGGATTACTTCCCGTCCAGCTCAACGAGCCATGCGGGCTTGTCGATTTCTTGCAGGATAATGTTTGGTCCGATGACGGTGGCGGCGCGCCCGTTCGGGTAACGATTATTTGTGGCGTAGGGCGGCGGGGTGGTGCGCTCGACGGCTTTGATGAGGTAACCCTCGGGCACTTTGCGGACGCGGCCTTCCGCGACCCATGTCGAGATAGGATCGCCGGAAAGGTCGGAGACGCTGAGCTGCGTAAAGGTGTGGCAGCCGCCGAGAAAAGTAAGTGCGAGGAGTGATAGATATTTCACGGCGCGGACGGTGGCAGGGCTGTGGATTCTCGGCAAGGTCGGAAGCATGGCCTTTTGACCACGCTGCTTCCGGGGCGTTCAATTCCGCCAATAGTCGGGGAGGTTCTTCTTCGTTTCCCGCAGGAGTTCGAGCACGGCGAGACGGTCTTCGGCGGTAATTTTCGCGAACTGCGCATCGGTCTCTTTGCCTGTGAGGATGTCGAAGAGCTTTTGCAGGATGACGGCCTTAATCGGCTCAGCCATCGCGTCGAACGACTGCGTGTAGATAAGAAAGCTGCACGGATATTTGAACATCCGCGTTTGTAAATCGAAGTCGCGGAGGCTGCGGCCTTTGCTGTCGCGGATGGCTGTGGCGGTGAAAGCTTGGACGTATGCCGGGTCGCCGCTAATGGGCGACGGGAGAGGCGCCTCCTCGGTGAAAAGGAGGTAGCGCAAGAAGGCATTGACCTGCGACCGCATGTACCGGACATGGCCGTAGGCCGCGAGCATCTGCCGGGCGTCGATGTTGAGCCGGGCGATGTAGTTGTGCATGTGGGCCTGATGTTCCAAGACCATGAAAGCGACGATGTCGCTGCCGGTGGTGAGGTGCTTCGACTGATCGAAGTAGGCGCTGAGGTCGCTGGCGTTGGCCTTGGCGAGCGGGTCGTCTTTGTAAATGGCGAGGTC
Source organism: Prosthecobacter debontii (assembly GCA_945905735.1). Classification (GTDB taxonomy): domain Bacteria; phylum Verrucomicrobiota; class Verrucomicrobiia; order Chthoniobacterales; family Chthoniobacteraceae; genus SXWH01. The sequence goes on along the minus strand of CAMDQC010000065.1, from coordinate 3,020 downwards.
TTTTTCCCCGATGAGATTGCCGCGATGGGCGCTCGATTTGCCCGTGACGTACCAGCCGGCCCAGCGGTCGGCGATTGGGGTGCAGTGGTTGATGTCGCGGACTTCTTCTTGCGTGAGGAGTTCGCCCGCTTCGTCCGTGGGCACGCTGCGGAGGATGTGCCCCGGCACGCCGAGCGAACGCTGTCCGCCATGGCATGAGAGGCACTCGCTGCTGCGGACGAACTTGGGCTTGCGCACTTTTTCCAGCTCCATCGAATAGAACGTGCCGCCGAGAACGGGATCCACGGCAGAGATTTCCATCAGCGGTGCGCCGGGGACGTAGCCGATATAAACGTCGTCGTTGAAAAAGATGGCGCGGGGATTGTCGGGCGAGATGTTCTTCCGTTGTAGGGAGGATTTGGAAAAGACCAGCATCTGCGAGGAGCGAGGCACTTTGAAGGCATCGAGGACAGCGGGCAGGTAGCCGAATTTCTCGTCCCACGCGAGGCTCACCTCGCCGCTAAGAATCTTTGCCTGAAGCGCGGCAACTGGGTCGTTGGGTTGCGTCTCGCTGTATTTGATTGGCTCCTGATCATATTCGAGAGGATGGTCGGAGCCTTGGAAATCCTCGGCGGCGAGCGGGAGGGAGAGCAGCGCGAGTGCGAAGACCGTGTAATTCTTACCCATACTAAGGACGATCACTTTACCCTACACTCCGTAGAGTTTTTCGATCGCCGCGATGAGGCCGGGGATGTCGAAGACTTTTGCCTCGGCATCCACAGTGAGGCCGTGGTCTTTCACGGTTTTCGAGGTGATGGGGCCAATGCTGGCGACCTTCATCCCAGCCGGCATCGGGAGCTTTAAAGCGAGGAAGTTCTCCACCGTGGAGGAGCTGGTGAACGTGATGAGGTCTGCGCCTTCTTCGCGGAACCGCGCCACGCCGCCGCTCACGTCTTCCGTCTCGGGGACGGTGCGGTAGGCCACGGCGACATCCACGATTGCGCCGAGCTTGCTGAGCGTCTCGGGCAGCACGTCGCGGGCGGTCTCGGCGCGGGCGATGAGGATTTTGAGGTTCTCTACGTCGCCTTCTTTTTTGAATGCGGCGACGACTCCCTCGGCGACGAATTCCTCCGGCTGGAGGTCCACGGTGAGATGGTATTCGCGCACCTTTGCAGCGGTCGCGGGGCCGATGGCGGCGATGCGCACGCCGCCGATTTCCCGCGCATCCTTGAAGATGCGGTAGAACATCTCGAAGTATGCCTCCACGCCGTTCGGCGAGGTGAAGACGAGCCAATCATACGTGTAAGTGTCGCGGACGAGTTGGCCAAATTCCAGCAAGTCCTTCGGCGGCTCGATGCGGATGGTCGGCAGCTCGATGACGTCCGCGCCGAGTTCCCGCAGCTTCGAGGTCAGTGCCCCGGCTTGTTTGCGCGTGCGGGTGACGACGATGCGCTTGCCAAAAAGCGGGCGCGTCTCGAACCAGTTTAGCTTTTCCCTCAGCGAAACGACCTCGCCCATGATGCAGACGGCGGGCGCTTTGAACCCACTCGCCGCGACCTTCCCCGCGATGTCGCCGAGCGTGCCGACGAGCGTCTCCTGCCGCCCCGTCGTGCCCCAGCGGACCAGGGCCACGGGCAAAGCGGCGCTCGCTCCGTGCTTGATGAGTTCTGCCGCGACGACGCCGATGCGCTCCACTCCCATGAGCATGATTTTCGTGCCGGGATTCGCCGCCAGCGCAGCGTAATCGAGCGTGCTCTCGGGCTTCGTCGGGTCTTCGTGCCCGGTGAAAACGGTGAACTGCGCGGTGTGCTCGCGGTGCGTGACGGGGATGCCGGCATACGCAGGCGCAGCGATGATGGAGCTGATGCCCGGCACAATTTCAAACCGCAGCCCCGCCTTCACAAGTTCCTCCGCCTCCTCGCCGCCACGCCCGAAGACAAAAGGATCGCCGCCCTTCAGCCGGACGACGCGCTTGCCCTCAGCGGTCTTGGCGACGAGCAGCGCATTCGTCTCGTCTTGCTTGAGCGCGTGCTGATTCGCGCGCTTCCCGGCGTAGATGATCTCAGCGGTGGGCGGTGCCCATTTGAGAATCTCCGGGTTGCACAGTGCGTCGTAAATAATCACGTCCGCCCGCGAGACTTCATCGCGCACTTTGAGAGTCACGAGTCCGAGATCGCCCGGTCCTGCTCCAGCGAGGAAGCAGATGCCTTTTTCTTTTTTTGCCATAATCTAAAACGTATGCACGAACAGGCCCGAGCGTAGCTTGGGCTCAAACCATGTGCTCTTGGGCGGCATGATTTGGTCGGCGTCGGCGATGTCCATGAGCTGTTGCACGGTGGTCGGATACATGGAGAAAGCGACGGCGGCTTTCCCGCTGTCCACGAGCTTTACGAGTTCGTCCGTTCCACGAATGCCGCCGATGAAATCCACGCGCTTGCTGGTGCGTGGGTCGTCCACGCCGAGGACGGGCGCGAGCAAGCGCACTTGCAGCCCTTCCACGTCGAGTCGTGCGATGGGGTTCGCGTCGGCGGCTGGCTTCCACGAGAGCGCGTGCCATTGCCCATCGAGATACATGCGGATGTCGCCGGGATGCTCGGGCTTGGGTGAAGAGGCCGGGCTCAGCGAAAATGCCGCGCCGACTTTCGCGAGGAACTGCTCTTTCGTGAGGCCGTTCAGGTCTTTCACGGTGCGGTTGTAGGGCATAATTTGGAGCTGATTGCCGGGGAAGAGCACGCACAGGAACCAGTCGGAGTCCACCGTGCTCTCGCCCTTGCCGCGAAGCTCCAGCGCCACGCGCGCGGCGCTTGCCGTGCGGTGGTGCCCGTCGGCGACATAAGCGGCGGGCAGCTTGGTAAACTCGCTTTGCAGCGCCGCCAGCACCGAGGGCTCGACGATGCGCCAGACGGTGTGCTGGATGCCATCGGGTGCGGTGAAATCGTAAGTCGGCGTTCCCTTTTGCTGCGCAGCAATAAGGGCATCGATCTCCGGCTGTCCACGATACGTGAGGAAGACGGGGCCGGTCTCGGCGCTCAGTGTGCCGA
>CAMDQC010000064.1 GCA_945905735.1 Prosthecobacter debontii | reverse complement strand
CCCAAAGAAGAGGAGGAAGCAAAAGGACCAAAGGCCATCGAGCCTGCGCTCACCGGCCTCGCCGAGTCGCCGGGGCGCTGGACGCACAGCCTTCGCCCGGCTCTGTGGTCGCGCTGGTTCCTCGCGCTGCAACTCACGCCGATTGTGTTCCTCGCGGCACTCTGGGCACGGCGGAAGCGCCGCGAACACCACGCCGCAAACCCCCAAATCATGCGCCGCCGCAAAGCTCGTGCTGCCGCACGGCTCGCACTCGGTGAAGCGCGAAATGCTGCACGGCTCGGGGACTCCGGCGCGTTCCTCACCGCCAGCACACGAGCCATTCGCGAAGCTGCCGCGCCGCTCGACACCGCGCAGGCGGGCAGTCTCACACAGGAGGAAGTGCTCCACATCCTCCGCGACGACGAGCGCGCATCGCAGACGGCGCGGGCGATTTTTGAGCACTCGGAGGCACACCGCTACGGCACAAACGGAACCATCAAGCCCGATAAACTCATGCTCGACCTCGAACACACGCTCGCTCGGCTGAGCGCCAAAGCTGTATGAAAACGCTCCTCTTTCTCCTGCTCGCTTGCTCCGCCGCCTTCGCCGAAGCACCGGACGACCGCTTTGAAAAAGCCACGCGCGCCATGAGCGACAGCGACTACGGCGAGTCCGCCTATCAGCTTCGCGAGCTTGTCTCCGAGGGAAACTTCTCCCACGGCGCGCTGCACAATCTCGGCAATGCCGAATGGAAAGTCGTCCGCCCCGGCCACGCCATCCTCGCTTGGGAAAGGGCGGCTCTCATCAATCCTCACGACAAGAACACCGCAGCGAACTTGGCCTTTGCGCGGCACAAAGCCGAACTGCCCAGCCCCACGCTCTCATGGACCGAGAGCTACTCGACATGGCTCTCGCCGAACGTCTGGCTGGGCGCGGCATCGATCGGCTTTTGGGGCGGAGTCATGCTGCTCACCCTCCCTCGACTCCTCGGTGCGCAGCGGGCAGACTGGCATCAAGGCATCGCTGCGCTGGCACTCACCGCATTCCTTTTTACCATCCCCGCACTGTTCGGCCTCTCGCGACGCGGCAATCTCGGCGTCGCCCTAGAAGACTCCACCCCACTCCGACTCACGCCGACCCGCGAAGGCGAAGAACTCGTGAAGCTCCCGGCCGGAGAGTTGGCCCGCGTGGAAAAAGAACGCGGCAATTACCTCTACGTCCGCGCAGACGGCGACCGCGCAGGCTGGGTGCGGCGCGAGGAGTTTGAGCGCATCTGGTCGCGGCGGTGAGTGAGAGCTGAAATACTAGCCCCTGCACCTTCGCCTCCCGTGTCAGAAATGCACTCGGAAATCACCCGACGATCTCGGTGCCGATGCCTTGATTGGTGAAGACTTCTAGGAGCAGGGCGTGCGGCGTGCGCCCGTCTATGAAGTGGACCTTTTTCACGCCTTGGCGGAGGGCGTTGAGGGCGCTTTCGACTTTTGGGAGCATCCCGCCAGTGATGATATTGTCGGCGATGAGTTTCTCGATTTGCGCGGTGGAGACGCTGGGGATGAGCGAGCTTTTGTCCGCTGGGTCGCGCATAAGGCCGGGCACGTCGCTGACGTAGATGAGCTTGGTCGCGCCGAGTCTTCCGGCGACGCTGCCGGCGGCGATGTCGGCGTTGATATTATAGACGATGCCTGCGGCGTCGCGGGCGAGGGGGCTGATGACGGGGACGATTTCGCGTTCTACCATTTGGGTGATTTCGTCAAGCTTCACGTCGGTGACTTCGCCGACGTAGCCGAGGTCCACATCCTCGCCGTGCTCGCGCTGTGGCGGGAGTTTTTGGCCGATGAGGACGGTCTTGCCGTGGATGCCCATGGCGGAGCCGCCGAATGCGTTGATGCGGTTGGCGATGTCGGGGTTGATACTGTTGTCGAGGACGTCTTCCACGATGCCGATGGCTTCCTTGTCGGTGCAGCGCAGGCCGTTCACGAAGCGCGCTTTTTGTCCCGCTTGGCGCATCCGCTCGGTGATGGCTTTGCCGCCGCCGTGGATGACGACGGGGTTGATGCCGACAGCTTCGAGGAAGACGACATCTTTGAGCAGCCGGTCAATGGCATGTTCGTCTTCCATCGCGCTGCCGCCATATTTGATGACGAAAAGATGCCCCCGGAATTTCTGCATATACGGGAGTGCTTCGATCAGGGCTTCTGCGCGGACGTTGGCGTTCAGTGACATGTGCGGGGTAGATAAACGCGGACCGTTGAGCGGGGCAAGTGCGGGGATTGAGAATCGTCAGAGCACACTGCTGCTCCACTCCACGAGGCGCTTCGCCGGCTCCTCCCAGCCGAGGTTGTCGGTGGTACGGCGCGGGTTTTCGGCGAAAGTGCGGAGTTCGTTCGCGAGGGCGGCGGCGTCGCTGACGGGGAAAATTGCGCCGTTTTCTCCGGGGCGGATGAGGTCTTTGCCGCCGACGCGATCCGAGACGATGCACGGCAGGCCGCAGTTGAGGGCTTGAGGGACGACGAGGCCGAAGCCTTCTTCGAGCGAGGGGAGGACGAGCACGCTGCTTTCGCGCATCATTGCGGCGAGTTGTTCCTGCGATTTGGTGCCGTGGAAGTGGAGTGGGACGGGGCCTTTGTAGGCGGCGAGGTCGTGGGCGCTTTCGGGGAGTTTCGCGCCGACGAAGTCCACGCGCCACTCCGGGTTGCAGCAAAGGGCGAGTGCGTCGAGCAGCGTACGCAGTCCTTTGCGGATGCCGATTTGGCCAGCAAAGAGGATGCGGAACTGCGCGGGCGGCTGGTCGTTTTCGCCCCGGCGAAATACGCGGGGGCCGGTGTCGGCTCCGTAGGGGATGACGACGATTTGGCGCGCGGGGATGCCGAGATGGATGAGTTGGTCGCGAACGACGGTGCTGGCGACGGCGTGGTAATCGGCGAGGAGATACTCCTCATCCTCGCGCTCGAAATACGCGGCGTCGTAGGGGCAAACGTCGGTGAGGTGTTCGCCGATGCGCTCGTATTCGGGCTCCATGATGCGGACCCATTCGCGGACGGGGCCGGTCGCGTGATTGAGCACGGTGCGGATGCCCAGCTTTCGCGCTGCGCGGAAGGTGTGGAGGGCTTGGCCGGGCATGGCATGGATAAAATCGCACGGCTCTAAGTGGCGGGCGACCCAGCGATCGAGGCCGTGGTCTTGCCAAAGGAAAAGCGCGCGCGAGCTGGGGCGCAGCGACGCGGGGGCATACTTGAGCAGCGCATAGACGACGTTGGTGCGGAAGCTGTGGGTGCGTAGAATCGCGGGGTCTGCGTCGCGCATTTTCCACCCGGGGTAGCCGGAGTAATAGTGGCCGAGCGCCCCAAGTTCGCCGACGGCGCGGGCGGTGGGCCACATGTGGCAGGGGTTGGTGGCGGAAAAGGAAATCTTCATTTCTCAAACGTCGCCTGCCATTTCGCCCGGTCGTCGTGTGGCTGGCGGATGAGGTCCATCCAGCCTTTGTAGGCTTTCCACGGGAGCGGCCTGCGCTGGCGGATGCACTCGGCGAGCCCTTTCACTGTGAGCCACCACCACTTCGGCTCTTGCAGTGCCCAGCCGCGTTTTACGGCATAGCACATTTGCCGGAATGCGCGGAACGCGGCGACGAATGGCAGCCACGGAAATGGGCAGCGCATGAGCACGCCCCACATTTCATTACGCGAGTGCCGGTGGTGGTTGCGCACTTCGCTGCGCCCGGTGCCGGACCAATGGTGGCGCACGCGGAACGCAGGCTCGAAGCGCACTTGCCACCCGGCGGCGAGGATGCGCACGCAGAAATCGGGCTCTTCATACATGTGGAAAAACATGCCCGTGTAGCCGCCGACTTCGCGGAAGAGCCGGGTGCGAAATGCGGCGGCGGCGCTGACAAAAAAGCCGCGAAAGTGCGCGTGGCCGAATTGCTCCAGCGACCAATCAAGCGTCTCGGGTTTCTCATCGGTGACTTGCGGGAAGTCCGCCGCGCCGAGCTGCGGGTTCTTTTCAAAAAGGTCGCGCACTTTGGCCACTGCGTCGCGCTCGATAGGGTAGCTGTCGTCGTCGAGCGTGAAGAGGATGTCCGACTTCACCATCGCGAAAATCTCGTTGCGCGAAGGGATGCAGCCTTGCGCGACTTCGTGGATGACGAGCGTGATGGCGGGATACGTCTCGCGAATCCACTCCACGGTGCCGTCGTGGCAGCCATCGGTGACGACGATGATTTCATCTGCGGGCGGCGAAAGCGCAGCGAGCGCGTCGAGCGTGCGGCGGATGTCGGCGAGGCGGTTGTGCGTGGGGATGCAGAAGGCGACAGTCATCATAATTCGCGGATGACGCGGGCCGGCGAACCCACGGCGAGGACGCCGGGCGGCAGGGATTTCGTGACGACCGAGCCCGCGCCGACGACGGTGCCATCGCCGATGGTCACGCCTTTTAGCACGGTGACGTGTGCGCCGAGCCAGCAGCGTTTGCCGATGCGCGTGGGCTCGACGATGAGCGGGCCTGCGCCGGGCGCGGTGTCTTTGGTGAAAGCGTGGTCGTGGTCGGTGAGATAGCAGCCGGGGCCGATCATCGTTTCATCGCCGAGTTCGACCAGTTCGTCCACGTCGAGAATGGTGTGGCGGTTAATATACACACCCGCGCCGATGACGATCCGCGCGCGGTCGCTCGTGGCGAGGAGGGTGATGCCGTGGTCGAGCATCGCGCCTTTTCCCAGCGAGACGCAGTAGGGGCGGTTTGGCCATTCGATGCGGCCTAGCCACACCTTTCCAGCGAGGCGCATCCCCACGCAGCGAAATACCGTCTGCCGGATGCGCGACTCGACCGATTGCAAGAGCTTGCGGGCGCGATAAATAAACATGGCTAGAACCAAGTCCCTTTCAGCGATTGCTGCCAGCCTGTTTCGCGTCCGCGCAGAATCGCGATGGTGCTGAAGACGCGGTGCAGTAGGAATTTCCACGCGAGGGAAAAGCCGCCGAGCCCTTGCACGTCGCGGGCGACGATGCGCTGGTTGCGGATGCGCTGGCGGGCGATTCCGAGGTAGTCGCGCTTGAGGGAGTTGGTTCCTTCGCGGTGCCCGCAGGTCGCCGTTTTGTGGAAGTAGAGCCGGTGCGTTTTTCCGATGCGCGCGGAGCAGTGAACGTCTTCCATGAAGCTGTATCCGTCGAACGCGGGGAACTTCTCCCGCAAGAACGGCTCGCGGCGATAGAAGACGCAGCCGGAGTTCAGCCAATCGGCTCGGATGAGGGTGCCGTTTTCCTCTGTCTCTTCGTCGTAAGTCGGCAGGCAGTTGATGCCGGGGCCGAAGAGTCTCCCTCCGTAAGTGGGATGTGCAAACCCGGCCTGAATCCGCAGGTAGAGTCGAGTAAGACCCGAGGGCGTGGGTCGGTGAATGTCGTCAATGCGCACGGAGATGCCGCCCACTTTCCGCTCCGCATCGCGGTCGAAAACACCGAGCACTTTCTCGCAGGTATCGGAGTAAAGGGTGATGTCGTCATCCATGAAGCCGATCACCCCGCTATCGGGCGAAACGACTTCGGAGCCTTGGTTGCGCTGCTTGGCCGCGCTGCGCGCATCGGAGAAAATATACCGCAACGGGATGCTGCCGGAGTAGGCGGCAGAAAGCGCCTTCGTCCGGTCATCCCGCGAGCTATCCACGATGATGATTTCGGATGGCTGCCGCCTTTGCGCGAGCACGCCGTCGAGCGTAATGCGCAAGTCATCCGGGCGCTCAAACGTGGCAATGACGAGGCTAAACGCCTCCACAGTCGGCGCTGGCTGCAAGTGAGTATCGGACATGGGCTGAGCTGTTTACCAAAGCGGACGGTATGCCAGAGCGATCACGGAAAAAGCAAACACCCTTCGGTGGATGAACCACCGAAGGGTGCTCGCACTGTTCGGGAACACGAGCCTCTGGCTCGCGACTCAAATCGGCGCGGCGATTTCCCACGCGTCTGTCGCGGTTGGCGTGGAGCGTTGTGCGCGTTTCCATTTCCACTCTTCGATGGCGCAGAACAGGCAGGGCACGATGAACATGGTGATGACGCTCACGGACATGCCGCCGAGCGAGGGGAGGGCGATGGGTTTCATCACGTCGGCACCGCGGCCGGTGGCCCAGAAGACGGGCATGAGGCCGAAGACGGTGGTGCAAATGGTCATGAGATTGGCGCGGATGCGCTTCAATCCGGCCTGAAGCACGGCCTCGCGGATATCGGCGATGCTTGTCATTTCCTTCTTGTCGAAGATGTCTTCAAGATAGGTCGAGAGCACGACGCTGTCGTCATCCACCACGCCGAGCAGCACGAGAAAGCCTACCCACACTGCGACGGAGAGATTTGCGTCCCAAAGCGGCAGCAGCAGAAATCCGGCGGAGAGGGAGACGATGACGTCGAGGAAAATCACCGGCGCGATCCACTTCCGCCGGAAGCCGAGGTAGAGCGATACAAACATGATGGCGATGCAGATGGGGACGAGAATTTGCATCCGCTTGGTGGCGCGGACCTGGTTTTCAAACTGGCCGCTCCATTCCCAGTAGTAGCCTGCGGGGAGCTTGAGGCGTCCGTCTTTGAGCGCGGCTTGCAGCAGCTTTTCGGAGTCCTCGACGACGCTGACTTCATCGCGCTCGCGGGTGTTCATGGTGACGTAGCCGACGAGCAATCCGCGCTCGCCTTTGATCTCCTGCGGGCCGAGCACGCTCTTGATGGTGACGACTTGCGCGAGCGGCACTTGGGCCATGGTGCTCGATGGAATGAGGATTTTCTCCAGCTCGGGAATGTCTTCGCGGAACTCGCGCAGGTAGCGCACGCGGATGGGGTATCGCTCGCGGCCTTCCACGGATTCCATGAGGTTCATGCCGCCGATGGCCATCTCGATCACGTCCTGCACGTCGCGGATGTTCACGCCGTAGCGGGCGATGCGGTCGCGGTCGATTTCAAACTCCAGATACGGTTTCCCGACGATGCGGTCTGCGACCACGTCGGTGGAGCCGGGCACTTGTTTGAGCAGGGATTCGATCTCGAGTCCGAGGCGTTCGATCTCCTTCAAATCGCTGCCGTAAATCTTTACGCCCATCATTGCGCGGAAGCCGGATTGCAGCATGGTGATGCGGGTTTGAATCGGTTGCAGCCAAGTGGGCAGCACGCCTGGCATGGCGGTCTTTTGTTGCAGCTCGCTCGGAATCTCGGACTTCGTGATGCGACGTTCTTCCGGCGCGAAGAAGGCCAGCGGTGCTTTCAATGCGCTCGGCCAGCCAGCGAACCAGCGCTTCACGGGCAACTCCCGCCATTGGTCCTCGGTCTTCAAAATGATGATGCTCTCTAACATGCTGATCGGCGCGGGATCGAGCGCGCTCTCTGCGCGTCCGATTTTGCCGACGACGGATTCCACCTCCGGCACGGTGGCTATCGCGAGGTCGAGTTTTGCATTCACTTCAATGGCGGGGCCGAGTCCGGTCTGCGGTAGCAGTGATGGCATGTAGAGGAACGAGCCTTCATTGAGCGGCGGCATGAACTCGCGCCCGATGCCGCGCCATATCCAGAGGCCCGCAGCGAGGATGATCAGCGGTCCGATCATGAAGGTCTTCTTGTTGTCGAGCACCCAGCGCAGCACCGGCGTATAGACGCCCGAAATGCGGCGCGAGACTGGGTTCTCTTCCAGCGGCAGGAAGCGCTCGCGGGTCATGCGCACCACGGACAGTGCGACGATGACGCCGACCACGATGGACATCGGCCAGCCGCTGTAATGCGAGCCCGCCAGCGCCCACATGAAGACGGCGTGCGTGGCAAAAACGGAGCCGACACCGAGCGCGAGGGCGATTTTCCAAGCGGTGCGGCGCGACCATTTCACCGGCTGAAACAAGAAGTAGCAGACCATCGGCACGACGGTGAGCGCGAGCACGACGCTGGCACCGATGGCAAAGGTCTTCGTGAAGGCGAGCGGGCGGAAAAGCTGGCCTTCCTGATCGGTCAGGAAGAACACCGGAATGAACGAGACGAGCGTGTTTGAAACAGCGGTGACAATCGCTCCGCCGACTTCGGTCGCGCCGTCATACACCTTTTGGAAATGGCTCTTTTTCGGATCGCCGGTGGCAATGTGCCGGTAGATGTTTTCCGTCATGATGATGCCCATGTCAGCGACGTCGCCAATGGCGATGGCGAGGCCCACGAGCGACATGATGTTCGAGTCCACTCCGAAGCCAAACATGAGGATGAAGCACAAGCAGACGGACAGCGGCAGCGTGATCATCACCGAGACGGTGCTGCGCAGATGCAGGAGGAAAATCAGGATGACGACGCAGGCCATGATAGCCTCCTCCGAGCAGGGCTCACGCATCTAAATCGCCGGCCGAACTATAATTACCATAACTGTACTTTTTGGTACCTTTCTGGAATACGCTTGGGATGCCTGCACCAAAAGCATCATCCACCGACCGAATCGACCTCATCACCATCCTGCGCGAACTGCCCGATCCGCGACTCGAACGCACCCGGCTTCACAAGTTTGAAGACATCCTCGTCATCGCAATCTGCTCCTTGCTTTGCGGTGCGCAGAGCTTCGAGGACATGGAGCTTTTTGGCGACTCCAAGGAGTCCTGGCTGCGCACCTTTCTGGAACTGCCCAACGGCATTCCCAGCCACGACACGTTCAACCGACTCTTCGCCGCGCTCGACCCGCATTGCTTTCTCGACGCGTTCATGCGCTGGACCCAAAGCCTGCGCACCGCGCTGGCCGACGAAATTGATTCGCTGCGCTCACCCTTCGGGCTGCCTGCGGCAGTCTGTCTCGCTGCGCTCGGCTGTGGCTATCGACGGCAAGGCGCTGCGCCGTGCCATCGACGCCGGAGAAAGCCCAAAAGTCATCGTCAACGCTTGGGCTGCGGGCAATGGACTCGTCCTCGGCCAGCGCCGTGTGGACGACAAAAGCAACGAAATCACCGCAGTCCCCGAACTGCTGCGCACACTCGAACTCGCCGGCTGCATCGTCACCCTCGACGCCATGGGCTGCCAGCGCCGCATCGCCCGAGAAATCAAGGAAGCCGACGCCGAATACGTCCTCGCCCTCAAAGGCAACCAAGGCACCGCGCACCAAGAAATCACCACCTACCTCGATGCCGCCATCGCCAGCAAAGACCCCGCACTAGCCCACTGCGAACATATCGAAAAAGGACACGGACGAATCGAAACGCGGCGCTACTGGCAGAGCACCGACATCGGCTGGTTTGCAGACCGTGGAGAATGGGAGGGGCTGCGCAGCGTGGGCGTCGTCGAATCCGTGCGCGAAATCGGCGACCAGACCACCACCGAACGCCGCTACTACCTCAGCAGCCTCGCGCGGGATGTGAAAAAATTTGCCACCGCCGTGCGCGGCCACTGGGGAGTGGAAAACCAACTACACTGTGTGCTCGATGTCGTCTTTAACGAAGACCAAAACCGCGCCCGTAGCGGCCACGCCATCGAAAACCTCGCCACCCTGCGCCGCTGGGCGCTCAACCTTCTCAAGGCCGACACCCGCAAAGCCAAACGCTCCATCAAAGGCAAAATCAAAGCCGCAGGCGGGACCACGCCTACCTCCTCCACCTCCTCAGCATTCAGCCAAATTTAGATGCGTGAGCCCTGTGCGGAAGACTGCGCGTTTTTTGCGATACCACGCCATGTCGGATATTCCCGCCCACGCCTTCCCCAGCTCCGCCCGCTCGAAGTCATCCGAAAAGGGCAGTTCCTTCTCCTTCGCCCGATTGTTTCCCGGGCTTTGCGTCGGCGGGCGTGGCTAGAAATTTCTGCCGGCAGTCCTCGCTGCAAAAATAGAACTTCGTCCCATCGCGGTCAGCGGGGAGCGCCGTAGCTTCGTCCACGATCATTCCGCAGATGGGGTCTTTTGTCGTTTCTTTTGGGTTGGTCATTTGTTCCTACGGTTCAGCGACCGGGCATATTGCGGTCAGCCATTGGGATGGAGCCTCGGGCGCTGCCGCTGCCCATGTTGTGCGTTCCGCCGCCGTGGCCCCCGCCGGTGCTTTCGCAGCCGGAGAATGCAAAGGCGAGGATGGTGAGTGCCATCGTGGTGAGCGTGTATTTCAGTGCTGGTTTGACGGTTGTTGTCTTCATGTGCGCAAGTGAATCGCAGTGCGGCGGGGCTTTGGTTGTATTGTCGCCACTCTTTTTTCAGTTCGCTCAACCAGTCGCAGGCAGGGGAGAAATATACACGGCCAGCGGGGTTGGCAGATTCGATTCAATGGGAACGGTGGGATTCACCTGTCGGTCAAAAAACAACAATTAAAACCATGAAAAACATCTCACTAAAACTCAGTCTGCTGCTCGGTGCAGCGCTCCTCGCAATGAACCTGTCCGCATTTGCCGGACCCGATGGACAGGCGTTCCGTCCGGTAAAATCCCGCGAAGAACTCAGCGCACTCACGCCCGGCACGGAGGTCGCCCACGAATGCCCCCATTGTGGGACCATCGTGATTTCCAAAGTCGGCAAAGATCAGGCCCACGCCGAGAGCCACACATGCCCGGAGTGCAAAATGAAGGTCACCTACCGCCCTACCGCTGGTGGCAAATCACCCGCTCCCGATACCCGCACGATTGAGTGTGTGGACGAGAAGACCGGCAAGACCATGTCTGCCAAAGTCTGCGCGGCGCACAAAAAGTAATCCGACCGAGATACACAGAAACCGTGCGGTGCGCTATGCACCGCACGGCTTTTTTTTGTGAACGCCTAAAAAGCAAACACCCTTCGGTGGATAAACCACCGAAGGGTGCTGTGAATCATTTTGGCCATTATCTGCTCACCACCATCCGTTTCGGAGAAATGGTTTGCCAAAGTTGCGCTTTGGGTCCACCCGTCTTGCGTTCATGCGGCTCTTTCGCTCCATTCTCTGTCTCTTGCTCGCGCTGTTGTGGTGGCCTGTTGCCAACAGTTGTCTCATCACGTCGGTGCTGCCGGAGCTGATGGAGCCAGCGTGCGAGTGCGGAGCGGAGCACGAGGAAAACGACCGTCTGCCGTGCGGCACGAAGGACTGCTCTCCTTGCGCGACGCTGGAGAATGGCGTGAATCTCGCGGCTCTCCAGCAGCCCGCACTCCCCTTGCCGGTGTGGACAGTGATGGATTCACTCGTGGCGTTGCTGGAAAAATTCGCGCGGCTCGAAGCGGCCACGCTTGCTGTGCCGCTTCCGGTACCTCCGCTGTTTTCGCCGCCGGTCTGGCGGCATGATGTGACCACGGCCCAGCCCGTGCGCGGGCCTTCGCTCGCGTTTTAACAGCCTGCCCATTCGGGTCTGGCTGACTCGCCCAAAGAGGCGCGCTTTCTCGTGCCTTCGTCTGTCCGTTTCTCATCCGCATCTTTTTATGAAAGTCATACACATCTTCCTTTTCACCTTCACTCTCGTTGCACGGCTCGCTGCCGCTGACGATAAATCTCCGCCACCCGTCACGCTCGATGCGCTCGTTGCTCAGGCGCTTGCAGAAAATCCTGAACTCAGATTTTACGAAGCCGAAATCTCTGCAGCGAAAGGCGAGCGCAAGACGGCGGGCGCGTGGGCGAATCCCGAAGTCTCCGGCGAAGTCGGACGCAAGCGCGTGCGCGGCGACATCTCGGCAGAGGGTACGGCGTGGGCGGTTTCGGTAAATCAGACGTTCGAGTGGCCGGGGCGCATTTTGCTGAGGAAGGCCATCGCCGACCGTTCAGTCCAGCTTGCGGAGGCGGGTCTGGAGCAATTCCGGGCGGCGCTTAGAGCGGAAGTGCTGCGGCGCGGCTATGCGCTGTTCGCGGCGCAGCGGCGGGCTGCGGCTGCGGCGGAAGTCGCCGCGCGCGGCGAGGAACTTGTGACAACGCTGGTACAACGCGAACCAGCGGGTGTCGCGCCGTTGCTGGAAACACGGGCTATTGAGGCGTCGGTCATCAAATTGAGGCGCGCATCGAGCGAGGGCGCTCAGGAAGCGCAAGAGGCACTGTTCGAGTTGAACCAGCTTCGAGGGCGCTCCATCGGGGAACGCATCATGATCGCGGATGTGACGCCGGCCTTCGGAGATTTACCGGGCACGGATGAACTCATCCGCCGAGCAGTGCGCGGGAACTTCGAGCTACGCCAGCGCGAACTTGAACTCACTCAGCAGGGTTTCAAAGTGCGCCTCTCGGAAAACGAAGCGTGGCCGAGCATCACAGTCGGGCCACATTTCTCGCAGGAGAAAGCGAGCGACAAAGAGAGCATCGCGGGCCTTGGCGTATCGCTCCCGCTTCCGTTGTGGAATCGCAACACGGGCAACATCGCGACGGCGAAGGCGCGTGAGTTGCAGGCGCAGACTTCACTCCGGCTCGCGCAGCGCGACATCGAGCGGAAGCTGCGCACACACGTCGCGGACTACGCGCTTCATCGAAAAGAAATGGCGCGATGGAACCCGGAAATCGCCGAGCAATTGCGCGAAGCCGCAACGCTCGCCGACCGCCACTACCGGCTCGGGGCGGTGCCGCTCACCACTTATCTCGAAGTGCAGTCGAGCTACCTCGAAGCCCTCGAAGCCATCTTCGCCACCCAGGCCGACGCGCTGACCGCGCTGGCCGAACTCGAACTGCTCACCGGAACCAAACTCACCAAATGAAGCCACTCATCCTCACATCCATCGCACTCATCGCCGCGCTCGCACTCAGCGGTTGCGGCCCCGCCGAAGCCAAGACCAGCGAACGTCCCCCCGAAAACGGCGCACAGTTTAAGAAAGACCAGGGCGTCGCGCTGACCGACGTGATGAAGAAAGCCATCGGCCTAAAACTCGCGGAAGTCGCGGAGGAAAAAATCGCGCCATCATTCACCGTCGCGCTGTCGTCGGCGGCGAATGAAGTCACCGGATGGCTCACAGCGGAACAAGCCGCGCTCGTGAAGCCCGGCATGGAAATCGAGCTGCGCCCCGCCGATGCGCCGATGCTGCGCGGCACGGTGAAGCGCGTGGAGAAAGCGCCCTACGCCACGCTCGGCGATTTCGAGGTCGCGGTGGAAACGGCGACGCCTCTCGCAACCGGCGTGCGCGTGCAGGCCACGTTTCGCGGCGCGGCTGGCGAGGCCGTCACGTCCGTGCCGCGCTCGGCGCTGCTCAAAACGGCGGAAGGCAATTTCGTCTATGCGGTGAACGGTGAATACTACGTGCGGACTCCGGTGAAGGTCGGCGCGATGGGCGACGCACACGCGGAAATCACCGACGGCCTTTACGCGGGCGATCAAATCGTCACGTCGCCCGTGATGTCGCTCTGGCTCGCGGAACTCCAAGTCCTGCGCGGCGGCAAAGCCTGCACCTGCGGCCACTGACACCATGCTGCACCGGCTCATCGAACTCGTGATGCGGCAACGCGCCGCCGTGCTGCTCGCCATGCTGCTGCTCATCGGCATCGGCGGCTGGGCAGCGTTGCGGCTTCCGATTGACGCCGTGCCGGACATCACGAATCCGCAGGTGCAAATCAACACCGCCGTGCCCGCGCTCGCGCCGGAGGAAGTCGAGAAGCTCATCACCTTCCCCATCGAGAGTGAAATGGCCGGACTGCCCGAGATGGTCGAGTTGCGTTCGCTGTCAAAGTTCGGGCTCTCGCAGGTGACGATGACCTTCCGCGACGGCGTGGATATTTACCGCGTGCGCCAGCTCGTCACCGAGCGGCTGCAAGGCGTGCTCGACGAGCTCCCGCCCGACCTCACCCCGAAGCTCGCGCCTGTCGCCACGGGACTCGGTGAGATTTTTTACTACGCACTCGACTACACCACCGACGCGAAGGGCAAACCCGCCACGCGCGAGGAGCAGCTCATGGCGCTGCGGCAGATTCAGGAATACCAAGTGAAGCCGCTGCTGCGCGGCACGCCCGGCGTCGCGGAGGTGAACACGAGCGGCGGCTACGAAAAACAAATCGTGATTCAGCCCGATGCGGCGCGGCTCGCAGCGGCGGGATTGTCGCTCGATGTGCTCGCGGAAATCGTGGAGCAGAACACGCACAACGCGGGCGGCGGCTACGTGGAAGTCGGCGGCGAACAACTCATCGTGCGAGCCGCAAGCCGCGTCACCACGACGGACGAAATCGCGAAACTGCCGCTGAAATTCGCGGGCGGCGTGAAGCCCATCCTGCTCGGCGAAATCGCCACCGTCGGCATAGGCTCCGGCTTTCGCACTGGCGCGAGCACCGACAACGCGGAGGAATCGCTCGTCGGCGCGGCCATCATGCTCGCGGGCGAAAACTCGCGGCTCGTCGCCCGCGCCGTGCGCGAAAAGCTCGCCGTCGTGCAGACCAAGCTCCCAGCAGGCGTCGTCATCCGCACGCTCTACGACCGTAGCGACCTCGTGAACCGCACTATCGGCACTGTGGAAAAAAATCTTGCCGAGGGCGCGCTGCTCGTCGTCGTCGTGCTCTTCGCGCTGCTCGGCAATTGGCGTGCGGCGCTCATCGTCGCGCTCGTCATCCCACTCGCGATGTTCTTCGCCATGATTGGCATGGTCGAGTGGCGGCTGAGCGGAAACTTGATGAGCCTCGGTGCGATTGATTTCGGCCTCATCATAGATGGCGCGGTGGTGATGGTGGAAAACATCGTGCGACACCTCGGCGAGCGCCAGCACGCGCTCGGACGCCGCCTCACCGCCGCTGAGCGCGCGAAGGAAGTGCTGCGCTCGGCGAAGGAAGTGGCGAACCCGATGTTCTTCGGCGTCCTCATCATCACCGTCGTCTATATGCCCATCCTCGCGCTCGAAGGCATCGAGGGAAAAATGTTCAAGCCGATGGCCGTCGTCGTCATGCTCGCGCTCGGCGGTGCGCTCATCCTCGCGCTCACGCTCATGCCCGTGCTGTGCTCGTTCCTGCTCGGCGGCAACATCCGCGAAAAGGACAACTGGCTCGTCACGCTCACCAAGCGCATCTACACGCCGCTGCTCCAGTTTGGCCTGCGTTTCCGCTGGCTCGTCGTGCTGCCGATGTTCGCGCTGTTCGGGTTTTCGCTCGTCGTATTTTCGCGGCTTGGCTCCGAATTCATCCCGCAACTCGACGAAGGCGACTTCGCCTTTCAGCTCATCCGCAGCAGCAGCGCCGGGCTTTCGTCGTCGCTCGATTTACAAAAACAAAGCGAAGCCGTGCTGCGACGCGAGTTCCCGGAAATCAAAGAAATCTTCTCCCGCATCGGCACCGCCGAAGTCGCCACGGACCCGATGAATCCCAACGTGAGCGACACCTACATCATGCTCAAGCCCCGCGAGCAGTGGCGCAGCGGCACGACGAAAGAGCAGCTCGGCGCACTCATGCGCAAGGCGCTGCTCGACCAGGTGCCGGGGCAGAACGTGCTTGTCACGCAACCCATTCAATTGCGCTTCAACGAAATCATGGCCGGAGCGAAGGCCGATCTCGTGTGCAAGATTTTCGGCGACACCTACGAGGAAATGGAACGACTCGCGGGCGAAGTGCGCGAAGTGCTCGTCCGCATCCCCGGCGGCAGCGAGACGGAGTTCGACAGCATCGGCAAAAACCCGATGGTCGAAATCCAGCCCGACCGAGACGCGCTGCGCAAATTCAACGTCCACGCCGACGACCTCAACCGCCTCGTCGAAACCGCACTCGCGGGAAAGGAAGTCGGCACGCTCATCGAGGGCAACCGGCGCACGCCCATCGTCGTCCGGCTCGCCGAGGAACAGCGCAATGACATCGCCGCGATGGAGCGCCTGCCGCTCAGCACCGAGGCCGGCGGCTTGCTCGCGCTCGGCCAGGTCGCGAAGGTAAAGCTCGTGGACCAGCCCGTGCAAATCGCCCGCGAGGACACGCAGCGCCGCGTGAGCATCCTTATCAACGTGCGCGGACGCGACACCGCCAGCTTCGTCGCCGAGGCCACGCAGTCGCTCCGTGAAAAGGTGAAATTTCCCGACGGCTACTACTTCGAGTTTGGCGGGCAGTTTCAAAACCTCGTCGAGGCGAAACAGCGCCTCACCATCGTCGTCCCGCTCGCGCTCGCTCTCATCTTCGTGCTGATTTTCCTCAGCTTCGGCTCGCTGCGGCAGGCCGCGCTCATATTCACCTGCGTGCCGCTCGCCGTCTCCGGCGGCATCTTCGCGCTGTGGCTGCGCGGGATGCCATTCACGATTTCCGCTGCGGTCGGATTCATCGCGCTCAGCGGCATCGCGGTGCTGAACGGCATCATGCTCATCAGCTTCATCAACCAGCTCCGCGAGCAAGGCAGCACGCTGCGCGACGCCGTCGTCGAAGGCACGCTCACGCGGCTCCGCCCGAAACTGATGACCGCGCTCGTCGCATCGCTCGGCTTTGTTCCGATGGCCATCGCGACCGGCG
The DNA here is from genome assembly GCA_945905735.1 of Prosthecobacter debontii. Taxonomy (GTDB): domain Bacteria; phylum Verrucomicrobiota; class Verrucomicrobiia; order Chthoniobacterales; family Chthoniobacteraceae; genus SXWH01. The sequence continues at coordinate 9,825 of CAMDQC010000064.1, read as the reverse complement.
CAGGCGCGGAAGTCCAGCGCCCGCTTGCCACCGTCGTCATCGGCGGAATCCTCACATCCACTTTCCTCACGCTGCTCGTAGTGCCGGTGCTCTACGAATGGCTTGAGCGCAAAACCAACACATCAGCGCCGGAACAAAACACATGAAAACACTACTCAGCATCATCACCATCATCGCTCTCGCCATCACCCCCGCGCTGGCGGATGCAAAAATCAAAGCCGGCCCGCGCAAAGGCCGCATCCTCGAACTCGAAGGCCAAAACGCCGAGTTCTTCGTTGAGAAAGACCGCACCGTCAGCATCGCCTTCTACGATGCCGCCGGGAAGAAACAGCCCGCCGCCGCACAAGTCATCGTCGCCACCGCCGAGGCGCCCGGCGCGAAAACGAAGCTGGAGTTTGAAAAGAAAGGCGACCTGCTCGTTTCCAAAGCGCCGCTGCCCGCTGGCGAAGGCTACCAAGTCGTCGTGCAGGCCAAGACGAGCGCCGACGCGAAGCCGAAAAACTTCCGCATCAAACTGCTCACGCACACCTGCGGAGGCTGCCCGAATCCAGAATACGCCTGCACCTGCGACGAGTAAATATGTCTCTGGCTAGGCGCGTCCGACCCGCGCCGGGCCAACCTTTTTACCTCAAAAAGGCAGTTGGGTCCAAATTACACGGAAATCAATATATTCCGAGAATCCATGCCTTTACCCAATGGGTGAGCAGGGCTCTATGCACAGTGCCTCTTTCAGTGACCTTTCCGTGGCTTTCGTAGATATCCAGCGGTTTCTAGGTTCAACCCTTCATCCGCCGAACAGACTACACGGAAAAAGCAAACACCCTTCGGTGGATAAACCACCGAAGGGTGCTGTGAATCTTTAGATGACTCGCTTTCTTATTTAGAACGCGATCTTCAAGCCACCGGTGAAGGTGACGTCGCTCTCGTCGCCGCCGTTGAGCGGGGAGGCTGCGTCGCCGAGGTGAATGTAGGTCGCATTGGCGTAAACGGACCAGTCGCCGAGGCACTCAGGAATGCTCTTGAGCGCGTAGCTGCCGGTGATGCCGATGGATGCGAACCCGTAGGTTTCATCCGTGGCGTAGTAGTCGTTGCTGCCGATGCCGAGTTTGACTGGCACGGAGACCGTGAGGTCGCCGAAGCTGCGGCTTGGTGCGATTCCGAACTCGTAGTAGAGACCACCGTCCGAACCAGCAGGGCCGTTGCCGGACTTGCCGTCCGCCTCGTATTCAACCCAGAGATAGGGCTGAAGCGACCATGCTCCGAGCAGGTCGGAGTCATTGTAGCCGATGCGAAGTGCGACTGCCGAGCTGTTGGCGAAGTAGTTGCCTGGGCTGGTGTAGCGGATGTATTTCGGGCTGATGGTCCAGTTGCCCTTCACGAGGCTGAGGCCTGCGGTGAAGTCGAACTCGAACCAGTTGTTGTTTTGGCCTGCGAGACCACGGCGACCGTGGAATGAGTTCCAGATGCCGACGTCAACGGAGACGGAATCAAATGCACCACCTTCAGCGACCTTGAAATAAAGGTTGCCGTAAGGCTGCAGGATGGATCCCGAACCCTGCTGGAGCAGGCCGTGGAAGTAGTAATCAGAGGTGATGTCGAGTCCGACGTCGCCTGTGACACAGGATTGAGCTGCTGGTGGTGTGACGGTCTTTCCGGCTTTCACTGGCGCTGGGCCTGCGATTGCTGTGGAACCGATCACTGCTGAGACAGCAGCGAGTGTGATGATGCTACGTTTAATCATGGTGATATTTTGGTTGTTTGGTGTTTAGTTGATGCCTTGCGGCACGTTTCGGAATTACCAAAATTCGGGAAAGCGATGCAACTGTTTTTTTAGCAATAATGTGAATAAGTTTTGGTGGCGGCGGATTTTACAGAGAAAAAACGACATGCCGGACCTGTGAATAAGTGGCGAAAAAACTGCGCTTTTTAGTTTTGTTTGGCCTGTTGAAATCGATTATTTCGACAAAACGACGAGCTTTGACGGCGCGTGTCGAGGATCGTGTGTAGCACTTTCCCCGTTACTTTTCGGATGCGGACCTTTTTGCGCGGGGGCGTCATCCAGTCCGACCGGGAAGGGGGCATGACTACGAATCAAGAACGGAACGGAGGAACCGGCGCGACGCATGTTGGCCACGGAGCCGAGAAGGCGGGGATCCGTCTCGCTCATTCCACGTTTAGTCACACCTTTCCTTCGGCATGTAGGCGTTCATAAACTGCCGGGTGATGGTGCTTGAGGCATTTGGGACAAATGCCGTGGGTCAAGTCGGCTTCGGAGTGGGTGCTCAGGTATGTTTCGATGCTCTGCCAGTATCCCGTATCATTGCGAATGCCCTTGCAGTGCGAGCACATGGGGAGCAGGCCGCTAAGCGTCTTGAGGTCGGTGAGCGCATTCGCCAATTCGGCGGAAGTGCGGCGCACCTCCAACTGCGCGATAATTTGCCGAGCCAGCGCTTGTAAAGCTTTGCGTTGTTCATCGCTGAGGAGTCGGGGTTGCCGATCGATCACACAGAGCGATCCTAACGCGTTTCCTTCGCTGTCGATTAGGGGGGCTCCGGCGTAGAAGCGGATGTGCGGGGCGGCTGTCACTAGTGGATTTTCCGCGAAACGCTTATCGAGCGTCGCGTCCTCCACGACCATGACTCCATCGCCTAGGATGGTGTAGGCGCAGAAGGCGTGTTCGCGAGGGGTTTCCCCTGCGTCAAGACCGATGCGCGCCTTGAACCACTGGCGGTCACTGTCCACAAGTGTCATTAAGGCGATGGGCGTGTGGCAGATGGTGGAAGCGAGGAAGGCAAAGTCGTCGAAAGCCTGTTCTGCTGGTGTATCGAGGATTTGATGACGCTTGAGCGCATCAAGTCGCTTGGTTTCGTTATTGGGCTTTTGAGCGGGCATTGCTGATCAGGACGGGCGTAGAATGGCCTAAGTCCCCATTGTTCGACACCGATTTCCGCCGAGTCGGATAGCAGGTGACTTGTGGAAATGCGCGTTCCTTTTGTCGGGTCGGTTGAGTTGATGGAATGTCGGGCGCATGTGAGCAGCTTAACGGATCGGGCTTCTTTATCTAGGGCATTCTCGGACGTTACAAAGTATTGTCCGGTCGTATTGCGGGCTCTCGCCGCTAGACAACGCCCACTTTCAATCATCCCACCGCTGTTCGATTGCGTGGGGGGCGAAAGGAATCGCTCACATCCCGAAGGCCTTCATCAAAAACCCGAGCTGATCGGCGGATTGCTCGATGACTTTGTTCAGGGCGGTGCCGGCTCCGTGGCCGGCGCTCGTCTCGATGCGGATGAGGACGGGCGGGCCGTCTTTGGCTTGGCATTCTTGGAGGCGGGCGGCGAATTTGAACGAGTGGGCGGGGACGACGCGATCGTCGTGGTCGGCAGTGGTCACCATGGTGGCTGGGTAGCGTGTGCCGGGCTTGAGGGTGTGGAGCGGGCTATAGGCGAGGAGCGCGGGGAATTCGTCCGCATTTTCCGAAGAGCCGTAGTCGCTTTTCCACGCCCAGCCGATGGTGAACTTGTGGAAACGGAGCATGTCCATGACGCCGACGGCGGGCAGGGCTGCGCCGAAAAGTTCGGGCCGCTGTGTCATGCACGCGCCGACGAGGAGTCCGCCGTTGCTGCCGCCCTGGATGGCGAGTTTGGGCGATGCGGTGTATTTATTCGCGATGAGCCACTCGGCTGCGCCGATGAAGTCGTCGAAGACGTTTTGCTTTTGCAGCTTGGTTCCGGCTTTGTGCCATTCTGCGCCGTATTCGCCACCGCCGCGTAGGTTTGCTACGACATAGACGCCGCCCTTTTCTAGCCAGACGGCGCGGGAGACGGAGAAGGCGGGCGTCATGGGGATATTAAATCCGCCGTAGCCGTAGAGGACGGTGGGCGCTGTGCCATCGAGCGCGAGGCCGCGTTTGTGGGTGATGAACATGGGGACGCGCGTGCCGTCTTTGCTGGGGAAGAAGACCTGCTTTGTCTCGTAAGCCGAACTGTCGAAATCGACGGCGGGCTTGCGCCAGACGACGCTTTGCAACGTCGCAATATCGAGCCGGTAAATCGCGCCGGGCTCGGTGAAGCTCGTGTAGCTGAAGAACGTGTGGGTGTCCTTCGCTCGCCCGCTGAAGCCGCCGACGCTGCCGATGCCGGGCAACGTGAGTTGAGAGTTGAGGGTTGAGAGTTGAGAGTTTTTGTCCGCCTTCGGCGTGTGGACTACGACTTCGCTGCGGGCGTCCTTGAGGTATTCGCAGAAGATTTTGCCGCCGACGAAACTTGCGCCTTCCAGCTTGTCGGCGGTTTGCGGGATGATTTCTTTCCACGCCGCTCGCTCGGGCTTGCGGGTGTCTATCGCGATGACGCGGTAGCGCGGCGCGTCGAGGTCGGTGCGGAAGAAAAACACGGGGCCGTCGTTGTCGGCGAAGCCGTAGTCGGCGTCGTAGTCGGTGAGCAGTTCGACGACTTTCGACTGAGACTGCGTGAGGTCTTTGTAAAAGACGCGGTTCTTTGGGTCTGTGCCCTGCGAGACGTGGATGAGGAGATAGTTCCCGTCGTCGGTGACGTGTCCTCCGAAGCCCCAATCGGCATGGTCTTTCCGCTCGTAGATGAGCGTGTCTGCCGCTTGCTCGGTGCCGATTTTATGGAAGAAGAGTTTCTGAAACTCGTTCTTCCCTTTTAGCGCATCGCCGGCCTTTGGCTCGTCGAAGCGCGAGTAGAAGAAGCCGCTGCCGTCCTTTGCCCATGAGGCTCCGCTGAACTTCACCCACTTCACCACATCGGCGAGGTCTTTGCCTGTAGCCACATCGCGCACGCGGAACTCTTGCCAGTCCGAGCCGCCTGCGCTCGTGCCATAGACGAGCAATTTCCCATCCTCGCTCGGTGTGGATTCTGTGAGCGAAACGGTGCCGTCTTTGCTCAAGGTGTTCGGGTCCAGGAGGACGCGGCCGGGCTCGTCGATCGCGTCCGTGACGTAAAGGACGCTTTGGTTTTGCAGGCCCGTATTGTGGCTGTAAAAGAAGCGTCCGCCGCGCTCGAAGGGCGCGCTAAATCGTTCGTAGTTCCAGAGCTTCGTGAGCCGCTCCCGCAACGCGGCTCGTTGCGGGATCGTGTCGAGAAACTCGTGAGTGACTTTGTTCTGCGCGACGACCCACGCCTTTGTTTCATCGGAATTGTCGTCTTCGAGCCAACGGTATGGGTCGGCGATTTTCGTCCCGTGATAGTCGTCCACCACATCGCCCTTTTTCGTGACGGGATAAGTGAGTTCAGCGGCGGAAAGAGAGGTCATTGCAGCGAGTAAGATGAGCGGTGTTTTCATGGCGTGTTCAGCCGTACCTTCGGCAGAAAGCGCGCTAGCACGCAAGCAATGGCCGCTCAATCCAACAGCCGCCGTGCAGTCCACCACCCGGCATAAACTCCGAACAGACTGCCGATGCCGCTGACAATGAATGCCGTCAACACGCCGAAGTGCTCGCCGATCCACCAGCCGATAGCGCCGAAGACATTAATGCCGATAAACATGAGCAGTTTCACAGAGCGACACAGTAGCAATTGCCAGCCCAATACGGTGAATCCTTTTGCCCCGAGCCGTGTGAGCAGTTGATCGGGTGGCGGGAATGCTGTAGCGACGGGCGCATGATTCGCCACTTGCTTGCAGCCGCCATTTTCACCACGAGCGCGTTTGCGCTTTCCGACCGGGAGTTGGATTCCATCGGGGCGAAGGTGTGGAAAAATGAATGCGATGGGACGCGGGAGGGGCTGACTTCGTGGAACGCAGGGGAGGCGTTTGCTTCGCTGGGGATCGGGCATTTTATCTGGTATCCGGCTGGGGGCTCCGGGCCGTTCGAGGAGAGCTTTCCAGCGTTGGTGGAGTTTCTGTTTAAGAGTGGCGTGAAGCTGCCTGCATGGCTGAAGTCGGGGATGCCGTGTCCGTGGAAAACGAAGGCGGAGTTTGAGGCCGACGCGCAATCGCCGAGGATGAAAGAGCTGCGGGCGATGCTGGCCGGGAGCATCCGGGAGCAGTCGCGTTTCCTCGCGCGGCGAATGGAGAAGGCGCTGCCAAAACTGCTCGCCGCATCGGACAAACGCGGCGTAGAGGCGAAGTTCAAGGCGCTGCTGGCGACGGGAGCGGGGACCTATGCGCTGATTGATTATGTGAACTTCAAAGGCGAAGGAACCAACGCGAAGGAGCGTTACAAGGGCGAGGGGTGGGGTTTGCTGCAAGTGCTGGAGGGGATGGATGGGGATTCCTCGAAGGAGTTCGGTGCATCTGCGGCGCGGGTGCTCACTCGCCGCGTGGAAAACTCGGACCCGGCTCGCAACGAACGCAAATGGCTGCCGGGCTGGCTGAATCGCGTGCGGGCATACTGAGTTCGACGCGCTTGCACTATTCCGCCCCGCCATTTACACCCCGCGCCGTGCAACCGACTATCCTGATCGTGGACGATGAAAAGCATACGCGCGAAGGGCTTCGCGCGTCGCTGGAAGATTCGTTCGACGTGTACATCGCCGACAATATCGCCTCCGCGATGAACGTGCTGGAAAACGAAACCGTGGAACTGATGCTCACGGACCTGCGGCTCGGTGGCGAGGATGGGATGGTGCTCATCGAGAAGGCGCTGGCGCGGGCGAATCCGCCGGTGGTGATCATGATGACGGCGTACGGCGGCGTGGATACGGCGGTGCAGGCGATGAAGCGGGGCGCGTATGATTTTGTGACGAAGCCGCTGAACGTGGACCGGCTGGAAATCCTCATCCGCCGGGCGCTGCGCTCGCGGGTGGTGGAGAAGGAAGTCGTGGAGCTGAAGAAGACGGTGGAGAAGAAGTTCGGGTTGGAGCGGCTCATCGGTTCGTCGATGGTGATGGACGAGATTTTCGATACGGTGAAACAGGTGGCTCCGAGCAGGGCGACCGTTCTGATCACCGGCGAAAGCGGGACGGGCAAGGAGTTGGTGGCGCAGGCGATCCACTCGCTGTCGGGTCGTCCGAAGGAGAAATTCGTGGCCGTCCACATGGCGGCGTTTTCGGCGCAGCTCTTGGAGAGCGAGCTTTTCGGGCACGAAAAAGGGGCGTTCACCGGGGCGACGGAGCGGCGGATCGGGCGCTTCGAGCAGGCCAGCGGGGGGACTCTGTTCCTCGATGAAATCGGCGAGATCGACAAGAACACGCAGGTGAAACTCCTGCGCGTGCTCGGCGAAGAGCGGAGCTTCGAGCGCGTGGGCGGGAACACGCCGATCAAAGTAGATGTCCGGCTCGTCGCGGCGACGAATCGCGACTTGGAGCGAATGGTGGAGGCGGGTGAGTTTCGGGACGATCTGTTCTTTCGCCTCAGCGTGATTCGCATCCACATGCCGCCGCTCCGGCAGCGGATCGAGGACATCGCGCTGATCGTGCATCACTTTCTAAAAGTGGCGGCGGAGGAAAACGGGAAGCCCGTCCGCGAGATGACGAGCGACGCCGTGGCGGCGATGGAGCGTTACCCGTGGCCGGGCAATGTCCGGGAGCTGCGCGGCGCAATCGAGCGAGCGGTGGTGATGGCGACGGGCTCAAAGATCACCCTGCGCGACCTGCCGCCAGCGGTGCGCGATGGCTCGGCCAGCGTGCAGACGACAGGCGGCGGCATCAAATTGCAACGAAGTGGGGACGGCGGGCATTTGAACTTGCAGGATACAGAACACCGGATGATTGTCCGCGCCCTTGAAGAAACAGGCGGCAACATCACAGCAGCCGCCCAAAAGCTCGGCATGAGCCGTCGCACGCTGCATCGACGGTTAAAGGAGATGCGGGCGAGCGGGGAGATGCCGCCGGTTTCGGAAGAGGCAAAGTAGACCGACCAATTTTTCATCCAACATGGCGACAGAACTCGACGCGCAAAAACTCGTACATTCCCTCGAACAGGGCAAAGGCCGAACATGGATTTGGTTACTCGTCGCAATCACGGGGGCGTCGGCGCTGTTTTTCTTCCACATTTGGAGCAATATTCTGAACAAGCAGGGGAATCATTCCGCTTTTTTCCGTGGGTTGAGCAATGCACGCGGTATGGAACAGGCGGTGATCGCCCGCGAACTCGCGAAGGGAAACGGCTTTCAGACAAAGGTGATCAGCCCTGTGGCCATCGACTTGCTGGAGAAAAAGAAGGGCGATAAGGCGTTCAATGATCTCATCAAATACGACCCGGATGCGGGCTTCGCCACGGTGCCGGACTATTTCCACGCGCCGCTGTGGCCGTGGGTGAATGCTCAAATGTTCAAGGCTGCCGTTGCGCTGAACAATACGATCCAATGGCGGACGGAGGCGGACGGACGTCCTAATTTCTGGAAACTGGCGCCGACCGAGGAGATTCCGCTCCCGGACCGCCTCATCGCCTCAATGGCTGCGGTGCTCATGATTCTCGGGATCGTCGTAAACTATTTTACGGGCCGACTGCTCTTCGATAACCGGCTGTCCATTTTCTGCGCGGGGCTCTGTCTGTTGTGTGAGCATTTGTGGGAGATTTGCTTTACCGGGCAGCCTCAGATGCTGCTCTTCTTCCTCTTTAGCGGGGTGATGCACTGTTTTGTGCGCGCCCTGCTCGCCAAACAGGCAGGGACGGGGACGATGCTGTGGAATGCAATCGCTGGGCTCTTGCTCGGGCTGATGTGTCTGACCCACATGATTTCGATCTTCGTGGTGCTCGGGGCTTTGATTTGGGTCGGCTTTGCATTCCGGCCGAACTTCGCACAGCCCGGCGTGATACTGGCGCTGGTCCTCGTGTGCATCGGGCCGTGGTTTTGGCGCACGTACCAAGTCTGCGGTGACTTTCAGGGGACGGCGAAACTCGTGAGCCAGTTTCAGGTTCGCGGAACCGAGAGTCAGATCATGCGCCAACTGGGGAAACCCGATGAGAGTATCGAGCCGCTCGATCGCCGTTCGAAGACGCAAGGGCAGATCAGGATGCAGTCGGGAGCGATTTTGCAGCACTTGGGCGGCATCGTGGCTGCACCGCTTTTTTTCCTCGCCCTGCTGCAAGCCTTTAAGCGCCCGGAAGTGCTCTCCTTCCGATGGGCGGTGTTCTGGATGTGGATGTTTGCGTTGCTGGGGATGGCGTTTGTCGGGCTCGATGGATCCGCGCACCACGCCAGCGACATCTATCTGATATTCATCCCCTTTATGACGTTCTACGGCCTCAGTCTCATCCTCATGATGTGGTCGAAATTGGAGATCAATATCCGACTGCTCAACGTCATGCTGGCGATTATCCCTTTCTTTCTCAGCGTGATGCCCATGGTCAGCGCGTTCACGGACCCGCCCAAGACGCATGTGGTTTTCCCACCGTACTATCCTCGCGTCATCTCGGGTCTGGGCGAATGGTTCGACCAGCGCGACATTATTTGCTCCGACATGCCGTGGGCGACCGCGTGGTATGCGGACCGGAACAGTCTGTGGCTTCCGCAGACGATTACGGATTTCAACGAGTTGAACGACTATCGCTTTAATAGCCGCATCACCGGCCTCTTTCTCAGCCCCGAAAGCGGGTACCGAGGGCTCCTGAACGAAGTCGCGGGCGAGGGCAGCGAGTATAAAGAGTGGGCGGGATTCATTATGCAAATGCCGACCGCAAACTCGAATTTCCCGCTCAAAGCACGGCGGCCATTACCGCCGAAAGGTCATTACGTCATCTACGCAGATCGCGACCGCTGGACGCAGCGGAACGACTAGGGAAACGCTGAATAAAGCGAAAGTCCCTGTAAAATAGCGGGACAGCGGGCGATAGAGCTGATAGACAAGAGCATGGAAAAGCAAATGAGTTTCGCGGCAGCGGAGTACAGCGAAAAAAAGAAAACCACCCGGCGGGAGAAAT